>NZ_JAPCIS010000004.1:0-232150 GCF_027707425.1 Aeromonas sp. QDB63
CGCCATCGCTCAGGTTGTACCAATGCTGCATGCAGTGAATGCGTAGCATGGTTTCCAGCGGATAAGGTCGCCGGCCATTACCAGCCTTGGGATAAAACGGCTCGATGACTTCCACCATGTTTTGCCATGGCAGAATCTGCTCCATGCGGGACAAGAAAATCTCTTTTCTAGTCTGACGGCGCTTACTGCTGAATTCACTGTCGGCGAAGGTGAGCTGATGACTCATGATGAACCCTTTTTCATGGCTCCAGATGACAAACATGATCTCATATCAGGGACTTGTTCGCACCTTCCCTAACACTTTAAGCTTAGTGTTGGATTATCTGATTGTTTAGTTCTCAAGTGTTCTTCTCCTATTGCCTTCCCAAGAAACGGTACAACGATGTTAATGATCATAACAAATACGAAATAGAAAGGGAGCCGGTTAGGCTCCCTTTGGTACGCTGATATCATTATGGCTGAGGCGGATACGCAGCCGGACCATTCACGGCCAAGGGCATGTGGCCAGTGCGCCCCTTATCGATTGGTCGCGGCCTTCATCCCTTCCACAAACTCCTTCAGACGGGTGAGCATATGCTCCGGGTTCTGGTGGTGGGTCTCGATGATCTTCACCACTGCCGAACCCGAGATGGCGCCGGCGGCGCCAGCCTTGATGGCATCGCGTACCTGGGCCGGTTCGCTGATGCCAAAGCCGAGCAAGGCGGGGGGGGCGTTGAACTCGCGCAGGGAGTTGATGAGGCCCTCCACCGGCATGCCGGCCTTGGTCTCGGCACCGGTCACGCCAGCACGGCTCACCAGATAGGTGTAACCGTTACCCAGCTCCGCCACCTGCTTCAGGGTTTCGGCGTCGCCATTGGGCGGGGCGATAAAGATGCTGTCGATGCCGAACTTGTCGGCCGCCGCCTTGTAGGGGGCGCACATCTGCACCGGCACGTCGGCCACCAGCACCGAATCCACCCCCGCCTGCTGGCACTTCTCGTAGAAGCCGTCGATGTGGCGCACATAGACCAGGTTCGCGTAGACCAGGAGGCCAATGGGGAGCTGCGGGTACTTGGCGCGGATGCGGGCGAGCAGGCCGAAGCAGTCGTCCGGGGTGGTGTGGCTGGCAAAGGCACGCAGGGCGGCACCCTGAATGGTGGGGCCGTCCGCCACCGGATCGGAGAAGGGAATACCGAGCTCGAGGGCGTCGGCGCCCCCTTGGACCAGGGCATCGACGATGGCCAGGGACAGTTCGGGGGTGGGGTCACCCAGCATCACGAAGGGCACGAAGGCGCCCTGATTGGCCTTGTCCAGACGGGAGAAGAGTTGAGCGTAACGGTTCATGACAAGGTTCCTTCTTTTTCAAAGATGTCGGCAACGGTGAAGATGTCTTTGTCGCCACGGCCGGAGAGGTTGACGATGAGCACCTGCTCTTTTTCCGGTTCACTGCGGGCCATCTTGAGGGCATGAGCCAGGGCGTGAGAGGACTCCAGCGCCGGGATGATCCCTTCGGATTTGGCCAGCTCCTGGAAGGCGTCCAGTGCCTCCTTGTCGGTCACCGAGGGGTACTCGGCGCGGCCGATGGCGGCCAGGTGGGCGTGCTGGGGGCCGACGGAGGGGAAGTCCAGCCCCGCCGAGACGGAGTAGGACTCCTGGATCTGGCCCTGGTTGTCCTGCATCAGGAAGGAGTGCATGCCAAAGAAGACCCCCTTGCTGCCGTGACCCAGCGGCGCGCCGTGCTCGCCGCTCTCGATGCCGTGACCACCGGGTTCGACCCCGATAAGGCGCACTTCAGGGTTGTCGATAAAGTCCGCAAACATGCCGATGGCATTCGAGCCGCCGCCGACGCAGGCGATCACCGCATCCGGCAGGCGCTCCTCCTTCTCGAAGCACTGGGCCTTGGCCTCTTCCCCGATCATCTTCTGGAACTCCCGCACGATAGTGGGGAAGGGGTGGGGGCCGGCGGCGGTACCGAGCAGGTAGTGGGCGGTTTCATAGTTGGCAGCCCAGTCGCGCAGTGCCTCGTTGCAGGCATCTTTGAGGGTGCTGGAGCCGGAGTGCACCGGGATGACGGTGGCGCCCATCAGCTTCATGCGAAATACGTTGGGCTTCTGGCGCTCGCAATCCTTGGCGCCCATATAGACCCGGCACTTGAGGCCGAGCAGGGCACAAGCCAGGGCTGTGGCGACGCCGTGCTGACCGGCGCCGGTCTCGGCGATGATCTCGTGCTTGCCCATGCGCTTGGCAAGCAGGGCCTGACCCAGCACCTGGTTGGTCTTGTGGGCGCCGCCGTGCAGCAGATCTTCACGCTTGAGGTAGAGGCGGGTCTTGGTGCCCTTGGTCAAATTGCGGGTGAGGGTGAGCGGTGTCGGGCGACCGGCGTACTCGGTCAGGAGCGCCTGAAACTCGGCGACGAAAGCCGGATCATCCTTGGCATCGACGAAGGCCTTCTCCAGCTGGAGCAGGGCGGGGATGAGGATCTGGGGCACATACATACCACCAAATTCACCGAAAAACGGATTGAGCAGGGTCATACATTATTCCTTGTGCTTATGGGCAAACGCAGTTCATTAATTCGTTGAATGAGTCACGGGGGCGCTCACAGTTGGCGCAGGGCACCAAAGGCGGCCGCCAGCTTGTGGGCATCCTTCCTGCCCGGGGCACTCTCCACCCCGGAGTTGAAATCAAGGCCCACACAGCCCACCCGGGCGGCCTCGAGGGCGTTGTCGGGGTTGAGCCCCCCTGCCAGCATCAGTTTGCTCTTGTCGAGCCCGGCCAGCAGAGTCCAGTCGAACGCCTGACCGGTGCCGCCGCTCTGGCTGCCGACTTTCGTATCCAGCAGCAGGCGATCCGCCGGGTAGTCGAGGGCGGGCAGGGGCTCGCCACTTGTGACTCCAACCGCTTTCCAGATCTGGCAGCCTGCCGGCAGCAGCGCGCGCAGGGGCTCGACATAGGCGGCATCTTCATCCCCGTGCAGTTGCACGGCGGCGAGCCCCAGCGCATCCACCGTCTTGGCGATGGTGGCGGGCTGGGCATTGCGAAACACCCCGACGTAAGAGAGCGGCGCACCCGCCATCACGGCGCGGGCGGCGGGAATGTCCACGTAGCGCGGGCTTTTCGCCACAAAGATAAGGCCGCCGAACACGGCGCCCGCCTGATGGGCGGCGGCGGCGTCCTCGGGACGAGTCAGGCCGCACACCTTGTTCTGGCCGAGCACGAGCTTGCGCACCGCGGCCTCCAGATCCGGCTCCGCCATGAGGGAAGAGCCCACCAGGAAGCCCTTGGCGTGGTGGCGCAGGGCCGCCACCTGGGCTCGGTGGTTGATGCCGGATTCGCTGATCACCACCCGATCCCCCGGGATCCTGGCCGCCAGCTGCCGAGTGCGGGCGAGATCGACGCTCAAATCCCGCAGATCCCGGTTGTTGATGCCAATCACCGGGGCGCCGAGGTCGATGGCGCGGGTCAGCTCCTCCTCGTTGCTCACCTCGGTGAGCACCCCGAGGCCCAATTCTTTCGCCACTTTGAACAGGGCGCGATACCCCTCGTCGGTGAGCACGGAGAGCATCAAGAGGATGGCGTCCGCCTGATAGTGGCGGGCCAGATAGACCTGATAAGGGTCAATCATGAAGTCCTTGCAGAGCACCGGCTGCTGGACGCGGCCGCGTACCCGGGGCAGGAAGGCGAAATCCCCCTGGAAGAACTTCTCGTCCGTCAGCACCGAGATGGCGGTGGCGTAGTGGCCATAGATGTCGGCGATGGCCTCCGGGCTGAAGTCATTCCGGATCAAGCCCTTGGAGGGGGAGGCCTTCTTGCACTCCAGAATGAAGCGGGTGGAGCCTTTGCGCAGATCCCCCTCGAAATCCCGATCGCTCGGGGTCAGCGCGTCCTGGAAGCTCGCCAGGGGCTGGCTTTCCTTGCGGGCGGTGACCCACTCCTGCTTGGCCGCCACGATCTTGCCGAGAATGGTCTGGCTGATGGAGGCCATGTTCAGAAAGGCGTGGGGAGCAATGACATCTGACATCTCGTTATCCTTGCGAAGCTGGCTGTTGCCCGTCGGGCGTTCTGGGTGAGTGCCCCTGGGGCACGCGGTGGTGGTGGCTGACATCATGCCTCCTGATGGCTCAGGGTAGCGAGATCCCGGGCGAGGAGGGCGGCCTGGCCGCTTGCCAGCACCGCCAGCACCCGGGCGGCGGCCTGCCGAAAGTCCGGGGCCTCGCCCGCCATGACCAGGAGCGGCGCCACGTTGGCGGCGATGGCGGCGTTGTGGGCCGGGCTGCCGCGTCCTTCCAGGATGGCGGCGGTGATGGCGCGGTTCTCCTCGGGCTCACCGCCCTGGATGGCGCTGACCGGGTAGGTGTCGAGGCCAAAGTCCGCCGGGGTGAGCAAGTACTCGCGAATTTCGCCGTCACGGATTTCCGCCACCTGGGTCGGGCCGTGGATGGCAATCTCGTCGAGACCGGCGCCGTGCACCACCATACCGGTTTTCAGGCCGAGTGCCAGCAGGGTTTCGGCGATGGGGCGCACCAGCTCGGGGGCATAGACCCCCATCAGCTGGAAGCTGGGACGAGCGGGGTTGATGAGCGGCCCCAGCACGTTGAACAGGGTGCGGGTCTTGAGGGCCTGGCGCACCGGCATGGCATGGCGCACCCCGGCGTGGTACTGGGGGGCGAACAGGAAGCAGACCCCGAGCTCGTCCAGGCAGCGGCGGGCCTGGGCCGGGCTCATGTCGAGCTTGATGCCCATTTTATCGAGCAGATCGCTCGACCCCGACTTGCTCGAGACCGAGCGGTTGCCGTGCTTGGCCACTTTCAGGCCGCAGGCGGCGGCCACCAGGGCCGAGGTGGTGGAGACGTTGATGGTGTTGAGGCCGTCTCCCCCGGTGCCGACGATGTCGCAGAAGACATAGTCCGGGCGCGGGAAGTCGCGGGCTTCGGCCAAGAGCGCCTCGGCGGCGCCGGCGATCTCCTCCGGGGTCTCTCCCTTGATCTTGAGGGCGGTCAAAAGGCTTGCGAGCACGATGGGATCCACTTCACCACGAACCACCTGGCCGAAGGCGTCGCGGGCGGCGTCGCGGGTGAGAGACTGACCCTGATAGAGGGTGTTGAGATGTTGATGCATGGTCTCTTCCTTACCGCACGTGGCTTTCTGGACGGGTGACATGGGCGAGGGCCTGGGTGAGCAGGCGGGCCCCTTCGCTGGTCATGATGGATTCCGGGTGGAACTGGAAGCCCAGCACCCGCTCGTCACGCTGCTCGATGGCCATGGGCATGCCCTGATAGTGGGCAATCACCTGCAACTCTTGTGGCACATAGGTGGCCACCAGGGAGTGGTAGCGGGCCACCGGCAAGGGGCTCGGCAGCCCCGCGAAGGCGCCATGGCCGTTGTGCTCGATGAGGGAGCGCTTGCCGTGGACGATTTCCCCCGCCGCCCCGACGGTGCCGCCGTAGGCTTCGCACAGGGCCTGATGACCGAGGCAGATGCCGAGGATGGGCACCCGGCCCCGGGCCAGCTTGATGAGATCGATGAGGCAGCCCGCCTCATGGGGGGCGCCCGGCCCCGGGGAGAGCACCAGCACGGCGTCCCCTTCGCAGGCGTCGATCTCCTGCATGATGCGGCTCGCAGGCAGGCTGTTGCGGTAGATGCGCACCGGGTAGCCCAGGGTGCGGAACTGGTCGACGAGGTTGTAGGTAAACGAGTCGAAGTTGTCGAGCAGGAAGATGTTAGTCATGGCTCACGTCCTTGTGTTGTTCCTGCTGGGCGCTGAGGGCCTGCAGGGAGGTGCCATGGCTGGCAGCGATGGCGGCCAGCACGGCCGCCGCCTTGGCGCGGGTCTCGTCCGCCTCGGCCTGGGGTTTGGAGTCATAGACCACCCCGGCGCCGGCCTGGACATGGGCGACCCCCTCTTTCACGAAGGCGGAGCGGATGACGATGCAGGTGTCCATCTCCCCTGCGCCGTTCAGGTAACCCACGGCGCCGCCGTAGCTGCCGCGACGCTTGCCTTCCACCATTCGGATAAGCTCGCTGGCGCGCAGCTTGGGGGCACCGGTCAGGGTGCCCATGTTCATGCAGGCCTGGTAGGCGTGCAGGGCGTCAAGGTCGGCGCGAAGGGTGCCCACCACCCGGGAGACCAGGTGCATGACGTGGCTGTAGCGATCCACTTTCAGCAGATCCTTGACGTAGCGGGTACCGGGGGCGGAGATGCGGGCGATGTCGTTGCGGCCCAGATCCACCAGCATCAGGTGCTCGGCCACCTCTTTCTCGTCCTGGCGCAGCTCCAGCTCGATGCGGCCGTCCAGATCCAGGTTGATGCTGCCGTCCGGGTTGAGCCCACGGCGGCGGGTACCGGCGATGGGGTACATCTCCACCTGGCGGCTGTTGGCGCAGAACTTGACCGCGCTCTCGGGGGAGGCGCCAAACAGGGTGAAGCCCTCGTCCTGCACGTAGAACATGTAGGGGCTGGGGTTGGTCTGCTTGAGGCGGCGATAGGCGGCGACGGGATCCGGGCAGGGGAGGGAGAAGCTGCGGGACGGCACCACCTGGAAGATGTCACCACGGCGGATGAAGCCCTTGAGCTTCTCGACCTCGGCGCAGAACTGCTTGTCCCCCTTGTCGACGGCCAGGGCGCCGGTCAGCGGCGCCGTGCCCTGCGGCGCAGGCAGCGGCTGCTGACAGGCCTGTTTGAAAGACTCGAGGCGAGCGGTCAGGCGGGCGTAGCGCGCGTCCAGCTGCTCGTCCTCTTCGCCGCCGAACAGGCAGGCCAGCAACTGGGTGCTCTGCTTGATGTGGTCGATGGTGATCAGGGTCTCGGCCACATAGAAGCAGTAGTCAGGGCAGTCGTTGCTCCCCTCTGGCACCTCGGGCAAGTCTTCAAAGGAGGCGATGAGGTCGTAGGCGAAGCTGCCCGCCATGAAGAGGGCCTCTTTGCCCTGCTGGCATTGCAGCTCCCGCTGCAGGGTACGCAGCACGTCCAACACGCTGCTGCCCTTGAGGCGGCTGTCTTCGTCAAGTTCCCGATCGGACGCCGGGAAGTCGAGGTGCAACTCGTCCGCCACCCGGGTCTGGGTGATGACGGCGGGCAGGCGCTGCTCCAGCAGACGCAGCAGGGCGGCGCCGTTGTCGCCGAGGGGGCGCACCTGCACGGCGCGGCCGCGGCACTCGATGCGCAGGCAGGCGTCCACCAGCAGCAGGCTCTGGGTGCCGGCCTTGGAGTCGATCTCCACCGATTCGAGCAGCAGGTTGTTGGGTCTGTCCTGGCAGAGTCGGGTATAGAGTGCCAGGGGGTCTGTCACATAGGGGGCATTGAGCCGGATGGTATCGAATTCGCCCAGGGGCAAACGGGTCTTGTTGCCTGTCATAATGCCTTCCCTTGCATGTGTTGTGTGTCACCGATGGTCATGGCGCTGTCTCTCTTGAAAATGGGTCGGGTTCGGGTCACGTCAGCGAGTTCGCCATCGCCATGTCAGTGTGCTTCTCTGAATTGTCGGTTTCATCACAGGTCCATTTGCCGGATAATAAAAAAGCCCGCTGGGGTCAGCGGGCTTTTTCTTTGGGTTCTTAACTTGCTGTCAGATTACAGGTACAGCAACGACCACACGCCCGCATGTCAGGGAGTGTGCCACCACCAGATGGTCAGGATGGAAGTCGCTTGCATGAGATTGAGTCCTGTAAAAAGATGTTTGCAATGAAGTGCCTACAGAAAACGATAAAGCCGCGGCCAAGTCAAGTCGCTTTTTTGCCGGCCTTTTCCAGGCAGGTCCCAAACAAGAGCGAAACACGCCGATGAGATTCGATCTGCATTGCCACACCACCGCCTCGGACGGGGTGCTGAGCCCCGCCGACCTGGTGCGCCGCGCCGCCGAAAAAGGGGTGGAGGTGTTAGCGGTCACTGACCACGATACCCTCGACGGGCTTGAGGAGGTGCGCCAGACCATCTCGGTTGACCAGTTGCCACTGCGCCTGGTGAACGGGGTGGAGATCTCCACCGGGTGGGAGCATCACGAGATCCACATCGTGGCCCTCGGGGTGGATGAGAAAAATCCCCAGTTGCTCGCCTTTCTGGCAGGGCAGCGGGCCCGCCGGGAGGCGCGCGCCGAGGAGATCGGGCGTCGTCTGGAGAAGTGCCTCATCCCGGGCACCTATGAAGAGGCCAAGCAGCTTGCCGGTGACGCCGCCGTGACCCGGGCCCACTTTGCCCGGGTGCTGGTGGCGCGCGGGGTGGCCGACAATATGCAGAAGGTGTTCAAGAAGTACCTGAGCCGGGGCAACAAGGGCTATGTGCCCGCCGAGTGGCCCGGGATGGGGGAGGCCATCGAGGCCATCCACGCCGCAGGCGGGCTGGCGGTGCTGGCCCACCCGAGCCGCTACAATCTCACCGCCAAGTGGATCAAGCGGCTGCTGGTGGCCTTCAAGGCCGTCGGGGGAGATGCCATGGAGGTCTCCCTGCCCCAGCAGAGCCCACAGGAGCGGGCGAATCTCGGCCAGTGGGCCAGGGAGCACGATCTCTATATTTCGGTGGGGTCCGATTTTCACTTCCCCTCCAACTGGACCGAGCTTGGCCGCCACCTCTGGCTCCCCAAGGAGGGGATGCCGCTGTGGCTGGGTCACCCCGGTCATTTCGGGCTCACCCCCGAGGAGCATGCGGGCCTGCTGGCCAGCCGCTGACCCCCCCGGGCCGGCATCTTTGATGCAGGCGAGTCTGCGTCAAACAGGTTAAGGTAGTGTCATGGGCCAAGGGGCCCTTGACCATGAAGCGGGCAACGAGCGTGCCCCCTATCGCGAGAAGAGCATATGAGTCAGCATTTTTACGTACATCCCGACAATCCCCAGGTTCGCCTCATCAGCCAGGCGGTGCAGATCCTGCAAAACGGCGGCGTCATCGTCTATCCCACCGACTCCGGCTACGCCCTGGGCTGCCAGATGGGCAACAAGGATGCTTTGGAGCGCATCTGCCGCATCCGTCGCATCGAGCCGAACCACGACTTCACCCTGGTGTGCCGTGATCTCTCGGAGATCTCCACCTATGCCAAGGTGGACAACACCGCCTTCCGGCTGGTCAAGAACAACACCCCCGGACCCTACACCTTCATCTTCAAGGCCACCAAGGAGGTGCCGCGTCGCCTCATGAACGAGAAGAAGAAGACCATCGGCATCCGGGTCCCGGCCAACAACATCGCGCTGGCCTTGCTCGAGGCCCTCGGTGAGCCGCTGCTCTCTACCACCCTGATCCTGCCGGGCTCCGAGATGGCGGAGTTCGACCCCGAGGAGATTGCCGACAAGCTCGGCAAGCAGCTGGATCTGGTGGTCAACGGCGGGTATCTGGGCGAGCAGCCCACCACTGTGGTGGACTTCTCCGACGACGAGCCCGTGCTGCGTCGCCGCGGTGCCGGGGATCCGACGCCGTTTGAGTGATCTTGCCGACCCCGTGCCCGCGCTGACAACCCCCGCGGGCACGACGGGGGAGGCTTCCCTTCCCCCGCCCATCGCCACCGTGCTGGGGCAGCCCTACCATGAGCTGCCCCAGGACTTGTTCATCCCCCCCGATGCGCTGGAGGTGTTTCTCGACACCTTCGAGGGGCCGCTGGATCTCTTGCTCTACCTCATCCGGCGCCAGCAGCTCGACATCCTCAACCTGCCCATCCTGCAGATCACCGCCCAGTACATGGAGTACGTGGATCTGATGCAGGGGCTCAACCTCGAGCTGGCGGCGGAATACCTGCTGATGGCGGCCTGGCTCGCGGAGATAAAGTCCCGCCTGCTGCTGCCCAAGGCCCCGGAGCTGGAAGACGAGGAGGAGGGGGAAGACCCTCGCGTCACCCTCATTCGTCGCCTGCAGGAGTACGAGCGCTACAAGCTGGGGGCGGAGCGGGTCAATGCCCTGCCGAGGGTGGAGCGGGAGATCTTCGTCGCCGCCGCCATGGCGCCGGATTTTGGTGCCTTGAAGCCATTGGCGCCCGATGTTTCTCTGGTTGAACTCGCCCTTTACATGCAAAGTGTGGTAAAACGCGCGACTCATTTTGAACATCACCAGATCCGCCGCGAGCAGATCCCGACCCGGGTACGGATGGCGGAGATCCTCGCCATGCTCTCCCTGGGCCAGACCCTGCGCCTGGAGCAGGTGCTGCGGGCCGAGGAGGGGCGCATGGGGGTGCTGGTGACCTTCCTGGCCCTGCTGGAGCTGTGCAAGGAGCAATTGATCTGGATCTTGCAGGCGGAGCCCCTGGGCCCCATCCATTTTGCCCTGGCCAGTCAGGGGAAAGGGGAGGAGCATGAGCATCTACACTGAGCGAGGGGCGGCGCCAGGGGCGCGGACCCGGGAGGTCCACCGTGGCGCTGCCTGCTGAACGATTGAAGACCCTGATCGAGGCGGCGATCTTCGTGGCGGGGCGTCCCCTCACGGTGAGCGAAATCAAGGGCAGCGTGCTCTCGGACTACCCGGTCACCGGCCGCTATGTCCAGCTGCTGCTGGCAGAGCTCAGACAGGATTACAGCGAGCGGGGGGTCGAGCTCAAAGAGGTGGCCTCCGGCTGGCGTTTCCAGGCCCGCCAGGAGTACGCCGAGGAGCTGTCGCGCCTGTGGAGCGAGCGGGCTCCCCGTTATTCCCGCGCCGTGATGGAGACGCTGACGCTGATTGCCTATCGTCAGCCCATCACCCGGGCGGAGATAGAAGCCATCCGCGGGGTGGCGGTGTCGAGCCAGATCGTCAACACCCTCAAGGAGCGTGGCTGGGTGCGCAGCATCGGCCACAAGGAGGTGGCGGGTCGCCCCGAGCTGCTCGCCACCACCCGTGAATTTCTGGACTATTTCAACCTGCAGAGTCTGGAGCAGCTCCCCGAGCTGGATCCCGAGCTGCAGGCCCCCTTGTCGCTCATGCCGGGCGAGGGCGGTGACGGTCAGCCTCTGGCAGGCCGTGCTGAGCATGAACATGGTGGGGAGGCCAACGGGGCCTTCCCACAAGAGCCAAGGTTGTCCGCGATGTCGGCGGGCAGCGATCAACAATCAGGTAAACCCGATGAGTGAAAAACTGCAAAAAGTATTGGCCCGCGCGGGTCAAGGCTCCCGTCGTGAGATGGAGGCCCTGATCACCGCAGGTCGGGTCAGCGTGGATGGCAAGGTCGCCACGCTGGGGGATCGCGTCGAAGTGAACGCCGTGATCCGGGTGGATGGCCACCAGGTCAAGACCCGCGCCGCAGAGGAAGTGATCTGCCGCGTGCTGGCCTACCACAAGCCCGAAGGGGAGATGTGTACCCGCCACGATCCGGAAGGACGTCCCACCGTGTTTGATCGTCTGCCCAAGATGGATGGCGCCCGCTGGATAGCGGTCGGCCGCCTCGACGTCAACACCTCCGGTCTCTTGCTGTTCACCACCGACGGCGAGCTGGCGAACCGCCTGATGCACCCGAGCCACGAAGTGGAGCGGGAATACGCGGTGCGGGTCTTTGGCGAGATCACCGAAGCCATGTTGCAGCGCCTGCGCAAGGGCGTGCAGCTGGAAGACGGCATGGCCAAGTTCAACAAGATCAAGCCCGCCGGTGGCGAGGGTCTGAACCAGTGGTTCAACGTCACCCTGACCGAGGGCCGCAACCGGGAAGTGCGCCGCCTGTGGGAATCCCAGGAAGTGCAGGTGAGCCGCCTGATGCGTATCCGCTACGGCGACGTCAAGCTGGATCGCGGCATCCCCCGCGGCGGCTGGCAGGAGCTGAAACTCCCCGAGGTGAACTACCTGCGCGGCCTGGTCAACCTGCCCAACGAGACCGAATCCAAGGTCGATCTGCAGCAGGATGGCAAGAGCACCCGCCACAAGCAGGCCGCCCAGATCCGTCGCGCCGTGAAGCGCCACAAGGAGATGCAGGGCAAGGAGCCGCGCGCCCGTGCCACCACCGCCCGTCGCAAGCCGACCTCCTCCACCCGCAATTCCGGCACCGGCAGCAAGTAAGCCGCCGCCACGGGCCGCTCGCCCCGGATACGCACAAGCCCGCACTCCAAGGTGCGGGCTTTTTTGTGTTCCGGACATGTTCCCGGCCTGGTACGACAAAGAGGGCGGCGCAGGGGGCTTTTTCATTCCTTTTGCTAATGCATTTTTGTTTTCATCAATTTCTCTTTCTTTTTTCGACCCTGCCGAGGGAGCTGTTGCCCTGCCGGGACGGGCTTGTTAGCCTTTCGCGCACAAAGACAGGAGAAACCAATGAGCAAGGTACTGGATGAGCTGCTGGCGTTGCTGGCGCTCGAAAAGATCGAGGAGGGCCTGTTTCGGGGCCAGAGCCAGGATCTCGGGTTGCGATCCGTGTTTGGCGGACAGGTGATGGGGCAGGCCTTGTCAGCCGCCAAGCAGACGGTGGCAAGCGACCGCCAGGTCCACAGTTTCCACTCCTACTTCCTGCGCCCCGGGGATGCCAACAAGCCCATCGTCTACGACGTGGAGAACATCCGCGACGGCCAGACCGTCTCCACCCGCCGGGTCAAGGCCATCCAGAATGGCAAGCCCATCTTCTACCTCAACGCCTCCTTCCAGGTGGAAGCCGAGGGCTTCGAGCACCAGGCGAAGATGCCGGGCGGCATCACGCCCCCGGAGCAGCTCAAGAGCGAGCTGGAGCTGGTGCGTCCCTACGAGCAGATGATCCCGGCGGCCCTGCGGGACAAGATCCTGTGCGAGAAGCCCATCGAAATTCGCCCCGTGACCCTGGTGGACCCCATTCGCCCGGATGTCCACGAGCCCCTTCGCTACACCTGGTTCAAGGCCAATGGCCCGGTGCCGGACGATCAGCGGGTCCACAACTACCTGCTGGCCTATGCCTCCGACTTCCACTTCCTGTTCGCCGCCCTGCAGCCCCACGGGGTCTCCTACTGGGAGCCGGACATGCAGGTGGCCACCATCGATCACTCCATGTGGTTCCACCGGGAGTTCCGGCTGGACGACTGGCTGCTCTACGTGGTGGACAGCCCGAGCGCCAGCGGCGGTCGGGGTCTGGTGCGCGGCCAGTTTTTCACCCGGGATGGGGTATTGGTGGCGAGCACCATGCAGGAAGGGGTGATCCGCCGCCGGGGCTGAGACGCCCCCTTGCGCCAACGAAAAACGGGAGCCGATGGCTCCCGTTTTTTATTGCCTGCGCTATCAGGCTGCGTCCTGCTCGGTGCTGAGTGCTGGCTCGCCCCGGGCGAAGCGGTCGGCCCACAGGGCGATGACGCCATCACCGGTGACGTTGCAGGCGGTGCCGAAGCTGTCCTGGGCCAGGTAGAGGGCGATCATCAGGGCGATGGAGGCCTCACCGAAGCCGAGCATGGAAGTGAGCAGGCCGAGCGCGGACATGACACCGCCACCCGGTGCGCCCGGCGCGGCAATCATGATGACGCCCAGCATCATGATGAAGGGCACCATGGTGCCGTAGCCCGGAATGGCCAGGTGTTCGGAGAGGAACATCACCGCCGTGGCGCAGGTTACCAGGGTGATGGTGGAGCCGCACAGGTGGATGGTGGCGCACAGGGGCACGGTGAAGTTGGCGATGCCGTCGCTCACGCCGTTGCGCTTGCTGGCTTGCAGGGCCACCGGAATGGTGGCGGCGCTGGACATGGTGCCAAGGGCGGTGAAGTAGGCGGGCAGCATGTTCTTGATGAGCATGACGGGGGAGCGCCCCTGAGCGAGGCCGGTGCCGACGAACAGGACGCAGAGCCAGATCCAGTGCATGACGATGGCCATCACCAGCACCACTCCGAAGGTCTTGAGGGTGGCGAAGACGGTGCCTTCCACCGTCATCTCGACGAAGACGCCGGCGATGTAGAAGGGGAGCAGGGGAATGATCACGCGTGCCAGCAGGCGGTCGATGATGTCACGGCCCTGATCGGCGACCCGGCGCAGGTCGGTGGCCTGGGTGGCGCTGATGCCGATGCCGAACACGAAGGCGGCGGCCAGGGCCGACATCACCCCGAACAGGGGCGGGATCTCGAGGTTGATGTAGGAAGCGAGCTTGGTGGCAGCCTCGGCGGTAGGCTCGGCGGCCGTGGTCAGGTGCGGGATCAGGTGGCTCGCCACGGTGAAGGCGAACAGGCCCGCCAGTATGGTGGAGCAGTAGGAGAGTCCCACCGTCTTGCCCAGCAGCTTGCCGGAGTTCTTCGGCAGGCTGGCGATGCCGCTCATGATGAAGAAGAGGATGATGAGCGGGATGGTGAAGGTGATGAGCTGGCCTATCACCGTCTTGGCGGTGAACAGCACGCGGGCGACCCATTCGGGGGCATAGAGACCGAGCAGCAGGCCGGCGAGGATACCGGCAACCAGATTGAGAACGAGTTTCATGGGGGAATCCAGGTGTTGGTGTCTGATTTGTTATTTAATTTTGATTTTAATGCCGCTTTTTAACACAAACACCGCATCTTGTCTGCTTTATGGTGGTTAACTCAGGGTTAAATATTGTTAACGGGCTGAATGCCGTGAGGTGTCACTGTCCCCGGGGGCTTTCGCGGATCAGCGCCGCACCAGCAAGGCGTGCAGCCAGGGGCCGTTCACCTCATCTTCCCCCACCCAGTTATGGTGCAGGGTGAAGGGGAGGGGAGCGATCAGGCGTCGCAGCCCCGCCTCGTCGAGCCGGGTCTGCAGGGGATATTCCCCCGACCGTGGCAGCGGTTCACCCTTCCCGTGGGGGAAGGAGGCGTAGAGGGGGCCCCCGGCCTTGAGCAGGGTGGCCAGATGACCGAGCGCCGGGGCTATCTCGTGCTCGGGCAGACAGGGGAGGGAGCCGCTGGCCCAGATACCGTCATAGGGAACGACGCTTTGCATCTGCTCGACGCGGCAGACTCGCACCGGCTGACCGCACAGGCGCGAGGCGGCAGCGGCCTGCGCCCGGCTCGCATCGAAGGCGGTCACGGTGAGGCCCTGCTGGCGAAAGAGGCGCAGATCCTCTCCTGCCCCGCAACCGGCCTCCAGCAGATGACGGCCGTTGCCCAGCAGGGCCAGGAAGGGGGCATGGGCGCCTGCCACGAGGGCGGGGCGAGGGGCAGCGTCGTGCGCCGGCGCGGGGGCGTGTGGCAAGGGTGTCGGGCTCATCGTGGTGGGGGGGGCGTTACTCTAGCAGGTTTGCCCCCGGCTGTTGAGCATTGGCGGGGGCGGCGCGTCTTGCTGACTCAGGGGTGGCGGCGAAGGGTGGGGCTCGCGATGAGGGTGAACAGGGTATCGAGGAGGAAGTCCGACTCCTCAATCAGATCGATGCGATCCGGGAAGTGCAGCCAATTGATGATGTAGCCGTCCAGAGTGCAGTGGAGCAGGGTGGCGGCGCGGCGCAGATCCAGCCCCTCGGGCAGTTGGCCGCGGTGCACGGCATTGGCCAGGGTGATCTCCAGATCCCGGAAGAAATTCATGGATTGCAGGTGCATGTGCTCGCGCATGACGGCGGCCTCTCCCTCCATGGATTCCAGATTGAACATGATGGTGAACATCTGCTGGTGGGCGGGCTCGGTGCTGATCTTGAGCATCACCTCCTTGAGAAAGCTGCGCAGCTTGCCCAGGGGATCCGGCTCCGCCTCGTCGACGCAGGCATCGAGCTGGTGGGAGAGGGGGGCACACAGCTCCTCCCACAGGGTGACGAACAGCTCTTCTTTATTCTTGAAGTACCAGTAGATGGCGCCCCGGGTGAGGTCCGTCGCCTTGGCGATATCGGTCAGGCTGGTGCGTGCCAGCCCCTGTTGGCAGAAGAGATCCAGGGCCGTGCTCATGATGTTGCAGCGGGTTTGCTGCGCCTCTTCTTTGGTGCGTCTGGCCATTGACTCCGGTCCTGTTTAAAAGTGAAAAAAGTTTCTTACATACATTCATGAATGTATGTATATTGCCTCATCTTCGCCGTTTTACCAACAGGGGCCTTATAAACCCTGTGGTTTTGTCGCTTCTTTTTGATTGAAACTGAGGTTCAGAGACTTGATGCATAAACATATTCTCGCACGTTCGGTCGGCCTTGCCTTGCTGGCAAGCGGCCTGCTGGCTGGCTGTGGTGACAAGGACGGGGCCCAGCAGGCCATGGGGGAGATGCCTCCCGCCGCCGTGGACGTGGTCACCCTCCATACGGCCCCCCTGCAACTGTTGTCCGAGCTCACCGGCCGCACCGCCCCCCTGCGGGTGGCCGAGGTGCGTCCCCAGGTGAACGGCATCATCCTCAAGCGCCTGTTCACCGAGGGGAGCGACGTCAAGGCCGGTCAGCTGCTCTATCAGATTGATCCCGCCGTCTATCAGGCCGAAGTGGCTTCCGCCAAGGCCAACCTCGCCAAGGCCGAGGCCAACGAGCGCAGCGCCCGCCTCAAGGCCCAGCGCTACGCCGAGCTGGTGAAGGTGAAAGCCATCAGCAGCCAGGAGTATGACGACGCCGACGCGGCCTGGAAACAGCAGCTGGCCGAGATCGGGGCCGCCAAGGCCGCATTGCAGACCGCCAACATCAACCTGGCTTACACCCGCATCACGGCCCCCATCAGCGGCCGCATCGGCAAATCGGCGGTGACCGAGGGAGCCCTGGTGACCGCCCAGCAGGCGGACAGCCTCACCTCCATCTCCCAGCTCGATCCCATGTACGTGGACGTGCGCCAGTCCACCGCCGACCTGCTGCGCCTCAAGCGCCTGGTGGCCGAGGGCAAGCTGACCCAGGGGGAGAAGGACGGGGCCGGTGTCAGCTTCCAGCTGGAAGATGGCAGCCAGTATGGCGAGAAAGGAGCCCTCCAGTTCTCCGACGTGACCGTGGACGAGGCGACCGGCATGGTGACCCTGCGGGTGATCGTGCCCAACCCGGATCAACTGCTGCTGCCCGGCATGTTCATGCGCGCCACCTTGCAGGAGGGCGAGCGCCCGCAAGGCCTGCTGGTGCCCCAGACTGCCGTGACCCGTACCCCCAAGGGCGGTGCCACCGTCATGGTGGTGACGGCGGACAACAAGGTGGAACTGCGTGAAGTGCAGGTCGGCCGCATGTCCGGCGACAGCTGGGTGGTGGAGTCCGGTCTCAAGGCTGGCGAGAAGGTGATCGTCGCCGGTCTGCAGAAAGTCAAACCCGGGGTCGTGGTGGCGCCCACTGAACGTGCCGGCAACAGCGCACAACAGACCCCGGCAACCAAGCAGTAGGATGGAGTAGTCGCCTCATGGCACGTTTTTTCATAGATAGACCCATTTTCGCCTGGGTGATCGCCCTGGTGATCATGCTGGCCGGGGCCATGGCCATCATCGGCCTGCCGGTGGCCCAGTACCCGACCATCGCCCCGCCGGCGGTTGGCATCTCCGCCAGCTACCCGGGGGCCTCCGCCAAGACGGTGGAAGACTCGGTGACCCAGATCATCGAGCAGAACATGACCGGGCTGGATCACCTGCTCTACATGTCGGCGCAATCCGACTCGTCAGGGAACGTCAGCGTGACCCTCACCTTCAAGCCGGGCACGGATCCCGACATCGCCCAGGTGCAGGTGCAAAACAAGCTGCAACAGGCCATGTCGCTCCTGCCCCAAGAGGTGCAGCAACAGGGCGTGCAGGTCCAGAAGACCTCCAGCAGCTTCCTGATGGTGGCCGCCTTCATCTCCACCGATGGCGCCATGACCAACGATGACCTGGCGGACTATGTGGTAGCCAACATCAAGGAGCCCCTGAGCCGTCTGGACGGGGTCGGTGACATCACCTTGTTCGGCAGCCAGTACTCCATGCGCGTCTGGCTCGATCCCCACAAGCTCAACCGGGTGCAGATGACCCCGGCCGACATTCAGGCCGCCATCAAGGCCCAGAACGCCCAGGTTGCCTTCGGCAAGCTGGGGGGGACCCCTGCGGTGAGCGATCAGCAATTTACCGCCACCATCATGGGCCAGACCCGGCTCTCCACCGTGGAGGAGTTCAACAACATCCTACTGCGGGTGAACCAGGACGGATCCAAGGTCCAGCTCAAGGACGTGGCCCGGGTCGAACTTGCCGGTGAAGACTACGACGCGACCGCGCTCTACAACGGCCAGGCCACCGCCGCCGTCGCCATCAAGCTGGCGACCGGTGCCAACGCCCTGGACACTGCCGAGCACGTGCGGACCAAGCTGGGTGAACTCTCCGAGTACTTCCCGGCCAACATGGAAATCGTCTATCCCTACGACACCACGCCGTTCGTGAAGATCTCCATCGAGGAGGTGGTGCAGACCCTGATCGAGGCGATCTTCCTGGTGTTCTGCGTCATGTATCTGTTCTTGCAGAACTTCCGGGCGACCCTCATTCCGACCATCGCGGTGCCCGTGGTCCTGCTCGGCACCTTCGGGGTGATGGCGGCCTTCGGCTTCTCCATCAACACCCTGACCATGTTCGGTCTGGTGCTCGCCATCGGCCTCTTGGTGGATGATGCCATCGTGGTGGTGGAGAACGTGGAACGTCTGATGAGCGAGGAGGATCTCTCCCCCCTCGAGGCGACCCGCAAGTCCATGACCCAGATCACCGGCGCCCTGGTGGGCATCGCCCTGGTGCTGTCGGCGGTGTTCGTGCCCATGGCCTTCTTCGGAGGCTCTACCGGTGCCATCTATCGCCAGTTCTCCCTCACCATCGTCTCGGCCATGGTGCTCTCGGTGCTGGTGGCCTTGATCCTGACCCCGGCCCTGTGCGCCACCCTGCTCAAACCCATGAAGCACGGTGAATTCGGCGCCCAGCGCGGTTTCTTCGGCTGGTTCAACCGCTTCTTCGACACCAACGCCAACCGTTACCAGAACGGCGTGCGCAAGGTGATCAAGCAGGGCACCCGCTACGGCATCATCTATCTGGCCATGCTGGCGGTGCTGGCGGTGCTCTTCATGCGCATGCCCACCTCCTTCCTGCCGGAAGAGGATCAGGGGGTCATCATGTCCATGGTGCAGCTCCCGGTGGGGGCAACCAAGGAGCGGACCGAGGTGGTGCTCGGGGAGATGCGCGACTACTTCCTCGAGAACGAGAAGGAGAACGTGGACTCCGTGCTGACGGTGGCGGGCTTCAGCTTCGCCGGTAGCGGTCAGAACAGCGGCATGGCCTTCATCAAGCTCAAGGACTGGAGCGAGCGCAAGGGGGAAGAGCGCAGCGCCAATGCCATCATCGGCCGCGCCATGGGGTTCCTGTTCAGCATCAAGGAAGCCCAGGTCTTCGCCTTCAACCTGCCCCCCATTCCGGAACTCGGCACGGCCACCGGCTTCGACTTCTTCCTGCAAGACCGCGGCGGTCTGGGTCACGAGAAGCTGATGCAGGCGCGCAACCAGTTGCTCGGCATGGCGGCGCAGGATCCCAACCTGGTGCGGGTACGCCCGAACGGGATGGAAGACACGCCCCAGCTCGACATCAAGATCGATTACGAGAAGGCGCTGGCCCAGGGGCTCTCCATCACCGACATCAACAACACCCTGTCGGCGGCCTGGGGCTCCTCTTATGTGAACGACTTTGTCGACAGAGGCCGGGTCAAGAAGGTCTATCTGCAGGCGGATGCCCCTTTCCGGATGAACCCGGAAGATCTGAAGCTGTGGTACGTGCGCAACAGCGCGGGCCAGATGGTGCCCTTCTCCGCCTTTGCCAGCACGGAGTGGAGCTTCGGCTCGCCCCGTCTTGAGCGCTACAACGGTGTCTCCGCCATGGAGATCGTCGGTGAGGCGGCCCCGGGCAAGAGTACGGGTGATGCCATGGCGGCCATCGAGGAGATGGTCAAGCAGTTGCCGGAAGGGATCGGCATCGAGTGGACCGGCCTCTCCTTCCAGGAGCGTCAGGCAGGCTCCCAGGCGCCGGCCCTGTACGCCATCTCGCTCCTGGTGGTCTTCCTCTGTCTGGCGGCCCTCTACGAGAGCTGGAGCATTCCGTTCTCGGTCATGCTGGTGGTGCCGCTCGGGGTGCTGGGGGCCATTTTGGCCGCGACCCTGCGCGGGCTTGAGAATGACGTCTACTTCCAGGTAGGCCTGCTCACCACGATCGGGCTGTCGGCCAAGAACGCCATCCTCATCGTCGAGTTCGCCAAGGAGCTGCACGACAAGGGGATGAGGCTCGGGGATGCGGTGGTGGAGGCCTCGCGTCAGCGCCTGCGCCCCATCCTGATGACCTCGCTCGCCTTCATCCTGGGGGTACTGCCCCTGGTGATCAGCACCGGGGCGGGCGCCAGCAGCCGAAACGCCATCGGGACCGGCGTTATGGGGGGGATGATCAGTGCCACCGTGCTCGCCATCTTCTTCGTGCCGCTGTTCTTTGTGCTGGTGATGCGCTATTTCACCGAACGCAAGCATGCCGGGGAAGAGAGTGTCCACACCAAGGAGATCAACCATGACTAAGACCCTGATCGCCCTGGGCGTGACCCTGATGATGGGGGGCTGCTCCATGGCCCCCGACTACCAGCGCCCCGAGCTGCCCCAAGGCGCCTCCTGGCAAGCTGACCTGGCCGCCAAGGGGGAACTTGCCCCCTGGCGCCAGCAGTTCCAGGACCCGGCCCTTCAGACGCTGATCGGCACCGCCCTTGAGAGCAACCGGGATCTGCGCCTGGCAGCCCTCAACGTCGAGGCCTACGAGGCGAAATACCGTATCCAGCGGGCGGCCCAGTTGCCGACCCTGGCCGCCAGTGGCAGCGGCACCCGCCAGCAGGGATCCGACGATCTCAGTAGTACGGGGCAGGGCACCATCAGCAGCCAGTACGGCGCCAACATCGGCATCACCGCCTATGAGCTGGATCTGTTTGGCCGGATCCAGAGCCTGAAAGATCAGGCCCTTGAGACCTATCTGGCGCAAATCGAGACCCAGCGCAGCACCCAGATTGCGCTGGTGGCCTCGGTGGCGAATGCCTACTTCACCCTGCTGGCGGATCAGGAGTTGCTGGCCCTGAGCCAGGCGACCCTCGCCACCGAGCAGGAGAGCTATGCCCTGACCGAGCACAAATACCGCCTGGGCGCCGCCTCCGAGATGGAGCTGGCCCAGGGGCGCACGGCACTGGAAAACGCCAAGGTCAGCCAGGCGCAATACCAGCGTCTGGTGAAGCAGGACAGAAACGGTCTGGCCCTGCTGCTTGGCACCGATATCCCGGTGCTGGCGGCACAACCGGCCACCCTGGCCGAGGTGAAACTGGCGCCGATCCCGGTGGGGGCGCCCTCCAGCCTGTTGCAGCAACGCCCGGACATCCTGGCGGCGGAGCACAACCTGAAGGCGGCCAACGCCAACATAGGGGCGGCCCGTGCCGCCTTCTTCCCGACCATCTCGCTCACCGCGACGGCGGGCACCGCCAGCAACCAGCTGAGCGGTCTGTTTGACGGCGGCACCGGCACCTGGACCTTCATGCCCCAGATCAATCTGCCCATCTTCGATGGCGGCAAGCGCGTTGCGGATCTGGACGTGGCCGAGGTGGGGACCAGGCAGGCGGTGGCGAGCTACGAGAAGAGCATCCAGACCGCCTTCAAGGAGGTCGCGGATACCCTCGGTGCCCAGGCTGACTACGCGCAGCAGCTGCAGGCGCAACAGGCGCTGGTGGATGCCAATCAGACCTACTTCAGGCTGGCGGAGGTGCGTTACGAGCAAGGGGTGGACAGCTACCTGACCCGCCTCGATGCCCAGCGCTCCCTGTTCAGCGCCAAGCAGGGGCTCATCAGCACCCGGCTCGCCCAGCTGAGTAACCAGGTCGCCCTCTACAAGGCCGTCGGTGGCGGCTGGCAGGCGCCGAAGGACGCAGAGCCGGCATCAGACAAACAGGGTTGACCCCTCGGGGTTGACGTAAAAAGCATCAGGGGCGAACCACTAGGTTCGCCCCGTTTTTTTATCTGTCATGTCGAGAAGCCAAATCGAGGCAGGTGACAAAGGTATGAAAGTGCTATTCACCTGACTGTTGTCCACAAGGGAGTGGTCATATGGCTTCAAACCGGATAACAAAACGGTATCCCTACCGTGTTATCTGGAGTCACCGTTGACCTGCAACGAGAAAATAGTACGCTGTAAACTCCGCTTGTTAAAGCTCGCCAAAGATCTCAATAACGTAAGCAAAGCCTGCAAGCTGATCGGCCGAGGGCTTGCTCGACAAACTGCCCGGCTGTAAAGGGCACATCCCAACCGGGTCGCTCCCGAGATTGAACAGGCCATCCTCGATAACTCTCTCACCAATCCAACCCAGTACCCGCTGTGGTCTGCACAAAGACGTGTCTGCAAAGCATCAACGTCAGTGCGGGCGATCTGAGTGGCGTATGACAACGTCACGACCTGCTTTCCAAGCTCGGCCGCTTGTTGTGCCTCGAGAAAACCCATCGGGAGTAGACGATGGAGCTCAATGATGAATAAGTTCGCCTGCTCTAGCGCTTCAGTCCTGAGTTTCGCGAACGCCAGATCGAAGTTAACTACATTGGGGAACTGGTGGCGTGCGATACCTTCATCGTCGGTGTACTCAAGGGGGACAAGGTGTATCTGGGAATCGTGCTGGACGGCTAAAACCGTCATGCCTGGGGACGGCACTATACCGGCAAGTTGCCGGTGACTTCGGTTCATGTGCTCAATGAAACGGTCCTGCCGTTCTTTGAAGCACATGAACCGTGTGTCTATCCCATCTCCTGTCAGATAACTGGCGCGCGTTCTGCGGACGCCCTGACCATCATCCCAACGAGCTGTTCTTGCAACTGGGGGATTGAACTCTGGGCTAACACGGTACGCAGGCCACAGAGCAATGACTTTATCGAACGACTGCATCGTACCATGCTGGATGAACACTTCCTTATCAAGAGGCGGACGACCAAGCCGTAAGGTCCCGGAATGAGTCAGTGGGGCAGATTCAGACAGACTTACATCGCTATCTGGAGCGCTGCAACACCCAGCTGTCACATCTGGGTAGGATGTTGGAGGTACATACCTCCTATCGTATGTTCAAGAAGGGGCAAAAGTTGACACCGAAGGAACTGCGCTCTAAATCAGCGTAACCAAAACACCGGTTTGAGGCCGGTGTCAGGTGATAACCATATCGGTACAGTTATTATAATCAACAACACTGCATTAAATAATCACAAATTGATTTTTGAGATATTTTCAATAGTAGTGATTTTACAAAAACAAGTGTTAGCTAAACCTGTGAGAAAAACTCCACTAGAGACTTAATAGATACATTGTCATCTTTTGCTTTTCTAAATATATCACGTAAAATATCCCTTTTTTCACTACTTAATAGTATTCTGTTTTCAATGGTGTCGCGGATTATGCCTCGTTCTAAAGTACGCCTCTTAGGAATATCGATCTTGATTAATTTGTCTCGCAGCAGCATTTGCCTAATAAATAATTTTAAATCAAGCTTATCCTTGGAATCATCAATGCTAAGAGTGTACTCATCACCATATGCATTTCTTGAGGCAGGGGACTCAAAACGATAACCCCATGTGTACCCAGTTTTCTCGGTTATCCTATTGTTCCAGAATTCATATATTAATAGTGGTAAATCACTTTCAATGTCAGAGGTAAATATAGAGATGAAGTGGATATGGAACCCTATATATGGTGAGTGATCCACTTTCATTATATAACCAACCATGTTTTTTAATGTTGCGTCTCTAACTAAGTTCCTTAATAGACGGTCTTTCAGATGCAGCATGCTGATTAAATCACTCTCGCAATCTAAAAAGGATGTTGCACGTTTAAAAGGGTCATCAAATATGTCTTTATTTGGTATTATCCCAAGTCGCATCGTAACTACACGTAACCCACCATGAATCTTAACTAGATCATCAATGTAATTTATACAAGAAGCAATATTTTTCTCTGCAGAAAAATAGAACTCTTTAATCTGTTTCTTGTTAATAACTTTTGTTTTGCGAGTTTCATTGTCATTAACGCTCTCTTTACTCATGTCCTTTATAGGGTTAGCTACACTTGTGTAATATGGTTTATGATAAATAAACGTCATGAAGTTTTTACGTATATCAAGTGGATGCATATCATAAATATTGATGCGATGGCACTTACAGAATTCTATAAAAAAGTATAGCAATGGATTTATTTTATGAGTTTTTAATTTTTCAATTTCATCTCGTAGCTCATAGGCAACATCCAAAACGTTAACGCTTTTAGCTTCAGGTCTTATTATTTCTTTTGTTTTCTTTGGGGGAGGGAGCGATTCTTTAACTGAGTTTAATTTAATAATGCATGAAGTAAAACTAGTGAGTGCGCTATAAAATGAACCTAAAAAAATCACAGAAGGTTGTTTTGATGATGCATTAATCAAAATTGAGCCACTCTTATCTATGCGATAGTAAATAGAGTGGCTACACTCATTAAAATTTAAGAAAGCAAGCCTCATCTCTTCATTTATAGCCGAAAGGTAGGAATATTTACACCTAATTGATTCCACGATCCCCCCCCCATTAAAGTTAATATTCTTTTTTAGTGCATAAAAAACAATGGCTTACGATTATGTGTTCTGGCTATCCTATACCATCTATCCGCGATCGTGAAGGCGACAGGTAGACCGATAAACTGTTTATCTAAGATATCCATCTGTATTCTATACATATTTTCTTAATGTTTTTTTTACTGACACACCCTTCTGATGACAAAAATCACGACATAACCATGATCAGCCAAGACAAAAATCTGCTCATCAACCACCTTATCAATCAGTTCGGTATGGAAATGTTAGCTTGCTATGACTACTTATACCCCAAACCATCCGAGACAATTCAGTACTCAATTGGTTGTCGTGAGTACATTGTCTATAGCTATAGCGTCGAAGTCAGTCTGGAGTGCACTTA
The DNA here is from genome assembly GCF_027707425.1 of Aeromonas sp. QDB63. NCBI lineage: Bacteria > Pseudomonadati > Pseudomonadota > Gammaproteobacteria > Aeromonadales > Aeromonadaceae > Aeromonas > Aeromonas sp. QDB63. The sequence continues at coordinate 24,655 of NZ_JAPCIS010000004.1, forward strand.
TCACACTTAGTGAGCTCCATAACTTACAGCCTCAACTCGCATGTGTTGAATAGTTGTCAATTAAATAAAATGGGGTTTCCCTCTTATGTTTTCGTTCGGATATTTAGATGGGAAAATGAATGTATCGAACATTAGGTTTATTTATTATTTAGTTCAACACTAGTTATCTATACAGCCTCTCATATATAACCAATACCACTCCACTAATCGCCCTATGTACGCGTGTGTTTATCACACAGTGTAGGGTTACTCCTGCCTAAACGAGGTTATCATGTTTAACCCAGTCAGACTTTTAGATATCCTATCCATACCAGACCTGCTCCAAAATATAACGCTTCCTATTGTCAGAGCCGTTTATTCAGCACCAGATAAGTCACGCATCACTTGCATAGGTCGTAGGCTATCAACCAAACTCTTTAATGCGTTGGATACCGTGTGTGATTATTTTTATTGTCATGAGGAAATATCGTCATCACATCCAACGATAGAGCTATTCCTAACGCATATGCGAGAGGTCTATGGATTGCACCTCATCCATGAGAAAGATCTCGATAGTGATGTCGGTGACGAATTGGCCAGGGATATCAATAACGCGCTGTATGCTTTTCTAAGAGAGTTCAAGAGTAAGGTCCACCGTAAGCGCCTAAAGAACCTCAAACGCGTTGAATACCGCAATCAGCTCAGTATAGAGACGTATGTTACTAGCCTATTCGACCAGCATGCCAAGCTATTAGTCATCCGATTGGATATCGGCTATCAAGAATACTACTACGATCAGTTAACGTTAGACCTCGTGACGGATGACCTGCGTTGTTACCTTCGTCGAGTACAGAACAAATATCCTGCATTGGTCGGCTATATATGGAAACTAGAGTTTGGTGTTGATAGACATTTTCATACCCACATTACGTTCATTTTTAATGGGGCTGTTCACCAACGAGATATCTCGCTGAGTAGAACACTGGGGGAGCTGTGGGAGGATATAACCGACAATAACGGGAGCTATTTCAATTGTCAGATCAGGCGGGGGGAATATCAGGAATGGGGTACTGATGGGATTGGGATGGTCCACTACAGCGATACAGCCAAGCGTATAAACCTGATTAATGCACTGAGTTATCTGACCAAGCTGGATACGCAAATACTGGCGGTATTGCCAGCTGGTCGCCGGACCTTCGGGCGTATGGAGACACCATCGCGCCAACCTCGCCTTGGCAGACCTCGGTTAGTACTTTGTCGGTTCGATTGAAAAGAAACTCAGATAGATATCATCAGGGGACACCAAGCACAGATTGCTGTAAATCCGCATGGAAGGGCCATTGTATCCTCCTGAGTTTATCAGCATCCGTCAGTCATCTATGCGAACAGCAAGCCATTAACGTGCCAGTCTTGCCGCCAGCTTACCAACCACCTCCAGGACAAGCTCCCTGTCTGTTGTGTCGAGTTTGGCTAACTGTTGGCTAATCACCATGCCTTGTTCGGTGGGACGATTGCTGGTCTCACACAGGAAGTCTGCGAGATCACAGCCAAACAGCTGAGCCAGCTCAGCGAGCCGCACGACTGTCGGCACCACGAGACCTCTCTCCATTCGGGAGACGGCTTCCATACCTATTTTTAGGTGCTCAGCCACTTGATCTTGAGTCAGCCCTGCCTGGTGGCGTTGGCGTCCAATCGCTTTACCAACGCTCTTGGCAAGCTCTTCAAAGTTGATGTCAGTCATAAGTCCTCCAGTCAACCCTTATGGTTGACCATGGACCCATTGACATTAAGGACTCAAAAGGTTGAATATCAACTAATTAGATCTATTTTTGAAATTTCTAGACCTAAAATGAATGGAGCTCACATCACAATCTAATACCTAATCTTCCACGGTGGCCTTTGTCATCTACCAGTGCATCCACTGGCAGCATGCTAGCCACACTCTACCAACCGACTTGGGATCTCGTCGGATGGCCCCCTATTGCCAACATCCTGTAACAGGAGAAATAAACATGATCATTCCACTGCTATGGTTCGGACTTGCCTTGCTGCTAGGCATTGTTGCCTCGAGCAACGGTCGCTCATTTTGGGGGTGGTTCATTCTCGGGCTGATCATCGACCCGATTTTGGCGGGATTACTCTACTGGTTGGTCTGTAGAGATCGCTGACAGCGCTCCATTGAGGTGCACTCATAGGTGGTCAAATTTACATCATAAAGGTTTGCGATATGGGAATTTGGAAAACACTAACAACGATTAATGGCAGCAGCCTAGGAGGCCTTATCATCAAGCTCATTTATAACGTGCCGCATATGAGCGACAAGATGATTGCTGATGTGGTGACAGGCAAAAAGTGGGCCCCTGAATTCATTAAACAGTTAGCAACCAAAGAGGGGATGAAGCGCTCGCTCAAACTGTAACATCTCTGGTTTTCACCGATGGATTAGTAAGAGTCCCTCTTTCCTGATCAACAGAACATCTCCCCTAAAGGACACCATGATGGTGTCCTTTTTGTTTATGCCGCTTTTCTTACAAAGACAAGGATTAACCATGCCATTACCACAACCGGGGGACCACCTCGTTTCACCCCGTGCCGGTTACCAGCACCATGGCCTCTACCTGGGGGATTATCAGGTCATCCACTACCAGGGGGTAAGTGCCGGAATACATTCCGGTCAGATAGCCATCACCACGCTTGCCGAGTTTGGCCAGGGGCGGGGTTACCGTATCCAGCACCATCGTTCGCGTGTTTTCAATCGGGAAGAGAGCATCGACCGTGCTTACTCCCGCCTTGGAGAGGCCCACTACAGCACGCTCCTTAACAACTGCGAACACTTCGTGCTTTGGTGCATCGAGGGCTTTCACTACAGCAAGCAGATTAACCAGCTCATTTCCACGGGGTGTATCGCACATCAGGCACTTCGCACAGTGACCCAGAAGCGCCCTCAGGTCGCCCTGTCTGGCATGGCCAGCAGCACGGTACCGACCCTGTCAGCGACTACCGCTGTGACCGCTGCAGTCGGTGCGTTACTGGGTACAACGGCTTCTTCGCTGGCGGGCCCCCTTGCAGCCACCTATGGCCTCTACCGCGCCTGGCGTTGGTTCAGGGATTAACGCTTCTCACATTCGATACAAGAAGGACACATCATTATGATTATGCCATTTCACTTGGCAGGAATGTCTCTGCCGATTTCTCCTAAGCTACCTGGTTTACTGCGCAGCGTTGTGCGAGAGCAACGGCTCGACCTCAACAACCTCTCGACCCTAACCTTCAACTTTCGCAGTCCCGATTACAGTGCCGAAACCGGTGGTGTCCACCCTGTCGAGCTACGGCTTATTCGGGGATTGCACGGCTGGGTCTTCGATTACATCACCGACTTTAGCTATCAGGGGCTCGGCCAGGATGCGGAGCTCTGCAAGGAGCTTGACTTCAACTTCTCCTGTAACGAGCACTATCTGCGGGGCTGGGGACCACTGGACGGCGTGGAAGCACGCGAACTGTTCGCTCTGTGGCAGAGCAATTTCATTGGCTACGGCCAGTTGGGGTATTTCACCGTCATCGTGAGTGGGGATTAGGAGGTGTGTGATGACTAACGAACTGCCGCTGACCCACTACTCGCGCCAGTGGTTGGGACTGGTCGCAGCAAAAGCCAAACTGCAGCCGACTCGCCGATGCGAGCGCTGGTTGCTGCATCTGACTCCTGGTAGCCCGAACGCCCGCACCGTCACCCTGCATCTACGTTGGTCTGGCATGCAGTGGCAACTTCTCTCCCTCACCAATGCTGAGGACTGGCGCACCATGAGCCAGCCGATAGATGAAATATGTGTGGATCCCACGCGCCGCTGTTTCTGGCGTAGCCAGGCAGGGCCCGTCCCGTTCTCTGATCAGCCCCGTGTACTGGGAGACTTTCTGAGCAACCTGCAGCGCACCTGTATCCATCACGGCTATTGCGTGGAGAGTGACCCCTTACCTCAAGTGGAGGTCGATGATGCCTAAAAAACCGATAGCCATTGATCCTGAGGTCATCAATCGGGAGGGAGAGACGCAGGTTGTACGTGATAGTGGCACTAACCATTCAGTGCTACAGCGTTTATCTGTGGGTCGTGGAAGCCTGCTGCCTTGCTCTGGCTACTACCCTGCTGAACGTGTTGGCCCCAGAGTCGCTGATGCCGGCGAAGAGTACGCCAGCGTCGAGAGCCGGAGCTATTCCCAAAGCCACCTGATCTCCCCTAGGTGTGCCCCAATTACCTCTCTTTAACCCCGACATGCTATCTGCGTGTCGGGGTTTTTGTTTATTTGGAGAAACCCATAATGCGTTACCACAAACTCAAGGCTGGGGAATTCCCTGGCACCTATGTCGTCACCGAACCGGTGACCGAGCAAGACCTGCTGCATATGGCCAACCAGGTTGCCCGCAAGCGACTTGCCAAAGGTTCTGCAATCACCTCTCACCAGATGGCAGCTCAACGATTGCAAACCCTGCTTCAAGGACGAGAGCGGGAGACCTTTGCCGTGCTGTTTCTTGATAATCAACATCGCGTTATCGCCCTGGAGGAGTTGTTTCACGGGACCTTGACTGCTGCCAGTGTGCATCCAAGAGAAGTGGTCAAGAGAGCCTTGGCGCTTAACAGTGCAGCTATCCTCTGCTCCCACAATCATCCCTCTGGTTACCCGGAGCCCAGCCTTTCGGATAAGCAAATCACGGACGTCCTGCGCAATGCCCTTGCGCTAGTGGATGTCCGCCTACTTGACCACCTGGTGATTGGCGCCGAAGGGGTCGTCTCCATGGCTGAGCGTGGAATGCTGTAATCCATGTTCCCCCGATTCATCCCTTCTGGGTTTACATCAAACATAAAAGGAGCTCAGTATGATTGAGTTCATCGACAGCTTTAGTCAGGCCGCCGTGGCGGAAGCTATGTGTGTACATCCTGGGCTGGCAAAGCTCATCGCCCAGCAGTTGATGCTGCCAGGTTTCGCCTATGCCCACGATATCGAAGGGCGGCGTATCGGTAATCTGTTGGTCGCGCCCAACCCGGTGCTGTACAAGACCATGCTCTTTGTCAGTCCACGTGACATGCGTGAGCACCTGCCACGAGAGATTAGCTTTGCCCGCTTTCGTTGCCCCTGTAATGCAGCGGGCCAACCGGTCGGCGAGTGGCAACGGGTGATTGTCGGGGCCTACGTCAACCATGGCAGCAATGATGCGCCAGATTGGAGTAGTCACACATGAGCATGACAACGTCCACAGCACCACTAATGGCGCCAGAGCTCACTATTACCATGCTCTGAGCCCATATCGATGAGCGCATCGCGCTGGAGCTGACCCAAAAGATCGACACGTAGTTGGCAGGACAGGTGCGTTCCGGCGTGCTGGCCCTGGATAACTGGGATGGAACAAATCTGGTTCTTCCCCGCATCGTGACCACTGCGCTACAGGAAGCTGCCGCCGAGCGGGTGATTTGGCACAGCCACCAACGCTGCTATCAGTGAGACGTCAACCGCCTCAAGCAATGGTTGTAGGCCGTCAGTCCACATTCGACTGGTCTTGAGAGGATGACAAGAGTCTTCCCTCGATAATTGATGTCACCCCCCAAGAGCCCTTGTGTTCACTTCTGTCACCGCCCCTAATACAACCAACCACAACCCCATTCAGCCCCTCACATCGAGGGGCTGTTTGCATTTGAAGGAAGCCCAACCATGCATGACATGAGTGATTACCACACCCTGTCCGCCCGACAGATCACCACTGCCATCGGCCAGCTCAACCACAACACCGCGCCGAAGATAATGAGCCACCTGGCATTACGGGCTAAGCAGCCACTCCCGCTTGGTAATGGCCGCAGCCGAGCCAAGGCCCTCACACTCTTGCGCCGGGTCAAGAAGGCTCTGAAGGTAGGGCGTATCTCGCTTGAGCTCACCGGAACGGGTTGCCACATCGACCGGGGGAGCCATCAGGCTGACCGTTACTACTACGACCGGACGCTGTTGGCCCAGGGCTGGCAGCAATACGACACCGATGAAGACGCTTGGTACTTCGGTATCTGGATTCACACGGAAAAGCTGGAGACGTTTACCTACGCGGAGGGGGATACCAGTCATGTGATTGCACCGAACGTCGAGGCGTTTAGCGCTGAATTGGCGCGGCTCTACCTGTACCACCCTCAGGCACCGGCGTTTATCAGCATCGACCCGCAAGCGGGCGTTGTAACCCGCCACTTTGAACGCAAGCCGGAGGTGTGAAATGAATCGCCCTGGCTTCTTTAGACACCTTGTGTTTCTAATCGCCAGACAGTTTCCTTGCGAATTGGCAATTACATCCTCCAGCCCAAACTGTAATCCCATAGGACTCGTCCCTCTCGAACTCACCACGTAATGTCATCAATAGTATAAAGGTCGCGCCTGCAGTGCAGGCGCGACCTTTCACATCCACGGGCCCTATTGGACAGAACCGGTGCTTACTTGGCGGCCAAGCGCTCCTTGGCCAACTTCGTGCCCTCAGCCAAGGCCTGTAGCTTGCGCTGAGCCACGTCACGCGGCATGGGCGCCATGCCGCAGTTCGTGCAGGGGAATAACCGCTCCTTTGGCACGAATTGCAGGGCTTGGCCGATAGCATCAGCCACTTCTTCGGGCGTTTCGACTACGTCTGTGGCCACATCGATCACGCCAACCAGCACATCCTTGCCCTCCAGTAATTTCAGCAGTTCGAGGGGCACGTGCGAGTGCATGCATTCCAAACTCACCTGGTCGATGCTGCTTTTGGCCAGCGCAGGAAACACCGTCTCGTACTGGCGCCATTCATCGCCCAGGGTATTCTTCCAGTCAGTATTGGCCTGGATACCGTAGCCATAGCAGATGTGTACCACTGTCTTACAGTGCAGACCCTGCGCCGCACGCTCGAGCGCCCGAACGCCCCAATCGGCTACGTCCTTCATGTAGACATTGAAGGCTGGCTCGTCGAACTGGATAATGTCCACACCGTCGGCCTGCAGTGCCAGGGCCTCCTGGTTAAGTAATTCGGCGAAGGCAAAGGCCATCTTGGCCTTGTCTCCGTAGAAGCGGTCTGCCACCGTGTCGACGATGGTCATCGGGCCAGGCAGGGTAAACTTCAGCTTCTTCTTGGTGTGCGCTCGAGCCAGTTGGGCCTCGAAGGCATGTACGCGGCCCTTCAGGCGCAAGTCGGAAACCACCTGCGGCACCATTGCATCGTAACGGTTGTCACGGATGCCCATCTTCACTTTGTGCTCGAAGTCGATGCCCTCGACCTGTTCCAGAAAGCCATGCACGAAGTGCTGACGCGATTGCTCTCCATCGCACACGATATCCAGCCCAGCGTCTTCCTGGGCCTTGATCCATAGCAGAGTTGCGTCGGCTTTGGCCTGCAGGAGTGCATCACCCTTAGCCGCCCATTGGGGCCAGAGCTTGTTGGTTTCAGCTAGCCAGGCCGGTTTGGGCAGGCTACCAGTGATGGAAGTTTCAAACATAATGTGTTCCTTCAAGGCAAATGCCGGTCAGATCAGTACGTGGATTCGGCGACCCATTGTTCAAGGACGTCTTGGTACGGTTTGATGAAGTACTCTTCAGTGAACTTGCCCTGTTTGACAGCCAACTGGCTTCGTTCCTCTCGGTCATAGACGATTTGCGTCAGCGAGTAGTCCTCGGACTTCAGACTTGGTTGATAGAGCTGTCCTGCCACCGAGTTGGCGTTATAGATCTCGGGGCGGTAGATCCTCTGGAACGTTTCCATCGTGCTGATGGTACCGATCAGTTCGAGATCGGTGTAGTCGCTCAGCAGGTCGCCAAAGAAGTAGAAAGCCAATGGAGCCACGCTCTTGGGCGGCATGAAAAAGCGAACCTGCATCCCCATTTTTGCAAAGTACAGGTCGGTCGATGACAGCTCGTTTTGCTGGTACTCAACGCCGAGGATTGGGTGATGATTGGTCGTGCGCTGGTAAGTTTTGCTGGTCGCTGCACTCAGGCAAATGACTGGAAGCTTGCTAAATCGTTCTTGATAGGTGCCGGAGTTGACGAAAAGCTTGAACAGCTTGCCATGCAGCACGCCGAAATCGTCGGGGATGCTGAACTCCGCCCGTGCAGCATTGAGGTGTCCTGACAAGATCGGACAGTCCCGGATCAAGCAGCCTGAGCAGTTCTCCAATACCTCTTGTTAAACTCCGCCGGGCTGACATTGCCAAGTCGTGAATGCCGACGCTGGCGGTTGTAAAAAATCTCTATGTATTCCTGAATCGCTGCCTTGGCCTCCGCTCTCGTCTCGAATCTATGGTGGTGAACCAGTTCATTTTTAAGAGACCCCCAGAAGCTTTCTATCGGGGCATTGTCGAAGCAGTTCCCCTTGCGTGACATGGAGGTCTGCATGCCAAATTGTACCTGGAGAGCCCGGTAAGCCTTGGCACAGTACTGACTGCCCCGGTCTGTGTGATGAATAAGCCCAACGGGTGGCCTCTTCTGCTGCACAGCCCGAAACAGCGCCTGACTGACCAACCCGGTGGTCATTCGCTCTCCCATCGCATAACCCACTATCTCACAGGTAAACACATCCTTGAGACCAGCCAGATAAAGCCAGCCTTCGTCGGTGGCAATATAGGTGATATCACCGGTCCAGACTTCGTTGGGCTTCGTCGGCGCAAAGACCTGACCAAGGAGATTCTCCGCCACGGGCAGGGAATGAGCAGAATGGGTTGTCGCCTTGAATTTGCGCTTTTGTTTGCAAGACAACCCCATTTCACGGCGCAATCGCCCAATCCGGTCCCGCCCAGCGTAAAATCCTTCGGCGGCCAACTCAGCTTGTAAACGCGATGCGCCATAGGTCTGGCGCGTCTTGCTGTGAGCAGCCCGAATGGCGACCTTGAGTCGTTCATCTTCTTGTTGGCGCTGTGACGGTGGACGCTGGCGCCAGTGGTAGAAGCCCGCACGAGAGACCTCCAGCACACGACAGATAACGGAAATGGGATAGATGTCCTGTTGGTTGGCTATCCACGCGTACTTGGCAGTGACTCCTGAGCAAAGTACGCGGCGGCCTTTTTTATGATGTCGCGCTCCATGTTGGCTTGTGCGAGAGCTTTGCGTAGCCGGGCCACTTCAGCCTCCAGCTCGGCGACAGAACGCGCTCCGGGAATGGCCGATGTATCCTTTCCTCCTTTGGCTGCGACCACCCAGTTGCTCAGTGTGCCTTTGGCAATACCCAACCTTCTGGCGGCTTCAGCTTGGCCAAGGCCTTGCTCCAACACCAGTCGAACCGCCTCTGCCCGAAACTCTGGTGAATAGTGTTCTCTCGATTTCATTCAATACCCCCGATTGTCTCATCGTAACAATCGGGACTGTCTGTGAAAATCAGGATACCTCAAAGTACTGATCAGCTACCCTGTGGACATCGAGCGCCTAGATATCTACAACCAGTTCCTGCTACCGGCGGGTGTTACGCCCAAGCGCCACAAAACCATAGAAACCACCGACATCATGGTGCAGATGGTGGCCAGCGGCCGTGGCGTGGCAGCCTTGCCACGCTGGTTGGTCGACGAGTACGCCGTTAGGATGGGGGTGGTGCCCCTACGGCTGGGGCCGCACGGCATAGCCAAACAGATCTTCTTAGGCACTCGCGAGGCTGATACCAATATCGACTATGTGCGCGCCTTCATCGAACTGGCACACCAGCCAGCCCGGGCCATGGCCGACGCCACTTTCATTGCTCATCCTCAAAAAGATCAAGAATGACCCCTCCTAATCGAACGCAAGCCGCTTCCCCTACTAGGCGGTTTGAATCAATAGACACACTCAGGCATAACGGGCTCTGCTCGCTGCTAAGGCACAGGCTGGGCAATACCTGCGATGCCGCAGATCTGGCGCAAGATATTTACCTTCAGCTCATCAGGAAAGCGCATATTCCGTCGGCGGAGGAGTGTCGTCGCCACCTGATGCAGTTGCCAAAGGCAAGCTGATCGACCTTTATCGCCGGTGCACGCTGGAGGCACACTACTTCGAGCCTGCAAACCCACGAACCCAACCCGCAGGCCCCGGCGTTTATCAGCATCAACCCGGAGGCGGGCGCTGTGACCCACCATTTTGAAAGTAAATCGGTGGTGTGAAATGGCCATCACTGGGCAAAGCGTGCCTTTCCTCATTCACGGTAGGGATATAGGGACGTCGCTCACGCACATCCCAAGTTGCTACCGGATAGCACTGCTCGGCGGCCGGCTCACCGCTCGTTATGCAATACCTGAAAATAAGCCCAGCAGAACAGCCTGCGCCCAGATGGCCATAGACCGACTGGTGGCCCAATACGGCTCGCTGCACCAGTTGGACCGTCTCAATTGCAAGCCGGTTATCAATGAGACAGCTGACTGCGCTCGTTGACGCCCCACCGTCTCGCTCATCCACAAACAGCATAAAGGGCCAACCCTTCCAGGCTAGCCAACTATGCAGCCAAGAAGTCGCCTGCAACTGGCGGCGTCGTTGACTTGTGTGACGCGCTGCGCTTGGGGGCCAAGTGGTGGCACAAGACATTAACAACGTGGCTGACTTTGTGGCTAACGATGCCAAGGGGTTACGCGCCCAATACTGCGTGATGATCGAGCAGATCGTACAGGAGCTGCGTGGTTTGCCTTGCGCAGAGCTGACCGTTGAACCGGTGGCGAAGCAGTAGATCCTCTCGATCCGTTCCTTTGGGAAACGCGTGACTGACCGCAGGGAAATGGTTCAAGCGTTGTCAGAATTTATGGCTCGCGCAGCCGATAAGCTGCGTGCCGAGGGGATGTGTTGCCAGCGGGTGCACCTGTTAGTGCGAACCAGCCCGTTTGACGAACGAGCGCCTTACTACAGTGAGCAGGCCGGCGTTCGGCTAGTCAGCCCTAGCGATGACACCCCGTTGTTGCTGCAACAAGTGGGCGTGTTGCTACCGCAGATTTGGCGCGACGGTTACCGTTATCAGAAAGGAGGGGTCATGCTGAGTGAGTTCACTCCCAAGGGGCAGCAACAGGCCGATCTGTTTGCTCCGTCCTCCGCTCAATCTGATGCGCTGATGGCTGTGATGGACCAGATCAAAGCCAAGGGATTGGGACGCGTAGGCTTGGCCAGTCAAGGCACGGGGTCCGCCGATTGGATGATGCGCCAAGAGCACCTGAGCCCCTGTTACAACTCCCGCTGGGAGGACCTCTGCCAGTGGCTAGGTAAGTGGATACAGTTATGTTCCTGCTGTTTGCTAGATGTGGTACCCCAAGCCCAAAAGCACAAAGGGGTAGCCTCGTAATGAAGCTAACTTTTTGTTTTATTTGGTGCCGGTAATAGGAGTCGAACCTACGACCTTCGCATTACGAATGCGCTGCTCTACCAACTGAGCTATACCGGCGGCTTGATGTTCAGAGTCGTGAAAAAAGCCGGACAAGTCAATTGAGCCAACTCGATTTTATGAGTTGGCTCATGATGTTAAGGCATATCAGAGGTCAACGAACTCCGGGATGTGGGCACGGCCGCGGCTCTCGAGAAAATCGAGCAGTGCGCGGGGGGAGCGGGCCAGGATCCGCTCATGTGGGAAGTTGGCTTCGGTGACCAGCCGATGGCAGTGATCAAAGTCGCCGAGGCTGAATGCCACGTGGGAGTCGGAGCCGAAAGTGAGGTAGGCACCCAGATCGCGCGCTGCCTCGACGATGGCGCGGCAGTTGCTTTCACTGCCTGCACGGGAGTGACTGAACGAGGAGTTGTTGACCTCCAGCGCCACTCGATACTCTGCCGCTGCCTTGACCACCGCCTGGATATCGATGGGGAAGGCGGGGTTGCCGGGGTGGCTTATCATGTCGACCCGACCACTTCGAATGGCGTTGATCATGGCCTGGGTGTGGGTCGCCTGATCGCAGGGGGGAAACACCGGTTCGTGAAAGCCCGCCATGATCATGTCGAGCCGGGACTCGTAGCGCTCGGGGAAGTCTATTTCACCATCGATGTTCTTGATGTTGGCTTCTATGCCGCGCAGGATGCCGACCCCGTCCACGACCCTGGGCAACACGTGCAGATTGACGAAATGCCAGTAATGCGGGGCATCTGCCATGTCCGGGCCATGGTCCGTGGTGGCGAACAGCTTGATCCCCTTGGCTTTGGCGATGGGCAGGTAATCGTGAATGGTGCTGTAGGCGTGGGTGCTAGCGACGGTGTGCGTGTGGGTATCGACCGTATACTTCATCTTCTCTCCCCTCTGGCATGAGGCGACAGCATAGCAAGATTGGCGAAGCCGGGCCATGTGGCTGGTTGCCATACTTTGTCACAATTTGGGTCTGTGCTGACAAAGTCTGATGACGTTTCACTGCGAGGATGGCGACATCGATGCAAGCCTGAACACCCATCGATGGGTCGACACTGGATAGTCAGACCCGTTTTCCCCGCCGTCGCACCTGCGACGGTTTTTTTTTGGTTCTCTTTCAGCGCATCGGGTGACGGCAGGGCAAAAAAATGCCCAACTAGCATGGCGCAGGTTGGGCGAGACTTAATGTTTAATTGCAGTGGCATAGATATAGAGTGCCGTCTCGCCGCGAAGTTCCCGCCATCTTCCATCTTTTTTGATTAAAAACATTTAGCCAACACTTGTTCACATTCTCTTGACATGGGTGGGCGTGAAACGTACTTTTTAAACATTCGTTTAAGTGAGGTGTCCAGTGAGTAAAATCGATACCAAGAACCGTATTCTCGACGCCGCCGAGGTGCTGTTTGCCGAGCGGGGGTTCGCCGATACCTCGTTGCGTCTGATCACCAGCGAGGCCGATGTGAACCTGGCTTCGGTCAATTATCACTTCGGCTCCAAGAAGGAGCTTATCCAGGCGGTGCTCGACCGTTATCTGAGCCTCTTCATGCCGGCACTGGACGGGCGGTTGCAGACGTTGATGGCGCAGGATCAGCTGACCCTGTTGCAGGTGTTCGAGAGCTTTGTCGAACCTCTGATGAAACTGTCGGCCGTCAGGGCGAATGGTCCGGCGCTCTTCATGCAGTTGCTGGGGCGCGGCTATATCGACAGTCAGGGCCACCTGCGCCGCTTTATTACCACCCATTATGGGGCGACCCTGCACGGGATCACCCAGGCCATCTCCAAGGCCAATCCGGATTTGTCGCCAGCGGATCTCTTCTGGCGCCTGCACTTCACCCTGGGCACCGTCGTCTTCACCATGGCCTCTGCGGATGCCCTGCGTGACATCGCCCAGGCCGATTTTGGCCAGCAGCTCGATGTGGAAGGGCTGGTGCGCAACGTCATTCCTTATCTGGCGTCCGGTGTCGGGGCGCCCGTGGAGTCGACCAGGCTCTCCCTGGCCGTGTAACACCTAACAATAATCAACGGAAACAGTGAAATAGAAGGAACTTCGGTATGATCACATTGCTTGTCCTGCTGGTGCTGGCGATAGCCGTGGTGCTCGGTGTCCCCGCCATCCGTAAAAAGGTGGTGACCCGCCCCGTGTTCGGCATCTTCAAGAAGATACTGCCGCCCCTGTCGGCCACCGAGCGGGAGGCCATGGAGGCCGGCTCCGTCTGGTGGGACGGGGAGCTGTTTCGCGGCAACCCGGACTGGAAGAAACTGCACGGCTACGGCAAGGCCGAGCTGAGCGCAGAAGAGCAGGCTTTTATCGACAACCAGGTCGAAACCCTGCTCGCCATGGTGGACGACTTCAAGATCGTCAACGAGACCAAGGACCTGCCGGAGCCGGTGTGGGACTATCTGAAGAAAGAAGGCTTCTTCTCCCTGATCATCCCGAAATCCTACGGCGGCCGCGAGTTCTCGGCGATTGCCAACTCCACCATCGTCACCCGTATCGCCACCAAGAGCCTGAGCGTCGCGGTCACCGTCATGGTGCCCAACTCCCTCGGCCCGGGCGAGTTGCTGATGCATTACGGCACCCAGGCCCAGAAAGATTTCTGGCTGCCGGGGCTGGCCAACGGCAAGGAGGTACCCTGCTTCGCCCTGACCGGGCCGGAAGCGGGCTCCGATGCGGGCGCCATCCCGGACAAGGGGATCGTCTGCAAGGGGATGCACAAGGGTGAAGAGGTGCTGGGCATTCGCCTCAACTGGAACAAGCGCTACATCACCCTGGCGCCGCGTGCCACCGTGCTGGGGCTGGCGTTCAAGCTCTATGACCCGGAAAAACTGCTGGGTGACAAGGAAGAGATCGGCATCACCTGTGCGCTGATCCCGACCAGTCACCCAGGCGTGCGCGTCGGCGATCGCCACTACCCCATGGGGTTGGCGTTCCTGAACGGCCCGACCTTCGGCAAGGATGTGTTCATTCCGCTCGACTGGATCATCGGTGGCCCAGATTACGCCGGCCGTGGCTGGCGCATGCTGGTGGAGTGCCTCTCCGCCGGTCGCGGCATCTCGCTTCCTGCTCTGGGTACCGCCTGTGGTCACATGGCGAGCCGCACCGTGGGCGCCTACTCCTACGTGCGCAAACAGTTCGGCATGTCCATCGGCAAGTTTGAAGGGGTGCAGGAAGCGCTGGCCCGCATTGGCGGCCTCACCTATCAGCTCGAAGGCGCTCGTCGCATGACCGCAGGTTCCCTGGATTTGGGTCAGGCACCGGCCATCGTCACCGCGATTTCCAAGTACCACATGACCGAGATGGCCCGCCAGGTGATGGATGACTCCATGGACATCCACGCCGGTCGCGCCATCCAGCTGGGCCCGAAAAACTACACCGGCTACGCCTACATGGGCATTCCGGTGGCCATCACGGTGGAAGGGGCCAACATCCTGACCCGCAACCTGATGATCTTCGGGCAAGGGGCCACCCGCTGCCATCCGTATGTGTTTGCCGAGCTGGAAGCGGCGGCCGACACCGATGTGGAGCGCGGTCTCGAGAAGTTTGACGCCCTGTTGATGAAACACATCGCCTTCGGTACCGGCAACTTCTTCGGTGCCCTGTTCCAGGGGCTGACCCTGGGCCAGTTCAACAGCGCCCCGGTGGCTGGCGAAACCGCCCGCTACTACAAGCAACTCTCCCGCATGAGTAAAGGGCTGGCCCTGTGCGCCGACGTCTCCATGCTGATGCTGGGCGGGGATCTCAAGCGCAAGGAGATGATCTCCGCCCGTCTGGGTGACGTGCTGAGTCACCTCTACCTGGCCTCCGCCACCCTCAAGCATTACGAGGATCAGGGCCGCATGGTCTCTGACCTGCCGTTCGTGCAGTACGCGGTGGAGCGCAACCTCTACCTGATTGGCAAGGCGTTCGAGGGCTTCTTCCAGAACTTCCCGAACAAGGTGGTGGGTGCCGTACTCAAGCGGGTGGTGTTCCCGTTCGGCGTCGGTTACAAGATGCCGGCGGACGATCGCTGCCATGCCATCTGTCTGGCCATGATGACGCCGGGCGAGTTCCGGGATCGTCTGACCGCGCTCTGTTATGTAGGCAAGGACGAGGCGGATCCGGTGGGGCTGATGGAGCGTGCCTTCCAGGCCATGGTCTCGGTGCAGCCCATCGAGAAGAAGCTGGTGCAGGCCCAGAAAGAGGGCAGACTGCCCCGCAAGCTGGCGCTGCCTGAGCTGGTGGCTGCGGCCCTGTCCCAGTCCATCCTCGGCAAGGAGGAGGCGGACAAGCTGCTGGCCGCCGATGCCTTGCGCTACGAGGCGATCCAGGTGGACAACTTCGCTCCTGGCGAGCTGGAAGGATTGTCTCAACCGAACCCGGTCGAGCATGCAGCCTGACCCCGAGCGTAAACCGACAACCGGCCCTAGTGGCCGGTTTTTTGTTGTTTAACCAGGCATTTACAAGGTCGATTAATTCCAGTTTAATGCAATGGCCCCCACCCTTGGGGCAGGAAGCAAGGCCATCGGAATGGCCGATAACAACAACTCAGGAAGAGTGAATGAACCTCGCCAAAACGGCGATCGAACGCCCCATCTGGGTGGCGGTCTCGGTCGTGCTGATTTTTTTGCTGGGCCTGCTCAGCATCCGGGGACTGCCCGTCCAGCTGTTTCCCGACATAGACCGTCCTCACCTCAACATCACGGTGGACTGGCGTTCGGCCTCGCCCCAGGAGATGGAGTCGGAGATAACCGATCCCATCGAGCAGGAGATGCAGGGGGTACAGGGGCTCAAGAGCCTCAGCAGCAACAGCTACCCCGGCTTCACCGAAATCGACATGGAGTTTGCCCTCGGCACTGACATGCAGCGGGCCCAGCTTGACGTCATCTCCCGCCTGAACCGGGTCTCGGGGCTGCCGGACAACATCGGCGGTCCTTACGTCAACAACTACAGCAGCAACGACACCCTGACCTTCTTCTTCATCCAGCAACTGCCCGGCGCCAAGGGGGAGATAGACGATCACCAGGCGCTGATCGAGGCGAGGGTCAAGCCCGAGCTGGAGCGGATCCCCGGGGTGTCCACGGTCGACATCGAGGGGATCAACGAGCGCCAGATCCAGATCCGTTTCGACCCTTACCGCGCTGCCGAGCTGGGGGTGGAGATCCCGGTGCTTGCCAGCCGGGCAACGACGGGCTGGGATGTGTCGGCCGGCACCCTCGACATCGGACGCTGGGAGTACAAGCTGCGCTTTGCCGGTCGCTATGACGTGGCGGCCCTGGGGGACAAGGTGGTGGACTGGCGTGACGGCCTGCCCATCTATCTGCGGGACGTTGCCGAGATCAGAGTGGCCCGGGAGGAGAACCCGGTGTTGCGCATCCAGAACGGCAACACCGCCATCGCGGCGCAGATCTTCAAGGAGAGCGGTGCCAATGCCCTGGCGGCGCTCGAGGGGATCAAGGCCAAGGTCGGGGAGCTCAACCGGGAGGTGCTGGAGCCGGTTGGCCTGCACATGGAGCAGTCGTTTGACGCTTCTCTCTACATCAACCGGGCGGTGAGTATGGTGACCGCCAACCTGGGGCTCGGGGTGCTGCTCTCTTGCGCCATCCTCTGGGTCTTTCTTCGCCAGCTCAAGGCGACCCTGATGATCGCGATCGCCATCCCTATCAGCATCATGCTCACCTTCTGCCTGCTCAAGGTGATGGGGCGGACCCTCAATATCATCTCTCTGGCGGGCATTGCGTTTGCGGTCGGCATGGTGCTCGACGCCGCCATCGTGGTGCTGGAGAGCATCTACCGGCGCCATGAGCGGGGTGACATCAGCAAGGGAGAGGCGGCGCTGGAGGGCACCCGCCGGGTGTGGACCGCTCTGGTGGCGTCCACCCTGACCACGGTCGCCATCTTCCTGCCGGTGCTCCTGCTCAACGATGTGGAAGGGCAGTTGTTTGCCGATCTTGCGCTCACCATCGCCTGCGCGGTGACCGTCTCCATGGTGGTGGCGGTCACGGTGTTGCCTGCGGTGGCGGCGCGCTGGATGGGGCACGAGCGGCTGATTGATCCCTTTGAGCGCCTGTGGTGCCGCGCCACTCGCCATGTGATCCGCTGGACTGCCACCGCCCCCAGGCGCTGGGCCATCATCGTCCTGATGATGACGGGGCCTGTGCTGGCGAGCTGGCTGCTGCTGCCCAAGATGAACTACCTGCCAGATGTGAAGCGGGACGCCATCGATGTCTGGATGAGTTTCACCCCGGGGGTCAATCTCAAGGCCCAGCGGGAAGAGGTGATCGATACCCTGATTGCTCGCCTCGACCCCTATATGAAAGGGGAGAAGGATCCTGTCCTCAAGAACTACTACATCCTGCGCTACCCGGGCGGTGCCCAGATCGGGGTGCGGCCAAAGGAGGAGAGCCAGATCAAGGTACTGGAGCAGCTCTTGATGAAGCAGTTGCTGGTGGGCATTCCCGACACCCGGGTGTTTGGCGGTCAGGGGTCCCTGTTTGGCGGTTTTGACAGTGAAAACAGCATCTCCCTGCTGATCCAGGGGGGTGGGCTGCCCGAACTCTATCAGGCGGCCCGGGAGAGCATGACCATAGTGCAGCGGGACTTGCCCGGCGCCCAGGTCAGGCCAGAACCCGGACTCGATTTCACCGCTCCCGAGCTTCGGCTGGTGCCCCAGGACAGGCGCCTGGCCGAGGTGGGCTGGGATCGCTCCCCCATGCCCGCCATCATCCAGACCTTTGGTGATGGCCTGCGGGTCGGCGAATATTTCGACGGGGATGAGCGGCTTGACATCCTGCTGATGGGGCAGGCCTCCGCCAACCCGGACGAGCTCAAGGCGGTGCCGCTTGCTACCCCGTCCGGGCGCATCGTTCCCCTTGGGGAACTGCTGCGGGTGGAGCCGCAACTCGGGCCTGAGAGCATCTTCCGATCCGATGGGCGGCGCAGCATCAGCCTGCAGATTTCGCCCCCTGCGGGGATGAGCATGGAGCAGGTGCTCGACACCCTGCAGCACAAGAGCTTTGCCGCCATCCGGCCGTTGCTGCCGGCCGGGGGGGAGCTGCGGGTCGCCGGCAATGCCGACAGCCTGCAGCAGGCGCTGGGCAACCTCGGCAGCATCTTCCTGTTCGCCGTGATGATACTGCTCATTCTGCTGTGGGGGGTCTTCGCCTCCCTCAAGGATGCCGTGCTGGTGCTGCTCACCTTGCCACTCGCCACCGTAGGCGGCGTGCTGGCGCTGCACCTGAGCGGTCTGGTGGCGCCGCTGCCGATGGACTTGCTCACCATCATCGGCTTCGTCATCCTGCTCGGGTTGGTGGTCAACAACGCCATTTTGCTGGTGCACCAGACCAGGATGGCCGAGCGGGAGGGGATGAGCCGACAGTCGGCAGTCACCGATGCCCTGCAAAGCCGGATGCGTCCCATCGCCATGACCAGCCTCACCAGCATCTTCGGCATGCTGCCCCTGATGCTGAGTCCGAGCGAGGGGAGCGAAATCTACCGGGGGCTGGCCACCGTCATCGTCGGCGGCATGAGTTGCAGCACCCTCTTCACCCTGATCCTGTTGCCCGCCTTCCTGCGGTTGGGGGAGCAGACCGACATACCGCACGCCCTTCGGCAGCGTGCCTGAGCAAGGAGCTCATCGATGACACAAGGTTTCACAAGGATGGTGGTGGGGGCCCTGCTGCTGGCTGGCGGGCTGCCTGCGCTTGCACAAAGCAAGATGGTGACGCTGGCGGAGGTGGCCCAGGGAGAGGGGGGGGCCAGCATCTGGGTCAGCGGCACGGTGGCGAGCCGCCAGCAGGCGGCGCTCAGCGCCGAAGTGAGCGGTCGGGTGGAGTGGATAGCCGAGTTTGGCAGCCGGGTGAAGGCGGGGGACGAGTTGCTGCGCCTGGACAGCGCGACTCTGCGCCTCTCGCTGGAGCAGGCGAGGGCGGAACAAGCCAGAGAGGGGAGCAACCTGCGTTACGCTCGCGCCGAGTTCCAGCGCCTGGATCGTTTGCACCAGCAAAAGAGTGCCTCCCAGAGCCAGTATGACAAGGCGCGCTATGACGTGGAGCAGGCTGAGCTGGCCGATCAGCTGGCGCGGGTGCAGGTGCGCCAGATTGAGGAGCAGCTGCGCAGAAGCCGCATCTTTGCCCCGTTTGACGGAGTGGTGAATGAACACTTCATCCAGCCGGGGGAGCATGTGGATGCGGGCGAACAGGCGCTTGAGCTGGTCAATCCGGACCAGCCGGATATCCGGTTGCGTGCACCTATTGCCTGGGCCCGGCAACTGGCCACCCAGACCCGGTTGCGGGTGGAAGGGGAGCAGCTCAGCAGCCACGCCATTTATTACCAGCGGGCGGCGAGCGCCGATCCCAAGTCCCGGCTCATCGAGCTGCGCCTCAAGCCGGAAGCGGGCACCTTCATCATTGGCTCGCCAGTGCGGGTGGCGCTGCCGATGGGAGAGCAGCACACCATGCTGCTGCCACGGGATGCCCTGGTGCTCGGCACCGAGGGAAGCGTGGTCTATCAGGTGGAGCAGCGCGGCGAGGCGCTCACGGTGAACCGGGTGCCGGTCACCGTGCTCTTTGGGGACAGCCGGGAAGTGGCGGTGAGCGGCGCTCTCAAGCAGGGAGACAAGGTGGTGGTGCGCGGCGCCGGCAGCCTGCAGGATGGAGACAAGGTGGAGCTGTTTCGCAGTTGAACCTGGGCAGATCCCATAAAAAACGGCTCCCGTGGGAGCCGTTTTTGTTGCAGGGAGGAGGGGCGATTACTCGACCATCATCACCTTGCAGGTGTTGGTGCTGCCGACGGTCTCCATCTTGTCGCCGTGGGTGAGCAATACCATGTCGCCGCTTTGCAGCAGTCCCTTGGCCTTGAGCACGTCCAGCGCGTCGCGGCACACCTCGTAGACCGGCTTGGTCTCGTCGCCATCAAACAGCACGGGGGTGACGCCGCGGTAGAGGTTGGCCCAGGCCAGGGTCTTGTTGTGAGGAGACATGGCGAAGATGGGCAGGCCGGAGCTGATGCGGGACATCAGCAGCGGGGTGGTGCCCGACTCGGTCAGCGCCACGATCGCCTTGACCCCTTCCAGGTGGTTTGCCGCATACATGGTGGACATGGCCACCGCCTCTTCCACCGAGGTGAAGGTGTAGCTCATGCGGTGGTTGGAGACGTTCAGGCTCGGGTGCTTCTCGGCGCCCACACAGACGCTGGCCATGGAGGTCACGGTCTCGATGGGGAACTGGCCGGCGGCGGTCTCGGCGGAGAGCATCACCGCATCGGTACCGTCCAGCACGGCGTTGGCCACGTCCATGACTTCGGCACGGGTCGGGAGCGGTGCGTTGATCATGGACTCCATCATCTGGGTCGCAGTGATGACCACGCGATTCAGGCGACGGGAGTGGCGAATGAGCTTCTTCTGCACACCCACCAGTTCGGGGTCGCCGATTTCGACGCCGAGATCGCCACGGGCCACCATGACGGCATCGGAGCCGAGGATGATGTCTTCCATCGCCTCGTCGCTGGCGACGGTCTCGGCGCGCTCGACCTTGGCCACGATCTTGGCGTTGGAGCCGGCTTCGCGGGCCAGTTCGCGGGCGTAGCGCAGATCATCGCCGCTGCGGGGGAAGGAGACCGCCAGGTAGTCCACGTTCATGCGGGCGGCGGTCTTGATGTCTTCCTTGTCCTTCTCGGTCAGGGCCGGGGCGGAGAGGCCGCCACCTTTCTTGTTGATGCCCTTGTTGTTGGAGAGAGGGCCGGCCACGGTCACCGTGGTGTGGATGCGGGTGCCTTCGACCTGCTCGACCTTCAGTTGCACGCGGCCATCGTCCAGCAGCAGGATGTCACCGGATACCACGTCCTGCGGCAGGCTCTTGTAGTCGATGCCAACCTGCTCCTGGCAGCCTTCGCCCTTGCCGAGGGCGGCGTCGAGAATGAACTTGTCACCGATGGCGAGGTAGATCTTGCCATCCTTGAAGGTGGAGACGCGGATCTTGGGGCCTTGCAGATCGCCCATGATGGCCACGTGGCGGCCCAGCTTGGCGGCGATGTCACGCACCTGGTTGGCGCGCTGGATATGATCTTCAGGAGTGCCGTGGGAGAAGTTCATCCGCACCATGTCGGCACCGGCGCGAATGATCCCCTCGAGAATGCCGTCGCGATCGGTCGCCGGACCGAGTGTGGTAACAATCTTTGTACGTCTTGGCATGAAAGACTCCAATGTGAAGTTGATATGACTTGAAATACTGCCCCGTCAAGCATGTGGCATGGCGCCAACTGGCAGGCCATCTGGGTGGCCTTGTTTGATTGAATTTCGATACTACACCAAGCCCGTTGGCATAGACAGTCGGGGGCGGACCCCCGAATGATCAGGAGGAGTGCGGGGTATCAAAGCGGGATTCGCGCAAACCTTCTTTGACTTTCTTCAGGTTTTCGCGAAATTTCATGCCACGGCGCAGGGTGAAACCGGTGGCCAGCACGTCCACCAGGGCGAGCTGGGCGATGCGCGAGGCCATGGGCATGTAGACGTCGGTGTCTTCCGGCACGTCCATGGAGAGCACCAGGTTGCATTCGCGGGCCAGGGGAGAGTCCTTGGCGGTCATGCCGATGACGGTGGCATCGTTTTCCCGGGCCAGCGCGGCAATTTCCACCAGGGCCTTGGTGCGGCCGGTGTGGGAGATGAGGACCACCACGTCCCCTTCGCTGCTGTTGATGCAGCTCATGCGCATCATGACGATGTCATCGAAGCTCACCACGGGGATATTGAAGCGGAAGAACTTGTTCTGGGCATCCCGGGCGACGGCGGAGGAGGCGCCCAGACCAAAGAAGCTGATCTTCTTGGACTGGGTCAGAATATCGACGCAGCGGTTGATGGCCGAGATGTCCAGGCTGTTCTTGGCGGCATCGAGGCAGGCCATGGTGGATTCGAAGATCTTGGCGGTATAGGTGTCCGGGCCGTCTTCCGCTTCCACGTGGCGGTTCACATAAGGGGTGCCGTTGGCCAGGCTCTGGGCCAGGTGCAGCTTGAAATCGGGAAAACCCTTGGTATCGAGGCGACGGCAGAAACGGTTGACGGTCGGTTCGCTCACATCGGCCAGCTTGGCCAGGGTAGCAATGCTGGAGTGAATGGCGGTCTGGGGTGAGGCCAGAATCACTTCAGCCACCTTACGCTCTGATTTACTGAAACTTTCCAGATTGTTCGTAATTTTATCGAGGGTATTCATCATTACCACCAGGCATTTTTGTAATTTAACTTCAGTGTCTGTGCACTAAATTCACAGCTCAAGCAGGTTTCCTGTCTCCGCGATGACTATACAAGACAAGCGCTTATCGGAACTAATCTCGGCCCTGCAAAGTATGACTCATATCTAATTATTTCGTGTTTTTAGTTGCAAACTTCCATTTTCGTCTTGAAAACGCTTACAAATGTTGCAAAGCAACAACACTGTGAGCGGGCGCACACTTGTCTGCATAAATCGCGCAGCCCGGCTGCGGGCTCGAGTAGTATTGCAGCCAAATAATAATGTCGGGACGGTAAGGGCCGCCCCGAGTCGGTAACGAAGGAGTTTGTTATGCAGCATACCCATGCGCTGGTGGGCGACGTTGGCGGTACCAATGCCCGGCTGGCCCTCTGCGAACTGGCGACGGGCGCCATTTCCCAGGCAAAAACCTATTCGGGGCTGGCCCATCCCAGCCTGGAGGCCGTGGTGCGCCTCTATCTCGAAGAGCACGATGCCACCGTGGGCGAGGCGTGCATCGCCATCGCCTGTCCCATCAATGGTGACTGGGTCGCCATGACCAACCACAGCTGGGAGTTCTCCATCCGCGAGATGCAGGCCAACCTCGGCCTGGCACGCCTGCAGGTGATCAACGATTTCACTGCCGTCTCCATGGCGGTGCCCGTGCTCGGCGAGAGCGATCGCATCCAGCTCGGGGGCGCGGCCCCAGTCGCCGGCAAGCCCATCGCCATCTATGGCGCAGGGACCGGCCTTGGCGTTGCCCACCTGGTGCAGGCTGGTGAGCAGTGGCTGAGCTTGCCGGGTGAGGGCGGTCACGTGGACTTCGCCGCCAACACGGAAGAGGAAGATGCGGTGCTGCAGGTGATGCGCGGCGAGCTGGGCCATGTGTCGGCGGAGCGTTTCCTCTCGGGCCCCGGGCTCGTCAATCTCTATCGCGGCCTGGTCAAATCCGATGGCCGCGAGCCCGAACCTTTTGCCCCCAAGGACATCACCGAGCGCGCGCTGGCGGGGGATTGCCTCGATTGCCGCCGCACCTTGAGCCTGTTCTGCGTGCTCATGGGCCGCTTTGCCGGCAACCTGGCCCTCAACATGGGCACCTTCGGCGGTGTCTACATCGCCGGTGGCATAGTGCCGCGCTTCCAGGAGTTCTTCATCGGATCGGGCTTTCGGGTCGCCTTCGAGGACAAGGGGCGCTTCAAGCCTTATCTCAAAGACATTCCGGTCTTCCTCATCACCCATGAAGGGCCGGGGCTGCTCGGGGCAGGGGCTTATCTGCGCCAGTCGCTCGGGATCCGTCTCTGAGCCTTGCCAGGGTGAACATGGTTCAGTCCCGATTCAGTGACCGGGGCGTAAAGTGAACCTACGTACTCAAGAGGACGGGGCTTCATAGGGAATTGAAACCGGTCTTCATCCGCTGGGTGCGCATTGTCACCTGACAAGCCTGAACTGTTTTACCGGCCCTCGCGGCCGGTTTTTTTATGCCTGCCGTTTCTGCGCGAGCATGGGGCTGAGGGGAGCGGCAGGTGAGCGTCTGATGGGGGTGCAAGCTCGTCAGCCTCGCTGCCATGTGCTTGGCCTGGTCGAGGCATAAGGAGTGAGGCGTGAGACATGGAAAGCACCGGGATGGCAACGCCCGAATGCGGCAGGAGCCAGGTACTGGCTCCTGCGCTGTCTGAATCGCCCCCAGTTCCCTAGACACCTCACAGCCTTAAAATGAGGCAACTATTGGAGGTGTTATGACCCGTCAGCGTTATCCAGAAACATTCAAAATCGAAGCCGTTAAACAAATCACCGAGCGCGGGCGGCCGGTGGCTGACGTTGCACGTGCCATCGGGGTATCCAGCCACAGCCTGTATGCATGGCTCAAGCAGTACGGTAAGCCTGCTGACCAGCAGATAGAAGAGTCTGCCTTGCAAGCCGAGATCCGCCGCCTGAAAACTGAACTGCGCCAGGTCACCGAGGAGCGCAATATTCTAAAGGAGGCCGCCGCGTACTTTGCCAGCGAGTCAAGGAAAGGTACGCGTTCATAACCTCCCGACTCGACCGGTACAGTGTCGTTACCCTGTGCCAGACCCTGGGGGTTCACCGAAGTGGCTTCTACGCGTGGTTGAAACAGCCCACATCGCCACGACAGCAGGAGGACGAACGACTGACCGGATTGGTCAAGCAATCCTGGCTGGAAAGTGGTGCTGTCTACGGTTATCGCAAGATCCATCGCGACCTTCGTGACGCAGGGGAAGCCTGCGGCAAGCACCGTGTGGCCAAATTAATGAAGCGGGAGGGACTGCGTTCGCAAACGGGCTATCAACGCCGCAAGGGGCATTATGGAGGCAAGAGCACGCAAGCTGCCCCAAACACGCTGGCACGTCAGTTTAAGGTGCCAGCCCCCAACATCACCTGGGTGACTGACATTACCTACATTCGCACTCAAGAAGGGTGGCTGTACCTGGCGGTGGTGCTCGACCTGTTCTCTCGCCAGATCGTCGGCTGGGCGATGAAGTCA
Source organism: Aeromonas sp. QDB63 (assembly GCF_027707425.1). NCBI lineage: Bacteria > Pseudomonadati > Pseudomonadota > Gammaproteobacteria > Aeromonadales > Aeromonadaceae > Aeromonas > Aeromonas sp. QDB63. The sequence goes on from NZ_JAPCIS010000004.1 coordinate 49,638, forward strand.
CGCATGACGGCAGACTTGGCGGTTGATGCGTTATTGATGGCCGTCTGGCGGCGCAAACCCAAGCAGCCGGTACTGGTGCATTCGGATCAGGGCAGCCAGTTTACCGGTGGTGAATGGCAAGACTTTCTGAAGGCCCACAACCTGAGTTGCAGCATGAGCCGACGGGGTAACTGTCACGACAACGCGGTCGCCGAGAGCTTCTTTCAGTTGCTCAAACGGGAGCGGATCAAGCGCAGGATTTACGCGACAAGAGACGAAGCCCGCAGCGATGTGTTTGATTATATCGAGATGTTTTACAACCCAATCAGGCGTCATGGTTCCAATGATGGGCTGTCGCCGGTAGAGTTTGAAAGGCAGTTTATTTTTCAGCAACAAAGTGTCTAGAAAACCAGGGGCGCTTCAGTCAGGGGAGGGTGATGTGGAATCTCGCGCCGCCGAGCGGGGAGTCATCCACCCGGATCTCGCCGCCGTAGCTGTGCACGATTTCGGTCACCACGGCGAGGCCAATCCCCTGGCCGGGGGAGCTGTCAGCCCGCACGCCGCGCTGGAAGATCTGTTGCGATTTGCCGGGGTCAATGCCGGGGCCGTCGTCTTCCACCACGATGAGCAGGCCGCGCTCCCGGTGGCGGACATGAACCCGGATCTCGCTGATGGCGAACTTGCAGGCGTTGTCCAGCAGGTTGCCCATCAGCTCCATCAGATCGCCCTGCTCGCCGTGAAAGAAGACATCGTCGTCAAACTGGAAGCCGGTCTGCAGCTTCTTGTGGCGATAGACCTTGGCGAGGCTGGCCAGCAGCTTCTCGATGAGGGGAACCGGTTCGGTGCCCTTGCTCGCGAGGCGCTTTCGCCCGGTGACGGCGCGGCGCAACTGGTACTGGATGATCTGATCCATGGTGGTGATCTGTTCATTGATGTTGTCATGGATGTCGTGGCCGAGCTTGAGCTCCTGGGCGGTGATTTGGATGAGCGCCAGCCGGGTTTTCAGGCTGTGGGCGAGATCGTTTAGGGCGTGCTGGTAGCGCTGGGTCTGCTGGCGTTCGTTCTCCAGCAACTGGTTGACCGAGCTTGTCAGGGGGGTCAGTTCGCGCTCGTAGTCGTTTGACAGCGCCTCTCGCGTACCGGCGCGGATCTCGTCAATCTGGCGCGCCATGGTGCGCAGGGAAGAGAGGCTCCAGAAACTGGTGAGCAGCAACAGAGCGCCCAGCAGACAGTAGGCGAGCAGCGCCTGGCGAATGCAGCGGTAGAGGTAATCGCGGGTTTGGGCCTGATAGCGCCGGGCGGAATCGACCATCACCACGTAGTAGGTGGTGGGGCCGGCGCCATGATTGCGCAGGAAACGCAGGCTGTAGATGAAGTAGCTCTCGCCGTTCTTGATGGTATGCAGCTTGAAGAAATAGTCCTGATCCAGTCCCCCCAAGTATCTCATCAGATCCCGGCAGATGGTCTCCTTGATGGAGACCACCTCCGGCATGTGCAGGCTGGACCAGCTCAGCACTCCGTCGGCGCGGCAGATCAGGGTATCGAGATTGGGATCGATGGCATCCGGGGTGAGCTTGCCTAGATCCGTCATGGCGTGGGGCTCCGGCTGCTTGGACGAGAACAGCTTGGAGAGGTTCTCCTGCATGCGGACACTGGCTTTCTGGGCCTGCTCCTCGGCATGGCCGAGGTAGAGGATGTAGACGGAGAAGGCCATGATGAGCGCGATGACCAGCATGGCACTCAGCATCAGCTTGAGGTGCAGGGAGCGGCGGATCAGGGTCAGGGGATGCAACATGGCAAGGCGCATCAGCTGCAGGCGAGGTTGAAGATGTAGCCCTGGCGGCGGATGGTGGAGATGGGCTGGATGCTCCCTTCCGGATCCAGTTTTTTGCGAAGCCGGCTCACCATCACCTCGATGGTGTTGGGATCCCCTTCACCATCCCCATAGAGCTGATCCAGCAACTGCTGTTTGGAGACCACCTGACGGGCATTTCGCATCAGGTATTCCAGGATCAGATATTCGAAACTGGTCAGCACGGTGACCTCGCCGGCGATGGTCAGCTCCTTGCGGGAGAGATCCAGCTCGTAGTCACCCGCCTTCACTCTGGGGGAGATGAAGCCGGCGCTGCGGCGTACCAGCGCATTGAGACGGGCCAGCAGTTCGTCCTTCTGGAAGGGTTTGACCAGGTAGTCGTCCGCCCCGGCCTCCAGTCCTTCCACCTTGTCCTGCCAGTTGCCTCTGGCCGTCAGCACAATGATGGGAAAGGGGATCTGCTGCTCGCGCAGGCGGGTGATGAGCTGAAGGCCATCCATGTCAGGCAGGCCCAGATCGATGATGGCGACATCGATGGGGTAGTCGGCCGCGTAGTGCAGCGCAACCTGGGCATTGTCCGTGCTGTAAACCTGGTTCTGGGCCTCGGTCAACAGGGTGGAGAGGTGGTGATTGAGCAGCTTGTCGTCTTCAACCAGTAGGATTTTCATAAGATGCATGATGATGAGGGTCCAGGCTGTCAATTAGAGGGTCAACAAGAGGGAGAGTCAATCCGGATCCTACCTGACCCCGCTGTATCGGGACTGAATCATCCCAGACTGAACTCCTCAATAGAGTGTTTAATAAGATGCCAAAACTCTGTGACACGAAGCGATTTACATACGGTGACAGCAGTATGCGACCGTTATGATCGCAGTGGAGGGGTAGTAAGGTACGTAAATGGATCAACAGAAGAGCACACTCTTGATCTCTTGGCGCTATCCTAACAATCTGATGCCCACGAATGAGGTGATATGAGCACACTGACAGACATATTTTTTCTATTCTTCATCGAAAGGTGTCACTAGAGGATTATCAGTAAAAACACTGGTGGCATTGAAGTCAGTAGGTTAATGGGAATGCTGTTGAATCCTTACCCTATTGAGGGCCTTTTGCACCTTTTGACTATTCACCCTTGGGTTAAACAAGATAGAATCTGACCCGCGATCGGGTTTAGGGCGCAAAAAGCCCAAGATGTGAGCAATGTAGGTTCCGGACAGCCTAGTAAGGTAATGGAATGCTTAAGAATTGTTAAACATCAATCAAAACAAGAAGCTGGAGGATCTGATGGCCAACAGCACGGACAAGAAGGTTAAAATCAGCATATTGGGAGCTGTAACTCAAGGGCGGTAGCGTTTCACTTTGTTGACTATGTCATCTTTTTTATAATTACCCTCCCCACCAAGTTTATCAAATAAGAATTATTTACAAGTCGTATTGCTAGAAATTATGCAGAAAAATTAACCAAGCTTAGTTTCAGTGATATATCTGTGTGCTAGACGATTTAGTCATCAGTGTAGGCGCTTCGCAAACCTACCGTGAAGATCTTCTTCGCAAGCGTCAAACAATGTCTTGTCATTTCGTTATCTTGAAATCGGGAACCTTTCAATGAAGATCCTTGTGACTGGTGGTGCCGGCTTTATCGGTTCAGCCGTTGTTCGCCATATCATCCGGCATACCCAAGACTCAGTTGTCAACCTCGACAAGCTGACCTATGCAGGCAACCTGGAATCCCTGGCTGAGGTCTCGGGCAGCGATCGTTACGCGTTCGAGCAGGTCGACATCTGCAGCCGCGTCGAACTGGATCGGGTGTTTGCTACCCATCAACCGGATGCCGTGATGCACTTGGCCGCCGAGAGTCACGTTGATCGCTCTATCACAGGCCCCGCCGACTTCATCGAGACCAATATCGTCGGCACCTATATGATGCTGGAAGCGGTCCGCGCCTATTGGAACGGTCTGGACGAGGCGCGCAAGACGGCCTTCCGCTTCCACCATATTTCCACCGACGAGGTGTATGGCGATCTGCCACATCCGGATGAAGCGTCTGCTGGTGAACCCTTGCCACTCTTCACTGAAACGACGCCCTACGCCCCCAGCAGCCCCTATTCTGCCTCCAAGGCTTCCAGTGACCATCTGGTGCGCGCCTGGCGCCGTACCTACGGCATGCCCACCATCGTCACCAACTGCTCCAACAACTACGGCCCGTACCACTTCCCCGAGAAACTGATCCCGCTGGTGATCCTCAATGCGTTGGATGGTAAGCCGCTGCCGGTCTATGGCAAGGGCGACCAAATTCGCGATTGGCTCTATGTGGAAGACCACGCACGCGCGCTCTACAAGGTGGTGACCACGGGCTTGGTCGGGGAGACCTACAACATCGGCGGTCATAACGAGAAGCAGAATCTGGAGGTGGTACACACCATCTGCGATCTGCTGGACGAGATGGTGCCGAAGGCGGGCTCTTATCGTGAGCAAATCACCTATGTGGCGGATCGCCCTGGCCATGATCGCCGTTATGCCATCGATGCCAGCAAGATGAGCAGTGAGCTCGCATGGCAGCCGCAAGAAACTTTCGAATCTGGCATTCGCAAAACTGTGCAGTGGTATCTGGATAACGAACAGTGGGTCAACAACGTCAAGAGCGGTGCCTACCAATCCTGGATTGAGCAGAATTACGGGGAGCGTGCCTGATGCATATTCTGCTGTTTGGCAAAAACGGTCAGGTCGGTTGGGAGCTGCAGCGTGCACTCGCACCGCTGGGCCGCATCACTGCCGTTGATTTTGACTCCACCGATTATTGTGGCGATTTCAGCAACCCGGCAGGGGTGGCCGACACGGTACGTCTGGTCAAGCCGGACGTGATTGTCAACGCCGCAGCCCACACCGCAGTCGACAAGGCGGAGAGTGAGCGGGAATTTGCCGAGCTGCTCAACGCGACCAGTGTGGCGGCGATCGCCAAAGAAGCGGAAGCATTGGATGCCTGGCTGGTGCATTACTCCACCGACTATGTGTTCGATGGCAGCGGTGAGCGTCCCTGGGTGGAAACCGATGCAACTGCACCGCTCAACGTCTACGGTGAAACCAAGTTGGCAGGGGAACAGGGGGCGGCTCTCTGCGCTCGTCACCTGATCTTCCGCACCAGCTGGGTCTACGCCGCCCGTGGAGCCAACTTTGCCAAGACAATGCTGCGCTTTGGCAAAGAGCGTAGCGAGATGTCGGTCATCAATGACCAGTTCGGCGCCCCGACCGGTGCCGAGTTACTGGCCGATTGCACCGCCCATGCGATCCGCGTGGCGCAGAGCAGACCTGAGGTTGCCGGGCTGTACCATCTGATTGCCTCCGGTACCACCACCTGGTTTGACTACGCCCAATTGGTGTTTGCCAAAGCCAGAGAGGCTGGCGTTGATCTGGCGGTCACACAACTCAATGCAGTGCCGACCAGCGCCTTCCCGACCCCTGCCAAACGCCCCCATAACTCCCGCCTTGATACCGACAAATTCCAGCGCACCTTTGATCTGGTACTGCCGGACTGGACCGTCGGCGTGGAGCGGATGTTGACCGAGATCCTCAGCAAGTAAATCCCTGGTCAGGGATGTGTTGAGTGCATCCCTGGCTGGCAAGAGATAAAACGTAAAAGGTGTAGCTGCAAGCCACCTTTTTCTTTTGCAATTTAAAAATAAGAAACAAGCATCATGACCAAACGTAAAGGCATCATTCTGGCCGGTGGCTCAGGCACCCGTCTCTATCCGGTGACCATGGCGGTGAGCAAGCAACTGTTGCCTATCTATGACAAGCCGATGATCTACTACCCGCTCAGCACCCTGATGCTGGCGGGCATTCGCGATATTCTGATCATCAGCACGCCGCAAGATACCCCCCGTTTTGAGCAATTGCTGGGTGACGGCAGTCAGTGGGGCCTGAATTTGCAGTACAAGGTGCAGCCAAGTCCGGACGGGTTGGCACAAGCCTTTATTCTGGGTGAAGAGTTTATCGGGTCAGACCCCTGTGCGCTGGTGCTGGGGGACAACATCTTCTATGGCCACGACCTGCAGAAACAGTTGGCGGCGGCAGCGGCCAAAGAGAGTGGTGCTACCGTCTTTGCCTACCATGTGCATGACCCCGAGCGTTATGGGGTGGTGGAATTTGATAAAGAGGGTACAGCTATCTCGCTGGAAGAGAAGCCGTTGGAGCCCAAGAGCAACTATGCGGTCACCGGCCTCTATTTCTACGACAACAGCGTTGTTGAGATTGCCAAGCGCCTGAAGCCGTCACCGCGTGGTGAGCTGGAAATCACCGATGTGAACCGTATCTACCTGGAGCAAGGCAATCTGTCGGTGGCGATGATGGGGCGTGGCTATGCCTGGCTGGATACCGGTACCCATGAAAGCATGATAGAAGCGAGCAACTTTATTCAGACTATCGAGACGCGCCAGGGATTGAAGGTGGCGTGTCCTGAAGAGATCGCCTATCGCCAAAAGTTTATCAGTGCTGACCAGATACGTGAGCTTGCAGCGCCGCTGGCGAAAAATGCATATGGCCAATATTTGTTAAGAATGGTTGCTAACGCCTGATGTGATATGGGGGGAGGAATGTTGTTCCCCCATAAAAACTGGATCAAATGTGGGTAAACAGATGAACGTAATCAAAACAGCAATTCCTGACGTGCTTATTTTTGAGCCAAAAGTATTTGGTGATGAGCGTGGTTTTTTCTTTGAGAGTTTCAACCACAAGTTGTTTGAAGAGGCGGTAGGATATCCGGTTGACTTTGTGCAGGATAATCATTCCAAATCCTCGAAAGGGGTGTTGCGTGGTTTGCACTATCAACTGCCTCCCCATGCCCAGGGCAAGCTGGTGCGTTGTGTTGCTGGTGAAGTGTTTGATGTGGCGGTAGATATTCGCAAAAGCTCACCGACCTTCGGCCAGTGGGTTGGCGTTCACTTGTCAGGTGAAAACAAGCGACAGTTGTGGATCCCGGAAGGGTTTGCTCATGGTTTTTTCACTATAAGTGAGACAGCTGAGTTTTTATATAAAACGACAAGCTATTATCATCCGCAAAGTGACAGGAGCATATTGTGGAATGACGAGAACTTAAGTGTTAATTGGCCATCAGATAAGACGATCTTATCAAAAAAGGATGAGATGGCTGTTATGTTTTCTGATGCGGAATATTTCCTTTAGTTTTCCATTTTCATTTTATAAAACGGATGAGTTATAATATTTTGATGTGTATTCGCAAGGTATTGCTTCATTATTTTTCCAAGGTTGTTTATGAATCGAGATAGCAGTATATCACCAATTCGCATGTTGTCTTTTTATAATAATCGTCATTTAATTATCACTCTAGTTCGTCGAGAAGTTGCTGCTAGATATCGAGGCTCACTGTTTGGGAATTTGTGGGCTCTATTTACACCACTTTTTATGTTGGCTGTTTACACTTTTATTTTTAGTGTGGTATTTAAGGCTCGCTGGAGTGGTGGTAGTGATTCGCGTAGCGAATTCGCTCTGGTATTGTTTGCAGGCTTAATGGTATTTAATCTATTTTCAGAGTGCTTTAATCGAGCGCCACGTTTGATTCTGGAGAATGTCAACTACGTCAAAAAAGTTGTATTTCCACTTGATATCCTGCCTTGGGTTGCATTGGGTAGTGCCATGATAAATCTACTGATCAGTTTTTTGGTGTGGATCGCTTTTTATACTATTGCCTTTGGTATTCCGCCTGTTACCGCGTTGCTTTTCCCTGTTGTGATTTTACCGCTTGCCTTGTTAGTCATGGGCGTCTCATGGGCACTTGCTGCGATGGGGGTCTACTTGCGTGATCTTTCACAACTGGTGGGCGTAATCAGTACAATATTAATGTTCCTCTCACCGATATTCTACCCTGTTGAAGCGTTGCCAGAAGAGTATCGCCATTGGTTGAACATCAATCCACTAACCTCGGTGATAGCACAGGTGCGGGATGTGCTCTATTGGGGAAAATTGCCTTCTTGGGAGTTATACGGCATGACATTGATTGCCGGTATGGCGGTAATGTATGCCGGATTTGCCTTGTTCCAGAAAACGCGTAAGGGGTTTGCCGATGTGCTCTGACAAAGTCGCGATTGAAGTGCGTGGTTTGAGCAAGTGTTATCAGGTTTATGAGCAACCGGTCGATCGACTCAAACAGTTTGTCATTCCTCGCTTATCCCGCTTGTTTTGTGGTGCTGCCAGACAATATTTTCGCGAGTTTTGGGCGCTCCGGGACATTGATTTCACGATTAAAAAGGGCGAGACCGTTGGAATTATCGGCCATAACGGGGCCGGGAAATCCACGCTGCTCCAGCTGATTTGCGGCACCCTTAATCCATCTCATGGTGAAGTTAACGTCAATGGCCGTATTGCAGCCTTGCTTGAGCTGGGGGCTGGATTTAATCCGGAGTTCAGTGGGCGTGATAATGTCTATCTCAATGCCAGTGTCCTGGGATTGAGTAAAGAGGATATTGATGCAAGGTTTGATGAAATTGCTCGTTTTGCCGACATTGGCGATTTTATGGAGCAACCCGTCAAGACCTATTCCAGTGGCATGTACGTGCGTTTGGCGTTTGCGGTACAGGCGTGCATAGACCCTGAAATTTTGATAGTTGATGAAGCGCTGGCAGTTGGCGATATCGGTTTCCAATACAAGTGTTTCAAGCGTATGGAGGCCCTGAAAGCGAAGGGGGTAACCATTTTGATGGTGACCCACTCAACAGGCAGTATTCTGGAGTATGCCGATCGTTGTCTGGTAATGGAAGGGGGACGCCTGATTGGTGATACAACTGATGTGCTAGCTGCGGTGATGGCTTATGAAAAAGGGATGATCCTGTCGCAGGAGCAAGCCGATACCTTGGCATTGCCAGACATTGAAAGTGATGGCGATTGTCCATCGCATTCAGTCTTACTTGAAAAGCAAAAGAGTGAGGCCAATCTGGCGCTGGGTGAGAAGCGATTTGGTTCTGCCCGTGCGATTATCGCCAGCCTGACCATTGTCAAGGCGGATGGTACGCCTTTTCATGAAGAACCCCTTGTGAAATCAGGTGAAACACTGACGCTACGTTTTGAACTCTGGTCGAGCCAGAGCATTGAAGATGTTGCATTGGGACTCTCATTAAGCCGGGCCCAAGGTGGTGACATTTGGGGTGATAGCAATATTGCTGCTGGTCACCCCATAACCTTGAAACCCGGTCGCCAACTGGTGACTTATCAAGTGACCTTGCCAATTAATAGTGGCGATTATTTGTTGCACTGTGGTCTGGCATCCCTCAAGGGAGGGGAGCGTGAGGAACTTGATCAACGTCGACCGATGCAGGCAATAAAGTTCTGGTCTTCCAGAGAGCTGGGCGGCGTCGTACACGCACCTATAACCGTTCTGGCCTGAATTATTCGGAGTTATCCATGCTGGCTGCTTTTCTACCTCCTTATCCTTTTCGTGCCCAAGCTGCACCTTATCTTTGGTGCTATTACCGTTTACTTTGTGAGTGGGCTGATGAATCTGCTTTCTTTATTACCGGGCGTGATTATGTCCGGGCTCCTAGTGATTGGGACGGTCGCTGGGAATGTGATCATGCAGTACAATCTCGGTTGGGATATTCCTTGCCAGTTAATGCCATGCCTGAGCAACATCATTATGCATGGCTGAATGAGAATAGATTTGATGATTGGCTGAATAAGCTCAATGGTAATCCGATAGAGGCGTTTCGGCGTTTCTTGTGTGAGCGCGATGCGGCTTTTGAGCGTGAGCTTGAGGGGTTACTGGATACAGCTCCGGCTAAACTTGAAGCCATCGTCACTATATGTAATGTCGCTTCACTGGAGGCGGTGTGTGCTGCCCGTGGTATTCCTGTCATCCATATTGAATTGGGTCCACTGCGTGGCCCCCTGTATCGTGAGACCGGGTATGTCGATTTTCGCGGTGTCAATGGCAACTCTGAGTCAGCACAACGTTATTCCCTCTGTGATGATTGGCAATTGTCACTCACAACACGAGAGCTATTGCATTTTTTCTTGACTCATCCCGAAACTTGCCAGAGTTTGCCTGCTCAAACCACTTATGAATGTGGGGCGGTGTTGCAAGTTGAAGACGACTCTAATCTGGTTGCTTATGGCAATGGAATGAGCAATCTCGCACTGCTTGCTGCCGCACGTCAGAAAGTGGCAGCACATGATCTGCTTGTTCGCGCCCATCCGGGAAGTCCATTTGCGCTTAAAGCTGCGCAGATCAATCTCGATGACTCACCTAATAGTCTATATTTTGTTGCTTTGTGTCGAAAGATATTAACTGTCAACTCCAGCGTAGGACTGGAGGCGCTTTTACTTGACAAGTCACTAACGGTATGGGGTGATAATTCTTACAATTTTATATTGGAAGCGCATGATGATGCTGAACGTATAAAACGGCTCAGTTTCTATCTATTTGGATATTTGGTGCCCTATTCATTACAGTTAAAACCTGCATATTTACGCTTTCGATTGGGCGAACCTGAACAGCACGATATAATTCTTTGCCATGTGAGTGAATACATGCAACAAGATCACCTTGATCCAAAATTATTTGATGGTCTACCCTCTTCGGTTCAAGCTGCAGTTTCTATACAGTTTGCCAATCTTGCTCGTGATCATCAGGCTGATGCTCGAGCGTGGCAAGAGCGTAATGCTGAATTGGCAACTGCGTTGTCTGAACAAGCAGAGTTACATACCAAGCATCTATCTGATTATGAGTCTGAGATTGCTCGTCAATATCAGGAGTCTCTTTCTATCATTGAGAGACAGCAGCAAAGTATTGATGAAGCACAACAGCAGGCCACTAAACAAAAGGAAATGTTCTCTGAGCGATTGGTAACTATCTCTAAACAAGCCGAGTTTTCATCTCGCCAAGTCAATGCTCTTGAAAATCAACTTCAGCATCAGGATGCGCTCTTTCAAGCTTGGCAACAACAAGTGACAACCAGTTTGTCCTGGCGGATAACAATGCCTTTAAGAGTGATGGGCCGGTTGATGCGTGGTGATGTTGTTGCATTACAACATGGCTGGCGACAAGTATGCAGCGAAGGAGGCCGGCGTGGTAAACTGGCGCGCATGATCCGCCCGTTAGTGCGTCCTATGGTTATTCTTGCCAGAGACCCATCATTATTAATGAAAGGATGGCGCAATTTGCGACATCATGGAATCAGAGAGACGTTACATCGCATTAGCCATGTATTGGGTCATCAGTCTCACTATGCCACGCCAGAGGTTATTTCTCTGGGAGATAAAGATACTGCTGAGTTAGTTATTCTAACAACTACGCATTGTGGTTATCTTGCCGAATTGATGTGTGCAAGTTTGAAGAAAGTGAATATTCAGGCTGTAGTTCAATATCAAATGCCTGAAGAAGGTTACTTGGATGTCTTGCATATCGTCATCTGTCCACAGATGTTCCCTGTTTTACCTGGGCAATATATCGCTTATCAACTTGAGCAGTCAGTCAGTTCTCGTTGGTTCACTGACGATTACCTTGCTCGTCTGGAAAATTCCCTGGCCATTTTCGACTACTCTTTAAAGAATATTGCCTTTTTGCAAGATAAAGGATTGAGCTATCGCCAGCTCTATCATCTGCCTGTGGGTTTTCTTCCGCGCGAGCTTGCCGACTCGGTTCCTGAGACGGTTGATGTGTTATTTTATGGTGACATTAATAATGATAGACGTAGAGCCTATGTTGCGGAGCTTAAAAAGCATTTTTCAGTGAAAATCATCAATGATCTTTTTGGTGATGCGTTGTATGCTGAAATGGCAAAAGCAAAGGTGATTGTTAATATTCATTATTATGAAGGCGCGCTACTGGAAACAACCAGAATATACGAGTGTTTGTCGCAAAATAAAATTATTGTATCTGAAGAAAGTGCAGATATGGATGAGCATTCAGCATTGTTTCCCCTAGTCGATTTTGTGCCAATCAATAATATTGATGAAATGGTAGAGCGAGTTCGCTACTGGGTTAGTGATGATGTTAGACGGAATAAGCGAAGCGTTCAATTAAGAAAGGCATGTGTAGAGACTCCTGATGTTTTTTCATATTATTTTCTGAGAGCATTTTTAGCTCACGATCTTATCACGTATGAACAATTTTATACTGCAGTGGGAGATTCAATTAGTTTTGATTCGGATATGGTATGTTTAGGACTCCCTGAAACAGTCTCCCGACGTGCGGATTTTGATAATGACAATCATTATGGGATTCAGTATTTCCCTGGTCTAAGGCATCGTCTTGGATGGGTTGGCTGTGGTTTGAGTTATAAATTTCTCTTGCATCGCGCAAAAGACCTAGGGCTTGAACGTATAATGATTTGCGAAGATGATATTGAATTTCCTGAGCATTTTTTATCTCGTCTGAAAAGTGTAAATGAGTATCTCAATGAACGAAAAGATTGGGATCTTTTCTCGGGACTGATAGCTAACTTGCATCAAGATACTAATATCTTGGCGTGTATGGACTATAATGGCCAAAAATATGTTACGATTGACAAAATGACTAGTACGGTAATGAATATCTATTCCAGAGATTTCTATGAAAAGCTCTTGGGTTGGGATGATCGAAATCATGATGCAAAAACTAATACAATAGATCGTTATATTGAAAGTCGCAGTGATCTACATGTAATTACTACACCAAAATTTTTAGTAGGACATAAAGAAGAGTTGGATTCCACATTGTGGGGCTTTAATAACAGCACATACCGTGAAATGATTGCGGAAAGTGAAAGGCTTTTGGGGCTAAAGTTAGATGAATTCAGCTCTAAACAATCGTGATAGTATGAAAAGCAATCACTGGCTCGACATTTGTCGAGCTAGTGCTATCCTTTTAGTGTTGCTTTCACATGGTCGTCGTCTATTGTTTCCTGTTTTTCCAGATGCACAGCTTTTTAAATTTGGTGGTTTTCTCGGGGTTGAGATATTCTTTGTGTTATCTGGTTTTTTAATAGGCTCAATTATTATAGAAAAGAGTTCTAAAAGTGATAGCCGTTGGCACTGGATTCCTAAATTTTGGGGGCGTCGTTTTTTACGGACCTATCCCAACTATTTATTGTTCTTACTCTTAAATTGGCTGATTATTGACACATGGCGACCTGAATCGGCGCCAGAATTATGGCGATATATGACATTTACGCAAAGCTTGTTATCGCCCCATCCTGATTTTTTTGGTGAAGCGTGGAGTTTGGTAATTGAAGAGATTTTTTATTTATCTATTCCATTAATAATGCTCATTACTTGGCGAAGTTCTGCTGTACAGGCATTGTTGGTTACTCTTTTAATATTGTTAGTGTTTTCTTTGATGATGCGCATAATATTTGTGTGTTTAGAGCCTGGTTTGTCATTTAATCAAGTTAGATCAACAGCATTATTACGTCTTGATTCAATTATGATTGGGGTCTTAACCTCTTATTTTTATTACCATGGTAAACTATTGCGAGATGCAACAATTAAGGCTGCACCTTTCTTAGCTTTGTTGCTAATACCCGTTATTATTATCTCGATGCAGCCAGATGAAGTTATGGATGACAGCTTTTTATTAAAAATTTTATTATTTCCAATAGCGAATATCGCTGCCGCTGGTCTGCTTGTTTGTGGTCTTGAATTAAGAGTTGGTAATTTATTTTATAGATTTGTAAAGCCAATTGCCAGATGGTCATATTCTGCGTATCTCGTAAATTTATTAGTGTTAAGTGCTATGGGTTTCTATTTTCCAAATGTGACTGAGGATACGGCTATTTTATATTGGCTTGGTTTTATATTTGCTACGCTAATTGTCTCGGCAGTTATTTATAACGTTTTTGAACGCAATATTTTACTGTGGCGTGATCACTGGATTAAATAGCATGTGCCAATATCATTTATCTATTTCCGTGGTTGCTTATTGCACTGAAAAGTCAATAATAACAACAACTTTCAAAAAATTACAGAGAGCAGTAACCGATGCTGGGGTAGTAAGTTCCTTGATAGTTGTAGACCACTCTCCATCGAGTGATTTTGCTATTAAATATGAAGATGTAAGCAAGAGTTTTATAGGTGATCATGACTTGATTTTTGCACAGTCAAATCCTGGGTTTGGGGCCGGTCATAACCGTGCATTACAGACTGATGCTAAATATCATCTTATCCTGAACCCTGATCTTGAAGTTGCTCCAGATGCACTGAAAAACGCACTAGAGTTTATGGAGCAACATCCGGATTGTGGATTACTGACGCCTTTCGCTACGTGGGAATATGGTGAGGTACAACGGCTTTGCAAGCGCTATCCAACCGTGTTGGATTTATTGCTGCGTGGTTTTGCTCCTGCATTTGTAAAGAAGTTATTCCAGACGCGCTTGGCAAAATATGAGATGGCAGATCAGCTCAACAATCATGATGTGCTGTGGGACCCACCCATTGTCAGTGGTTGTTTTATGCTGTTTCGCACAGATGTATTGCAGCAGCTCGAAGGGTTTGACCCTCGCTTTTTTCTCTATTTTGAAGATTTTGACATCAGTTTGCGGGCTGGAAAGATCAGCCGGATTGCTTATGTCCCTCAGGTGAAGGTTGTTCATCATGGTGGTCATGCATCGCGCAAAGGTTGGCGGCATATCTGGATGTTTGGGCGCTCTATGGTGACTTTCTTCAATATTCACGGTTGGCGTTGGTGGTAATGTCAGATATCAAAAGTACAGTCTTGGTAACAGGCGCCAACGGATTTGTTGGCAAGGCGGTCTGTGAACACCTGCTGAGTCTGGGTGTGAATGTGAAAGGTGCGGTGCGAAGTCACCCGCTTGCTTCGTATCACATCAACGCTCCCTCTTTGACAGCAGATGCAAACTGGACAACCCAATTACAACAGGTGGATGTTGTCATTCACTGTGCCGCCAGGGTGCATGTGATGTCTGATAAGGAAGCAGATCCTCTAACAGCGTTTCGAGCGGTAAATACAATTGGCACATTAAATCTCGCAAACCAGGCCGCAGATGCTGGTGTTAAGCGCTTCATATTTATTAGCTCGATTAAAGTAAATGGTGAGCAGACTGAGCCCGGTAAGCCGTTTGATGAACATGTCCAGAATCCACCACAAGACCCTTATGGCCGCTCAAAATATGATGCAGAGCAAGGGCTGATGGCACTTGCTAAGAAGTGTGGTATGGCTGTCACCATTATCCGGCCTCCTCTTATTTATGGTAAGGGTGTGAAGGCTAATTTTGCCAGCATGTTAAAGATGGTGCATACCGGTTTTCCACTCCCCTTTGCCCGTTTGAAAAATGCACGGAGTTTATTGGCATTACCCAATTTATGCGATTTCATTGCTCGTGCGATAGATCATCCTGCTACCGTGAATCAGATTTTTTTGGTCGCAGATCCAGTTCCTGTTTCGACATCTGAAATGCTGATAGCTATTGCTGATGCTGAAGGTGTCCCTTCTCGACTGTTTTATATTCCATCAATTCTGGTAAGAGGGATTGGCCGTTGCTTTGGGATTGATGCCAAATTGCAGCGGATCTATGGCTCTCTAGAAATGGATACGGGCAAGGCTCAGAGGCAGCTACAATGGTCGGCTCCTTATACGTTTTCTCAGGCTTTATCCCTGATGGCATCTTCCAAAAATGAGTAGTTTGTGATGCTGACATTTCCGTTACTTCTAGTTTTATGTTTGTTTTTCTCCACTATCATGACCGGCTTATTTAAGCGCTACGGTCAGAGCCGTCTTCTTGACCAACCCAATCATCGCAGCTCACATCATATCCCTACGCCGAGAGGTGGAGGTATGGCGATTGTCGCTACATTTCTATTGGCTTCTCCTTTTCTCGTCGTGAGCCAGGAGCCGGATTCGTATGGGGTGCATTATGGAAGCTTGCTATTGATATGGATTGCAGCACTGGGCATCGCACTAGTTGGTTTTATCGATGATCACCTGTCTCTTGAGCCAAAAACTCGTTTAATTGTCCAAAGTCTTTCTGCTGCATTGGTTGTATTAGCTGTTGATGGATTGCCAGAGCTGACTTTCTTTGGGTGGCAGCTAAATCTTGCCTGGTTTGGTTATGCGCTGGCATGGTTAGGTGTGATCTGGTTTATCAATCTTTACAACTTCATGGATGGCATCGATGGCCTGGCTGCCGGTGAGGCCGTGACTGTCTGTATCGTCATGGCGTTACTGCATTACCTTTTAGGAAGTGAGTGGCCGTTTGCGAGTTTGACCCTGTTGCTGGGGGCTTCTGCTGCGGGCTTTTTGTGCTGGAATTTTCCACCGGCCAAGATCTTCATGGGAGATGGAGGCAGTGGCTTCCTTGGTATGATGCTCGCATCCCTGATGTTGCTTGATGCAAGTTTCGCCCCCCAATTCCTGTGGGCGTGGCTTGTCATGCTCGGCGTCTTTGTCGTTGATGCTACCTGGACTTTACTGAACCGCTATCGTCTCAAATGTCGCCTGAGTGAAGCTCATCGAACTCACGCATTTCAATATGCTGCAAGGCACTGGAAAAGTCATCGTAACGTGACACTGATGGTCCTCTTCATAAATGTGCTTTGGCTTGCACCTATTGCTGCCATGATTGTTGTGGGGTGGCTTGATGGCGTGTTGGGTCTGATTATTGCCTACTTACCGCTAACTTATCTCGCATTTTGCCTAAAGGCAGGAGTACCTGAATGAGCACAGATTTTTGGCCGGGAGGTAGCTGGTTACTTACCTGCCTTGGTTCCTTGTCACGAGCCAGCAAACGAGCAATATCTGTCTCAGTAGATACGTTATTGATTACCATGGCATATTGGGGGGCATATTGGATCAGACTTGAAAATAGCTGGCCAATCGCAAGCCCCCATCATTGGGCCCTTTTGTGTGCAATTATTGTCCTCAGTATTAGTGTCTTTGTTCGGCTGGGTTTGTATCGTGCAATCTTGCGATATGTTAGCTTTCGAGTGCTCTGGACAATCTCATTAGGTGCATTTGTTTCAACGAGCTTTTTTGTTATCTCTGCGTTTTACTTCGATATCTTCCTGCCCAGAACCGTATCGGTCATCTATCTCTCATTTTTGGTGTTGATGGTCGGTGGTGTGCGGTTGTTCTTTCGGGCACTGTTGAATACTACTCGTTTGGCGCGTACACAGGTGCTGATCTACGGTGCGGGTTCCTCGGGGCGGCAGTTGCAAGTGGCTTTGTTGCAAGGCAATGAGTTTTACCCAGTTGCTTTTGTGGATGATGACCCTGCCAAACAAGGATGCGTTATTCAGGGATGTACCGTATACAACAGTGCTCAGCTCCCCACCCTGATTGATCACCATGGGGTGAAGAAGATCCTGTTGGCCATGCCAAGCAGCACCAGGGCTCGTCGCCAGGAAGTGATCAATGCACTTGAGCCTCTCTCTTGT
This sequence comes from Aeromonas sp. QDB63, assembly GCF_027707425.1. Classification (NCBI taxonomy): domain Bacteria; kingdom Pseudomonadati; phylum Pseudomonadota; class Gammaproteobacteria; order Aeromonadales; family Aeromonadaceae; genus Aeromonas; species Aeromonas sp. QDB63. The sequence goes on from NZ_JAPCIS010000004.1 coordinate 66,805, forward strand.
GAAGTGCTGTCTATCCCGGGTATGGCCGATCTGGTCAATGGCTCTGCCCGTATTGATCAGCTTAATGAAGTCTCCATCGACGATCTGTTGGGTAGAGACCCGGTAGAGCCGGTGACGACATTGATGGAAGCCAACATCACAGGCAAAGCGGTCATGGTGACGGGGGCTGGGGGCTCTATTGGATCGGAGCTCTGTCGCCAGATCTTGCGGTGCCGGCCATCCACCTTGGTTCTGTTCGAACTGTCTGAATACGCCCTCTATGTCTTGCACAAAAACCTGCGTGAACAGTGCGAACGTGAGGGAATTGAAACAGAGCTGGCTCCGTTACTGGGCTCGGTGCAGCGCCAGCACCGCTTCAAGACGGTGATGCAGAGCTTTCGGATCCAGACTATCTACCATACTGCCGCTTACAAGCATGTGCCCTTGGTCGAGTTCAATATCATAGAAGGGGTGCGCAATAATGTATTTGGCACTCTTTATGCTGCTCAAGCAGCCATTGAAGCGGAAGTTGAAACCTTTGTACTGATATCCACTGACAAAGCGGTACGCCCAACCAACACCATGGGGGCCAGCAAGCGCTTGGCCGAGCTCATCCTGCAAGCCTTGACCCGTGAAAAGCACAAAACCCGTTTTTGTATGGTGCGCTTTGGTAATGTGCTCGGATCTTCAGGCTCAGTGGTGCCATTGTTCAGACAACAGATAGACAAAGGTGGGCCTATTACTCTGACTCATCCCGATATCATTCGCTACTTCATGACAATACCGGAGGCTGCCCAGTTGGTTATCCAGGCGGGCGCGATGGGGGAGGGGGGCGATGTTTTTGTGCTCGATATGGGGCAGCCAGTCCGGATTATGGAGCTTGCAAAACGTATGATCCGTCTTAGCGGCCTGACGCTTCGCGATGAACTGCGGCCCGATGGCGACATTGCTATTGAGGTGACGGGGTTGCGGCCAGGTGAAAAACTCTATGAAGAATTGTTGATTGGGGATGATGCTAGAGGTACAGAACATCCCAGGATCATGGTGGCGCAAGAATGCTGGCTCCCCTGGTCAAGGCTGCGTCCCTTGCTGGCCTCGCTGGATGACGCCTGTCACCACTTTGATCAACAGAAAGTACGCGACATTCTGATGCACGCCCCTGCTGCGTTCGAACCAACAGACGGCATCTGTGACCTGGTCTGGCTTGCTAAACAACGTGATCTGCCAACAGACAATGTGGTTCCACTTCCTACACACAACATCGATTTTTATCTGGAAAATCAATGATATTCTATTATTACGCGCCTCATCAGACATCTTTTCAATTCAATTTCTGGTTGTTTTTTGAGCGATCAAAAACTGATTAGACCAGATTGACTACCCTTTTGAGCAAAGCATAGGTAAAATCACCCCGCCGATTCAAAATTAATCTTGTATCTTCTTGCGCTTAATAGGCTCAACATGATCATGGTTATAACCATAAAGTAAGCATAACGAGCGTCTCGCTGTCTTGTTTGCAAAGGTGTGCAGGATCAGAACGGTCATAAATCTTTGGCAAACTAAACAATATATCGACTGCGAGCGTACTGGGAGCTGTAACTCAGGGGCGGTAGCTTACTTTATTCAATGCTCTGCGTCATCATTTAATGACAATATTGTTTTTATAGCCGACTAGTCTGGTACTTGAGCAGTAGATTGTCAGAGCCGCTTTAGGTTAGGCACATGTTTGATACATATATTTGAATGAAGGCACAAAAAATGTGTTTTTGCAATACATTATTATCATTCAGATACTTAGATCACGTGCAATAACGAAATAACTGCTCACATGAGGTTGCTTGGTAGGCATACACAATAATTAAAATATTTGCCTTTCGGGATATTAAAACTAGAGAGTAAAGGGAAATGGATAATAAAATCAACAGCAGTGCTGCATTATGGAACGCAGCGAATGAAAAATTGACAGAGAAGATTCACTCACAAGATATTGGTCATCTCATACGTGAGCTGAAGCGAGTTCACATAAAAAGTGATGAGCTTTATGTGTATTGTAGTGATAGTGACAAGGCTCTTATTGAGCGAGTGCTAGCCGATTATCCGTTCACGTTGCATTTCAATGTGACGGACATGTCCCAGCTAAAAGGCAAAACCCTTGTGCATTACAAGAGTGGTGACCTTCCCGATGAACTGGCCGCAATGCTGGTGTTGGCCACCAAATATGGTGCTTACGTTGAGCCGTTGGTCAGTTATCTGGACCGTCGTTTCGGCCGCACTGAAGTGGAGTTGTTGCACAGCGGCTACTTCCTGCACATGAAATCTTTCTCCATCCTCTCCCGTCCATCCAATCGCATTGTCAAGCGTGCGCTGGATCTGGTCTCTGCCATTGCGCTCAGTCTGGTTGCCATTCCCATTGGCTTGCTTGCTGCGCTGGCCATCAAATTGGAATCACCTGGTCCCATCTTTTATCGTCAAGCCCGGGTTGGTCTGTTCAACCAGGAATTCGACGTCATCAAGTTTCGCTCTATGCGAAACGATGCCGAAAAAAATGGTGCTCAATGGGCAAGCAAGAACGACGCCCGAGTCACTCGTGTTGGCCGTTTCATTCGCAAGACCCGTATTGATGAACTGCCGCAACTGATCAACGTCTTTAAAGGCGAAATGTCTCTGGTTGGCCCAAGACCCGAGCGGGAAGTATTTATCAAAGAGCTGGAAGCTGTTATCCCGTACTATCGCTTCCGTCATGCGGTCAAGCCCGGCATTACCGGCCTGGCCCAGGTCAGCTACCCCTACGGGGCATCTATTGAAGATGCCGTATGGAAGCATAAATACGATATCTTCTATATCAAGCATCAAAGCCTGATGTTGGATATCAAGATCTTGCTGCTGACAGTTAAGACAGTGCTGTTTGGGATGGGGCGGTAGTTATTAATATTCAGAGCACCTATATTACTTTGTGAGTTAAAAGAAGGGGGCGAATAAAATCCTCGTGTGAGTTTATTAGCACCATGTGATTTTATGATGAAGTAAAATGCATATTTCAGATGCCACAGTGAATAGAGTCACAGCCTAAAGAGCAGGTTGCACAAAGAGACAATCTTAATCAAGTGGATAACCATGCTCAATGGTAAGGAATAGCTCGTTTTCTCGGAGGGCAGGCTATCTGGGTTGAAAAAACTGAGGAACTGGCTAACGTGAAGACTTACTGGGCTAATTCCACACGCTTTGACAGTTCAAAAAAATTCATAATTCATCCTCATAAAAGCAAGCTAGTTATTGCATTTGAAAAGCTCTGATCCAATATCTGAGATTGGATAAAACGTCCGTGCAAACTCATCAAATAACCATTTGACATTGTGAAGGCTCGATATAATGTGCTCCGGAAGAATTGCGACCAATGGATGATGTTTATGACGCCGGAAAATATTTTTCGATTAACCTGACTTTGCAGTTAGTGCCTCCAAATTTTGAAGCAATAAGAATTCAAAGGTAGATATGTCGCTCAAGATGGAGGTCAGACCAACTAACTTGGACGTGCTTCTACTAGTATTGTAGTCACAATTTAAGGGTTTTAGATGGACATCAGCGTTCATTTCAGCCTGAAATATTATAAGAAGTCTTGAGATAAGAAAATATCTTGCATCTATAGATGCAAGATATTTGTAGTGAAATTTATTCAGGAAGTTATTTAAAATATGTAACATTCACCACAAGTGAGGGCTTTATTTTGATAAAAACAAAAGGTGACCTTATCTTTTATTTGGAGGCTGATAGGTTTGCTCTAGGGCGAAAGAATAAAAAACCTGCGTTTTATGATAAAATATGGAGGTTTCAAATATGTCTAAGGAAGCTTGAATATCATTCAAACAATATTACATCCCCTCTTTCAAAAATACTTAAGAAATTTTATCAATATAAAAAATTCCAATTAAGCTATGAGTTGGGGTTTGATATACCTATTAATGTATTTGGCGCTGGGTTGAGGATAAATCACTTTGGGTATATAGTTATTCACCCATCAACCAGAGTCGGAATGTGGTGTGATATTCACCAAGGCGTTAATATTGGTGTGAATAACTCAGTAGAAGATCAAATGAAAGCACCCGTAATAGGTGATAACGTATGGATTGGACCAGGAGCAAAGATATTCGGTAATATAAATATCGGAGATAGAGTCCAAATCGGTGCAAACAGCGTAGTTAATAGGGGCATCCCTTCGGATATCACTATTGCTGGGATCCCAGCAAAAAAAATTAAAGATATAGGGACTGATGCTTCCAACATTACCGCCAACAGAAAAATAGCTGAGCAATTCTTTCAAAATAATCCAAGATATCAGAAGTACAAATATAATGTGGAGTGAGAAAATTCTAAAAGCTATCGGGCCATTAAAAGCTATACTTTCAACAGCGATAAACAATCTGGTTGTTGGAGTTGTGGGCGTATTTCTGGCTAAAAATACTACACCTATAGATTTTGCAAATTACGTTACATTTCTGACGGTATTTATTATAACCCAAGTGCTTTGGGATTTTGGTTCTACAACATCAATACTGAAAATAAAGTCATCAAGCATTATATCAAACTGGGAAAAGATTTTAGGGTTTAAGCTTTTAGTTTTGATTATATTATTTGTTGCGTTAGCTTCTTTATTGATGTTAGTTAATGTAAGCCTTGATGTTGGTATATTGTTGGCAGTAATTTCATCCTTGCTATTTTCAATCTGGAATACTCAAAGAATTAAGGAGCAAATTGAAGGGAACTTTAATCAATACGCTAAGTTAAACTTGCAGTTTGCAATTTTAAGGCTTGTATTTTCATTGTTTGGATTATACATAAACTCAGTGCCATGGTTGATTTTTTTCCTCTATGGTGCGCCCTCCCTGATACTAATTGTTAATAAAAGTTCACTGCGCTCAATAAAAAGTATTAAGTTATCGGAAGACTGGCTGAAAATACTTGAAATATATAAGTATGGCTATAGTGTGACATTATCAAATTTAGCATACATGTTATGTATACACTGGCCTGTTATTTACTTTAAGTTATACGGATTTAAATATGAAACGGCTTTTTTTGGTGCTGCATCCATGTTTAATGGTATAATTAATATTATATTTAGCACACTAAAACCATTTTGGATGAGAAAGGTGTGCACCTTCAAAAAAGAACACGCGAATGATACGTATAAAAAAATAGCCAGAAATATTCCGTTAGCTGTAAGTGTATCTTTTTTGTTATCGGCATCTCTATCTTTAACTATATATTTAATTGTGGGGGGGAAATACCAAGGTATATTAATTGTTGCTTATATAGTGCTACAAACCATGATGCTACTTGGATTGCTTGGTATTGTGAATGCTTTTGTTCATTACATAGAGCAACCAAAACTGGAAATGTACTTTAACATTTTTAGAGCGTTGACGATAATCATGGTGTTTATTGTATTCAAACCAAGCTTTACATATGCAATAATACTTTTTTCTATCAATCTACTACTGTTTGAAGTGATATATACAATTATGGTATATAAGAGGGTCATTCGTTATCAGCATTTCTAAAAGGCATATATAAGATGATTTTCTATCACTTATTATCTTTATTTCATATTACATCGATACTATCATTAGTTAGCAGAAATCGAGGCGTTGTTTTATTTTTTTCATGCGTGACAATTATTTTTTTTATATTGTTGAGCGGATTTAGATATTATGCTGATGCTGACTACGGCGCTTATGTCATTATATATGACCAAGTGCCTAAACTCGATGACTTCACAATGTCTAATGTCGCGGACATACATAGTGAAATAGGATTTAAGTTCTTTATATCTATTTTTAAATCATTTGATGTTTCTTATGAATTATTTTTCTTAGTTGTTGCTACATTATCTGTTCTAATTAAGGTTTTTTATTTTAAAAGGTTCTACTCACTTTCTTCTTCTGCTTTTTCAATGTGCCTCCTTTGGTACCTTACATTTAATTATTTCTCCTTTGATTTCATTCAAATAAGGATGGGGCTAGCTATTGGGGTTATTGGTTTTTCTACACTCTTTTATTTAAGGGGGGAAAATCTTAAGTCTCTTTTTATGATATTATTGGCCTCATTAATACATAGTGTGTCTATAATTTCATTGTTTGTTTTTTTATCAAAAAAGAGTAGGTTAAGTTGGCTATATGCAATAACTTCAGCTTTGTATTTACTTAGTTTTATTTCGAATTTTCAAAATTTACTATTAACGCTAATAACTCCACTATCATATATCAATGCTGACATAATACCATTATTTGAACGGACAATCCAAAACACCATGTTTGGACAGCCAGTAAGCCCGCTGCAGATAAGTCCTGTTAAGCACATGGCGATAATTAGTGCTTGCTATATTTTAAATAAAAAACTTGATGAAAATACCATACTTGTATTTAAAATATATTGTACAGGTTTCATTGTTTCTCTATTTTGTATAAATACAGAAATATTTTATTCTAGAATATCTTCAATATTCGACATTACAGAGCCAGTGCTTATTGCAATGATTATTAGAGATATATTTGGTATTCGCAATGAAAAAGTCGTACATTGTATTTTAATTGCAATGCTGTTTGTATTTTTTAACTATTATATAGTCCAATCAAATAGTATCTATCATTATAAAAGTTGGTTATCATGAAGTTAGTATTCATAACTGAATCCTTAGGTTCGGGTGGGGCTGAAAGAGTGTTGTGTAATGTTGTCAATGCTCTTTCAAATGAAGGTTTTGAATGTGATATTATAATATTCAAAGGGGATGAAGAGCCATTTTATGAATTAAATAAGAATGTAAGAATAATAAATTTGAATTATGCTTATAAAAATAAAAATATGTTTGGAGTCGTTGTAGAAAACATAATGCGGCTCATTAAGCTTAGAAAGGCTGTTAGTGACAATAAAGCTAATATCTACATCTCATTTATGGCTCACTGCAATGTAAGGGTTGCTATATCTTGCTTGTTGATGAAGCAGAAATTTGTTTTTTGTGAACATAATAATTATTTTGCGTTTAAAGGGTATATTAGGCGATGTCTAAGGCTTTTAGCTTATGCTATCCAGCCTAAAATCATAACAGTTCTTACTGATAGGGATAAGTCTAATTATCCTATCTTCCTACAAAATAAAATAAAAGTTTTGAAAAATCCTTTAGGAATAGAAGTGTCAGAGTTACAACTTCCTAGTTTAAATCAAAGGAAGAGAATTATATTAGCTGTAGGGAGGCTAACCAAGCAAAAAGGATATGAGCGGTTGCTTCTTATTTATAAAACATTAAAAAGTCGAGGGTTATCAGATGAATGGAAATTATATATAGCTGGAGAGGGTGAAGAGCGTGAATCTCTTATCGATATCGCTCTTGATTATAAAATAAACAACGATGTTTTCTTTCTTGGCAATGTACGTGATATCGCAGAGTTGTATAAACATTCTTCAATATATGTAATGACATCGCATTGGGAGGGTCTCCCAATGGTATTGGGTGAAGCGATGCAATTTGGTTTGCCTGTGTGCTCTTTTGATTGTCCAACAGGTCCAAGGGAGTTTATAACACAAGGTGTAAACGGTTATTTAATTGAGAATGGAGATATAGAGAAGTTTTGCTCTTGTATTGAAAATCTAATCTCAAATACGGATATTAGAGATTCATTTGGTAAGCAAGCTCGTATATCTAGTTACGACTATTCAATGTCTAACATAAAAAATGAATGGCTTCGGATTCTAAATAAATTATGATTCTATATTTCGGTAATAAATTATCTAAACATGGTGTAAACCCAACAACGGTGGAAACTCTTTCCCAAAAACTCTCGGATAAATTCCATATACTTACGTTTTCGGACAAAAAAAATAAAATATACCGTTTTTTTGATATGTTGTTTGGCCTAATTAAAAATCATGATAGCGCAAAGTTAGTGCTTATAGACACATATAGTTCATTGAATTTCTTCTATGCTTTTGCTATATCACAGATTTGTCGTTTACTAGATATCAAATATATTCCTATCCTTCATGGGGGTAATTTGCCACTTAAGCTAGTAAAAAACCGCAGAATGTCAAATATGATATTTGCTAATGCTTATATCAACGTAGCACCATCATTTTTTTTGTTTGATGAGTTTACAAAATCAGGATTTAGGGTTAAACATATACCTAATTGTATTAATATAGACGACTACCCAATTATAGAAAAGACATATGACTATCCGAGACTTATTTATGTTCGAGCGTTTGCTGAAATATATAACCCCTTGATGGCCGCAAGGGTATTAAAAAAGTTAGTAGAGCTTGATTCAAGAAGTAGACTTTATATGGTCGGACCAATTAAAGATAATTCTTATAAAGAATTCTCTAATTATATAAAAAAACAAAACCTACAAGATAACATCGAAGTTTATGGAATTCTAACTAGACAAGAATGGGTTAGGCAGTCAGCAAAATGTAACATATTCATTAACACAACAAACTTCGATAATACGCCTGTGAGCATTATCGAGGCTATGGCTTTAGGTTTCCCTATCGTATCTACAAATGTTGGGGGGATTCCATATATGATCAGCAACAATATTAATGGTATGCTGTGCAACCCAAATGACGATAATGAAATGGCTGATTCTGTTATTAAAATAATAAATAACTATGAATTACAGAGTAAAATGAAAGAAAACGCGATAGATTCAGCCAAGGCTTATTCTTGGGCGCGCGTTGAGCAGCAATGGCTAGAGTTACTGGAGGCGGTAGCGAAATGAGTTTTATATACCATCTACTACTTGAAAAAATAGTTTTTAACTTGTTTTCACTTAAACGGTACTCTGTTTTTTGGTATTTAAAACAGATTAAATTAGAATCAAGACTAAGTGAGCAGGATGTATATGGCATTCAGAAAAAAAGACTATCCTTAATACTAAGGCATGCTCTAACAACAGTTGATTTTTATAAGAGCATTAAAGGGTTGCACGAGCCATTCCAAGATCCTTATGACAAACTTCGTCAGTTTCCTATCATTGATAAATACAAACTTAATGATTTCAATGAGGCATTAAAATCTTCAAAATTTAAAGGTAAAAAAGTAATCTACTGCTTTAGTAGTGGTTCCTCAGGGTTAAGAAGTGAATGTATTTTATCAAAGCGTGAAATTGCTAAAGATAGGGCAATTCAGATTCTATGGTGGCAGTGGGCTGGTGTGAAATTTGGTTATCCAATATTACAAACTGGGATGGATGCGAAAAGAAGTTTATTTAAAAAGATAAAAGATATTGTATTTAGAACTAGATATATACATGCTTTCAGCATGAACAGTGACGATGTAAATAATATCCTAAGTAGCTATATGGATGTCAAGTATATAGTCGGGTATGCCTCATCTCTGTATAATATTTCTGAATTAGTAAATGAGGATATTAGTCAGAAGTTAAGCATAAAAGCATCCGTATCTTGGGGAGATAAATTGTTCTCAAAGTATAAGCATCAATTTAAACAAAAATTTGGAGTTACAATTAATGAGACTTATGGTTGTGCAGAGGGAATAAAAATGGCTGCCCAGCTCGACCTTGATTATATGTATATTATGTCTCCTAATATTATAGTTGAGATATTGGATGATAATGATAATCCAGTAAAAGATGGAGAGATGGGGCATGTTGTTATCACATCTTTAGATAGATATGCCATGCCTATGATACGTTATAAAATAGGTGATTTAGGGGTGTTGTTACCTAAGAATAAATACCCCAAAAATAGAAAGCTAAATTATCAGTTAATTGAAAAGATAATTGGGCGCGATACTGATATTGTTATTTTACCTGATAATTCAAAGTTAACCGTTCACTCTTTTACTGGTATTGTTGAATATATTGCAGAGATATCACAATTCAGGATAATTCAAAAAAATATAAACTCCATTGATTTTGAGTACATCACAAATAAAAAATTCGACAATATATCTATATGTGATGCAATTAAAGATCTTAACATAAAGTTTAAAGCGTTGATTAATCGTGATGACTTTTCAATTAATTTTTATGAGGTTGATTCCATTCCGTCTACAAAATCTGGTAAACCACAAATAATCTGCTCTGAAATATCAAAAATTAGGCTAGCCAATAATGAATGCTAACTTAGTATCGATTATAACTCCAACCTATAACGCAATCTCATATATCGAAAGTACATATTTTTCGATTACAAATCAAACTTATAAAAATTGGGAATGGATTGTTACAGATGATCTTTCAACTGACGGCACATATGAGTATCTTTTAAATTTGGAAAGTAAAGACTCTCGAGTGAAAGTTTTTAGAAATCTAAATAACTTTGGTCCTGCAGTTAGTCGAAATAATTCTATAGAAAAAGCAAATGGTAGGTATATCGCTTTTCTTGATTCTGATGACCTTTGGGCTCCTGAAAAATTAAAAACTCAAATTAATTTTATGTTGGTAAATAAGGTGCCTCTTTCATATTCAGATTATTCTTTTATTGACGAAAATGACGTCCTTATAGAAAGAGTTAGACGGGTACCAAATACATTAAACTACAAGGAGTTATTAAGGGAAAATAAAATAGGGTGTCTTACAGCTATCTATGACACACATGCCATAGGGAAAGTATTTATGCCTTTAATTAGAAAAAGACAAGACTATGGTCTTTGGTTAAATATTCTTAAGTTAGTCCCTAAAGCATATCGTTGCCCAGGCGTGCTAGCTGTATACAGAATAAGAAAAGAGTCTGTGTCAAGTAATAAAATTCACCTTTTAAAATATAATTTTGAGTTGTTTTACAAGCATCAAAATATTTCATTCTTAACGTCGTTGTTATATGTTTTCGTTAATGCATTCAATAAATTTAAATCAATGTGAAATTATTAGTTGGTAATGAATTTAATTCGAAATTTATTCTACTCGCATAGAGATATTTCATCGATTGGAGTAAATAAGCTTTTATAAAAAATATTATTGCGATTTAAGCTGTCCATATATTTAAAGATGGTTTTGTTTTAATGATATTAAACTCGATTATTAAATGGTGATAAGGCTTATTCTAAATGAAACTTGCTATTGTAGGCACGGGCTATGTCGGCCTTTCCAACGCAGTATTACTGTCACAACACCATGAAGTGGTTGCAGTTGATGTGATTGCCAGCAAAGTCGAGATGATCAATCAGGGCCGCTCTCCTATCGTGGATAAAGAGATAGAAAGCTATCTGGACAGCCGTGATCTGAATCTGCGAGCCACACTTAATAAAGAAGAGGCTTATCACGGGGCTGATTTCGTTATTATTGCGACGCCTACCGATTACGATCCTGAAACCAACTACTTCAATACCAGCACGGTAGAGTCGGTAGTTAAGGATGTGATGGCCATTAATCCCGATGCGGTGATGGTGATCAAATCCACCATTCCGGTCGGCTTTACCGCTCGGCTGCGTGAAGAGTTGGGATGTGACAATCTTATTTTCTCGCCGGAGTTTTTGCGTGAAGGGCGCGCCCTTTACGACAACCTGCACCCGTCTCGCATTGTTGTGGGTGAGCGTTCCGAGAGGGCTCACGTGTTCGCCAATTTGCTATTGGAAGGAGCGATCAAGAAAGATGTGCCCATGCTGTTTACCGACAGCACAGAGGCCGAGGCGATCAAGCTGTTTGCTAATACCTATCTGGCGATGCGAGTTGCCTTTTTTAATGAGCTCGATACCTATGCCCAGCACCATGGCCTCGATAGCCGTCAGGTTATCGATGGTATTTGCCTGGACTCTCGTATTGGCAGCCATTATAACAATCCCTCATTTGGTTATGGCGGTTACTGCTTGCCGAAAGATACCAAGCAGCTGCTGGCCAACTACAACCAGGTACCGAATAACCTGATCCGGGCGATTGTTGATTCCAACACCACGCGTAAGGATTTTGTCGCCGACTCGGTGATCCGCAAGAATCCAAAACGAGTGGGTGTCTATCGACTGGTGATGAAAGCGGGGTCCGATAATTTCCGTGCGTCCGCTATTCAAGGGGTTATGAAGCGGATCAAGGCTAAAGGTATTGAAATGGTAGTTTATGAGCCTAGTCTGACAGAATCCGAATTCTTCCATTCTCGGGTAATGACTGATCTAGCCGAATTTAAAGCAAGCTGTGATGTGATTCTGACAAACCGCATGGTCGACGAGCTGAGTGATGTCATGGACAAGGTATATACCCGTGATCTGTTTGGTAGTGATTAATCCCTGACACAGGCTGCCCTTTGCGGGCAGTCTGTCATGGCGCGTTTATCAAGGTCGCTCATATCGGATCGTCCATCATGTTTTCATCATGGCACCCTGCCACTGGACCAGGCAGGGTCATGACCCCGATATAGGAAGCGATTGGGTTGGGGGTTGTTGATGGGCATGTTATGCATGTGGTTACTTCGTGCTTGATGCCTTGTGTCTTCAGACGATCTATCCGTTTTTCTTGGTAAATATTCCTCATGATTTTCCCTGAACTCCGCTATCATATGGCGATTTTTTCCAGTCAGTTTTTGATGGCAAGCTAAATAAGGTGTGGAAGTGAAAAGGATTCAGCTCATCCCTCTGTTGTCGGCCGTGGCTCTGCTCAGTGCATGTACTGTGGTGCCGGGTACCAATCTTTCAACCAGCGGCAAGACCGAGGTGGCTACCGGAACGGTTGATGTTGATCAACTGGCCGATGTCTACCCGGTGACGCCAGCACTGGTCAGCGAGTTACGCAAGGCGCCTGTGGTGGGCAAGGCCAACCCTGAGCTCAATCGCCAGATCAGCAGTTATGAGTACCGTATCGGGGTTGGCGACATCCTCAATGTGACGGTGTGGGATCACCCGGAGTTGACCATTCCTGCTGGCTCCTACCGCAGCGCGAGCGAGGCGGGTAACTGGGTACATGCGGATGGCTCCATCTTCTACCCCTATATCGGCAAGGTCGCCGTGGTGGGAAAAACGGTATCTGAAATCCGTGTGGATATTGCCAAGCGGTTGGCTCAGTTTATTGAAAGCCCGCAGGTCGATGTCAGCATTGCCGCTTTCCGCTCCCAGAAGGTCTACATCTCAGGCGAAGTCGCCAAACCTGGCGCGCAGCCCATCACCAATGTGCCGATGACGCTGCTCGATGCCTTCAATCTGGCCGGGGGCTTGAGCCCGACGGCGGATTGGCATCATGTGGTCCTGACTCGCCAGGGCAAGGAATACCCGCTGTCGCTGCAGGATCTTTTGCAGTATGGCGACCTCTCTCACAACCAGCTGATGCGCGATGGCGACATGCTCTATGTGCCGCGCAATGATGCCCAGAAAGTGTTTGTCATGGGGGAAGTCAACAAGGCTTCAACCTTGACCATTGGTCGTGAAGGAATGAGCCTGACGGAAGCCCTGAGCAGTGCCGAGGGCTTGAACCAGAATGCTGCCAATGCCTCAGGGATTTTCGTATTGCGCCCGGCAGGCAAGTCACAGCAGAAAGCCGCCATCTATCAACTTGATTTGAGTGACGCCACTGCGCTGGTGATGGGGACGGAGTTTGCGTTGCAACCCTATGACGTTGTGTATGTGACTACCGCACCTGTGACGCGCTGGAACCGCGTGTTGAGTCAACTGGTTCCCTCCATCACTGGCTTTAACGAGTTGACGGAAGGCATGTTGCGGGTTCGCAACTGGTAACGCTCAATGGATATTGACTCGGGGCCCTTGGCATCGGGTTGAAGATGAAAGAGTGACAGTAATATGTTTGAGAAAATTCTCGTCGTGTGTGTGGGCAATATATGTCGTTCCCCGACAGGTGAGCGTCTGCTGCGGGAGCGTTTGCCCGGCCGTGATATCCGTTCTGCCGGAGTGAGCGCCCTGGTCGACAAGCCTGCCGATCAGGTCGCTAGCGAAGTAGCCCTGCAACATGGGGTTTCTCTGGAGGGGCATGTTGCGCGTCAGCTTAACCGCGCGTTGTGTCAGGAGGCCGATCTCATCCTTGTCATGGAGAAAGGACATATTTCCGCCGTGACCGCCATTGATCCTGGCGCCCGCGGCAAGACCATGCTCTTTGGCCATTGGGTGGGTGAGTGCGAGGTGCCAGATCCCTATCGCCTCAGCCGGGAAGCCTACGAGCACGTTTACCAACTGCTGGTGCGTGGGGCCGATGCCTGGGTAAAAAAACTGTAACCACAGCCTGTGCCTGTGTTCGGGTTATCTGACAATAAAAATGGACTCTGTGTAATGACGACTTCTTCTGTTTCGTCCCGGCAAAATAGTGCTGCGGTGGAAAACGATGAGATCGATCTGGGGCGCCTGCTGGGCTACCTGATCGATGGCCGTTGGTGGATTGTGTGTATCACCGGCTTCTTTATGATGATGGGTGTTGCTTACGCCTTGCTGGCGACACCAGTCTTCAAGGCCAATGCCCTGCTGCAAGTGGAAAAAAAGGCCAGCGGCACCGCTCTTCTCGGTGACATGGCCGATGTGCTGGGTGGCGAACAGGCTGATGCTGCCGCCGAGATAGAACTCTTGACCTCGCGCATGGTGCTTGGCCGCACAGTGCAAGAGCTCCATCTTGATACCGTGGTGACCCCCGATTTCTTCCCGCTGGTTGGCCGTGGTGTGTCTCGCCTGATGGGTCAGCCCTATCCCAAGATGGCGATTAGTCGTTTTGAGGTGGCACCCGAGCTGATTGGTACTCCCTTCACCTTGACCTTGACCGGAGAAAACCGTTTTACCCTGGAGGTGGAAGGCCGGGTACTCGAAGGACAGGTGGGCAAACTGCTGGAAAAAGAGGATGTGACCCTGCTTGTCGCAGACGTCGCCGCACAAGATGGCCAGGAATTTACCCTGGTCAAGCAGCCGTTGCTGGATGTGATTGGCGAGCTGCAGCGGGATCTTCAGGTCAGCGAGAAGGGCAAGAATACCGGGATCATCTCCCTGGCCTTGGAAGGCGAAGACAAGGGGCGCATTCGTGCTGTGCTCGATAACATCAGCCAGAACTATCTCCAGCAGAACGTGCTGCGCAAGACTGAAGAAGCCCAGAAGAGCCTGGATTTCCTGCAGACCCATCTTCCCCAGGTCAAAGATGACTTGAACCGTTCGGAAGAGCTGCTCAATACGTATCGTCAACAGAACGAGTCGGTTGATCTGTCGCTCGAAGCGAAAGCGGCACTGGACACCATGGTCGGGATTGAGAAACAGCTCAATGAGTTGACCTTCCGTGAAGCCGAGCTGCAACAGCTCTATACCCGTCAGCATCCGGCCTATATCGCCTTGATGGAGAAGCGCCAGACTCTGATCAACACCAAGAACAACATCAACAAGTCGATCAAGCGCCTGCCGAAAACTCAGCAGGATATCTTGCGATTGACCCGTGATGTGCAAGTGGGCCAGGAGATCTTCGTCCAGCTGCTCAACAAGCAGCAAGAGCTCAATATCATGAAGGCGGGGACCATCGGTAATGTGCGTATCATCGATGATGCGGCAGTCGAAACCCGTGCTGTCAAGCCGAAGAAGCCGCTGATCGTGGTGCTGGCGACGCTGCTTGGAGGCATGTTGTCAGTGGGCCTTATCCTGGTGCGCGCTGCATTCCACCGGGGTGTCGAGAGCCCCGAACAGTTGGAAGAGATGGGGCTGTCCGTCTACGCCACTATTCCCTATTCCGAAGATCAGGCCAAGATAGAGCAGCAGCAGAAGAAGAAAGGTCGAAAAGCGATGGCTCTCAATGAAGCCTTGCTGGCCGCCCGTAATCCGGCCGACCTGGCGATGGAGTCGCTGCGCAGTCTGCGTACAAGCCTGCATTTCGCCATGATGGAGGCCAAAAACAACATCGTCATGATCTCGGGTCCTGGCCCTGGCCTCGGTAAAACCTTCGTGTCGACCAACTTTGCTGCCACCTTGGCCATGGGTGGCAAGAAGGTGCTGGTCATCGATGCGGACTTGCGCAAGGGCTATATGCAGAAAGTCATGGGGCAAGAGATGGGGGCTGGTTTGAGCGCCTATCTGGCGGGTCAAAGTGAGATGATGCAGGTGATCAGCAAGACTGGCTTTGACGGGCTCGATTTTGTCTGTCGTGGCGCAGTGCCACCTAACCCCTCAGAATTGCTGATGCACCCTCGCTTCAAAGCGCTGCTGGATTGGGCCGCAGAACATTACGACTTTGTCATCGTCGACTCCCCGCCGATCCTGGCGGTCACCGATGCGGCCATCGTTGGCCAGCATGTCGGGGCGTCTTTGTTGGTGGCTCGTTTTGCCAAGACGGCTGTGAAAGAGGTGGAAGTGGCGATTCGTCGCTTCGAGCAAAATGGTGTGGCTATCAAGGGTATTCTGCTCAACGCGGTAGAAAAGAAAGCCAGCAGTTATTACGGTAATTACGGGTATTATCAATATAGCTATGGTGATAAAACCAAAGCCTGATCCGGCTGCAGATGATAGATAAGGGATTAGTAATATTCAGGGAGGCGAAATTGAAGGTTCAATCGATGCCTTCTTTGAGTAATACTAGATATGGCTGGGGGGATCCTCTCAGTGTTATGTTTTAGCTGTGTCAACAAAAAGGAAGATAAGATGAAGAAGAGTGCGTTTGTTTTGGCCGCGCTGCTGGCTGTTTCCACTAATACCATGGCTGCAGAAGAGGGGGTAGCCGCTGCTGGCACAACGGGTACTAGTACCAGTGTCGGTGCTGGTGCTGGTACTGCTGCCGGGGCTGCTGGTGTTGGTGCGGCTGTTGGAACGACAGCTCTGGTCGCCGTTGGTGTTGCTGCCGCTGTCGGTGTAGCAGTAGCTGTCGCTGTCGCATCAAATGACGACAACAACAACACCAGCACTACCACGTCAACCCGATAATATTCAGCAAGGCTGCTTGGTTCAAGCAGCCTTGTTTTTCTTCTTATCCCTCATGGATGGTTTATTGCACGTGGCTCAGTATTCATCTTATTTCCCCACTCGATTATTGGCATTGTCGGCCACTCTTTTGTTGGCGGGATGCAGTACCTCAATGCAGAAGACAATTGAAACCTTTGGTTATGTGTTTAACAAGCCTGATGATATTGTACTGACCTCATCTGAGCTAAGAGCATTGCCCTATGCGAGTGCCTATATCAAGGTGGGAGATGTGCCGCAGGCATTGGTTATTTTGGCTTATGTCGATGGCCCACGCATGTCATGGGTGAGTGCCGATGGTGTGATGTTTGTGACCCAATATGGGCGCTTGATTAAAACGGTGGGGTTACCAAATGATTTGCGCTATCTGGGGAGTTTGGATAAGGATCCATTGAAAACCTCTCGTGTAGACAAGACGCCATCTATGGTGTGGTATAGCGTCGCTGAGTGGTCGAAAAAATACACCAGTGGGTATCCCTTAAGCATGCATTACACGCAGGCGGGCAATGAGGTTCTGAATATTATGGACCACTCCTATAAAACGACGATTGTAGAAGAGCACGTCGTTACCGCTCCGGATGAAGAGCGATGGCTGAATCTTTTCTGGATTGATGAGCAGACAGGTCAAGTTCGTAAATTCCAGCAGCAATTAGGCCCTTCGTTGCCAATGATCGAAATGACATTCCTTAAGCCCTACTCATCATGAAAATAATATATAGCTTATTGCTTGCTACATTGGGATCTGCCCCCGTTATGGCAGATGTGTCCGTGTCTATTTGGTGGCAAGGCCAACCGACAGCAACACTGACCCACCCCCAGTCCATGCTGTTGAGTGACGCGTTGTTAAACTCGACGGTCTCCCAGTACGATAATTATTGGCCTGTTGCGCATATTTCTACCCCTGCGCGCCAAAAGGACATTGAGTATCAACAGCAAGCCGTATTGAAGGATCTCACCTTGCTGGCAACGTACTGGCAACAGCATGATGAAGCTGAACTCGCCCATGCCGCTTTACAGTTGCATCAACAGCTACAGCAGTTGCAATTGACGGGGCGTTTCGAAATGCCGGTGGACCCGGATATCAGCCTGGCACCTTCCGGTATCAATCCCGTATTGCAGGGGGATTATCAGCTGTATCTTGCCCCTCGCCGCTCACAAATATATCTGGCCGGGTTGATTGGTCACCCCGGCGAAGGCCCTGTTTTGCCTGCAGCAGGACTGCGAGAGTACTGGAAGAAGCTGGATCTCTTGTCCGGGAGTGATGACACCGGTGCTTATCTGATTTCACCCAGTGGAAAATCTGAGTGGATCCCCGTTGCTATCTGGAATGAGCGCCATGTCGAAGCCATGCCAGGAGCGACCCTGTTTGTCGGTTTTGCGCCGAGTGTGCTGCCTGAGCAGTATCAAGACTTGAATACACGCATATTGACGTTGTTAGCGAATCGGATACCCAAATGACCTACCCAAGACTCTCACTGATTGCCCTGATGGTCTCCTTTGCAACCCACGCCGATGCCGACATTTTTGAGCCGTTAGGGCCATCACAAAGTGACTTTGGCGGCGTTGGCTTGCTGCAAATGCCAACTGCCAGAATGGCTAAGACGGGTGAATTCAGTGTCAATTATGTTGATGATGATCAGTACCGTCGCTGGTCCATGTCAGTGCAGCCGTTCAACTGGCTTGAAGCCACTTTGCGTTATACCGATGTAAGAACCCGCCTCTATAGTGCCAACTCCGAATTCAGTGGCGACCAGACTTACAAAGACAAGGGCATGGATGTCAAAGTCAGGTTGCTGGAAGAGTCTACCTGGATCCCGAATATTTCTCTGGGATTCCGTGACCTGATGGGAACGGGGTTGTTTGACAGTGAGTACATTGTCGGCAGCAAACGTGTTGGCCCGTTTGACTTCACCCTTGGCATGGGCTGGGGGAATATGGGAGAAAGCGGGAATATCACTAACCCTTTTTGCGAGTGGAAGGATGATTGGTGTTCCCGCGATAGTAGTTATTCAAGTGGTGGTGGCAGATTTGAAGCCAAGAATATGTTTCATGGCAATGCTGCATTGTTTGGTGGGGTTGAATACCAAACACCTTGGCAGCCACTCCGGTTAAAACTGGAATATGATGGCAATGATTATAGTAATGAAGTTGCCGGGAAAATAGACCATTCGTCACCCATCAATGTAGGTGCTGTTTATCGTCTGTTTGATTACATGGACACTCATCTTAGTTATCAGAGGGGAAACACTCTGATGTGGGGTGTCACTCTTCGCACGAACTTTAATGATTTACGTCAGAATCATTTAGATGAGCCCCATCCGGTGTATACCGCTGGAAAGGCCCCGGTAGATTCATCACAAGTTGACTGGCCTGTTATGGCGGGACAGTTTGAAAGCAATGCTGGTTGGAATAAAGCATCGCTTTATAGTGATAAGGCCACGGTAACCCTGTTGGGCCAACAGCAAAAATACAGAGATCAGCAAGAAGCCATTGATCGTACTGCGCTGGTTGCGATTAATCACCTGCCTGAGACTGTCGACGAGTTGAGAGTCATTGAGCTTCAGCGTGATTTACAGTTGCAAGAGACCGTGATTGATCTTGACTCTGTGCGAAAGGCTAACCAGCCTCAAATCCTTGGGCAGGAGACGGTGGCAGTAGATCATCAAAAAGTACCAGATCCTGTTCAGGGAACGCTCCGTTACCAATCTGAACCTGAATGGTTCTCTTATTCATTTGACCCGGTATTGACTCAATCTTTTGGCGGCCCTGAATCATTTTATATGTATCAGCTAGGTATTAATGCCAACAGTGAGCTACGTCTTACCGATAAGGACTGGTTGCAGGGGACGTTGTTCTTCAATATTGTGAATAACTACGACAAATTTAATTACAAAACACCACCAGCCGATACGGATGCGTTGCCTAGAGTGCGAACCTGGGTGAGATCGTATGTGGACTCATCTGATATCCTTTTGAACAATCTCCAGTTAACACATATGGAGCAATTTGGTCAGGAGTGGTATGGCCAGGCATACGGTGGATATCTGGAAATGATGTACGCCGGTGTTGGGGGAGAGATGCTTTATCGTCCTTTTGGTCAGCCATGGGCTCTGGGGCTGGATATCAACTGGGTCAAGCAGCGTGATTGGAACAACACCCTGAAGATGGCTGATTACGACGTTGCAACCGGTCACCTGACTGGCTATTGGGAGTTGCCTTTCATGGACAATGTCACCGCCAAGGTGGCAGTAGGGCGTTATCTGGCTGGTGACCTGGGTGCCACGTTTGATTTCTCCAAGCGCTTTGACTCCGGGATTGTGATGGGAGCATACGCAACTTTGACGGATGTGTCGGCCGAAGAGTATGGGGAAGGCAGTTTCACCAAAGGCATTTACATCACGATTCCATTTGATCTTATGATGATCCGCCCCACAACTGCCAAGGGAACGATTGGGTGGGTTCCTTTGACAAGGGATGGGGGGCAAATGCTTAGCCGCAGTAACTCTTTGTATCACATGACCGAACGCCTGCCGCTGTAAGGCTCTTCTCGGTATTGATTCGTTAGTCTGATAAGCCGTGATAGTGTTTTCACTGTCACGGCTTTTTTATGCATGATGAGGCATAAATGGGAAGAGAGTGCAGTTTGGTTCATAAGATTTTTTGGGGAGCATCGGTCTTGTTTTGGCTGCTGGGCATGCACTTTTTCATGCACAACCCGGGCGGTGCCGGGCTCTATCTGCCCTTCAACGCCTGGGGCTGGATTTTCGCGAGCCTGGTGATGGCGCTGGGACTGTGGCAGGTCACCCTCAACCAGCGGCTGGTGGTTTCGCCGCTGCTGACGGTCCTGTGGCTGGGGGCCTTGCTGCTGCTGTTGCCCATGGCTTATCCGGGCTTCGAGCTCAAGGACTATGCCATCCCCCGCCTGCTGGGGCTGTTTGCCGGTCTGCTGTTTCTGGCAAGCCTCTATCAGTGGCGATTCGGCCGCGAGGCGCGAGACCGGCTGCTCTATATGCTGCTGGGGGCCGTCGCCATTGAGGCGCTGCTCGGCCTGGTGCAGTATTACCTGCTGGTGCCGGGCAACTGGATTGGGTATGACACCCAGGCCAACCGCCCCTATGGCATCTTCCAGCAACCCAACGTGATGGCGAGCTTCATGGCGACCGGCCTGTCACTGGCCATCTGGCTGGAGCTGCGCGGTGATGCCAACCCCTGGCTCAAGGGGCTGCGCTATGGGGTGATCCTGACCACTTCCCTGCTGCTGGTCATCTTGCAATCGCGGGTCGGGCAACTGGGCGGCATGATGGCTCTCTTGTTGCTGTCTGCCCAGTTGGGTCGTGAGCGGCTGCTGGGCAGGATGCTCGCGCTGGTAGCGCTGGGCATCTTGATCGGGCTGGCTTCGCAATACCTGATGGCTGGAGCAAGACGAGGGCTGGAGATCTACCAATCAGGCGGCATGCGCTCCATCTACTGGCCCTATGCCGCCAAGCTGATTGCCCAGATGCCCTGGACCGGTTGGGGCTATGGCAGCTTCGAGTCGGTGTTTCTCCATCACTACATGGCCGACAAGGCGCTGAACCCGGCCATGGTGCAGATCGAGTACAACCTGGATCACCCCCACAACGAGTTTCTCTACTGGGCGGTGGAAGGGGGTCTGGCCCCCATGCTGGGCATGGTGCTGATGGGCGGGGCCCTGCTGTGGCGTCTGAGCCGGGCGGGCTGGGTCAAGGGCGCCGCCTTGCTTGCGCTGGTGACCCCCATCTTGCTGCACACCCAGACCGAGTACCCCTTCTACCACGCCATCGCCCTGTGGTGGGCGCTGCTGCTGCTCCTGTATGCGATGGATGCGGAGGTGGAGGAGCAAGGCCACGGCAACTGGCGCGACCATCTGTGCCGTCCCTGGTTGTTGCTGCGCTTCATGGCCATCGCCATTCCCCTGATCGTCATCCCCTTCATGCTGACCGCCCTGCATACCGCCTGGGTGGTGACCAAGTATGAGCGGGGCGGTTACAAGCAGCCTGCGCTCCTGCTCGACATCGTCAACCCCATGGCCTGGCTGACCCGGGTGGAGTTCGACGTGAACGCGGTGCGCCTCATGGTCGGTCTGCAGGCCAACAACAAGGCGGAGCTTGAAGCCTACCTCGACTGGGGGCAGGCCTTCGTGCGCCATACCCCGAGGGCCAACATCTACGCCAACATGGTGATCGCCCTCAATGCCCTGGGGCGCACGGCGGAGGCGGACAACCTGCGTGCAAGCGCCCTGATGCTCTATCCGGGTGAGCCTTTGCTCACCGTGTCGGCCGCAAGAAAGGTGGCCGCGACCCTGGAGCGCAAGCCCTCTTCGTGAGGGCCGTTTCAATCTGTCTACCATCACGGCCGCCTTTGCGGCCGTGATGGTTTTTGTGCCCGCCTCGTTGAAGGGGGAGGGGGCTGGTTGCCAAAGAGGTTCCCGGCCATCCCTTCACCTCGCCTGCGCACCGCGGCCGTTTTGCTGTACAAGGTTGCAGCAAGGGTTTCATCGGCTCGCAAAAATGGGGTTATCTGCTGGACGGCGCAAGCGCCTTGGTTAAGATAACCGTCTTAACGTCTTGTTTGGCAAGGGAGTATGACATGGAGATAGTACTAGGCCCATTAGAGGCCCGCGTGATCGGCTGCCTGATTGAGAAAGAGATCTGCACGCCGGATCAGTACCCTCTCTCGCTCAATGCACTGGTCAATGCCTGCAACCAGAAGAGCAACCGGGAACCCGTGCTGGAGCTCGCCGAGCTGGATATTCGCGCCGTGATCGACGAGCTGATCCGCCGCCGTCTGGTGGTCAATACCGCCGGTTTCAACGCCAGGGTGCCCCGTTATCAGCATCGTTTCTGCAATACTGAGTTCGGTGAGCTGAAGTTCTCGGCCCAGGAGCTCGGCATTATCTGCGAACTCTTGCTGCGTGGCCCGCAGACCCCGGGTGAGCTGCGCTCGCGCACCAACCGGCTGTGCAGCTTTGACGATGTGACCGAAGTGGATGCCGTGCTGGCCACCCTCATCGAACGGGGGCCCTATGTGGTCAAGCTGCCCCGTGAGCCGGGCAAGCGGGAATCCCGCTACGCGCACCTGTTCAGTGGCGAGGTAGATCTGCAGGCGCTGGCCGACGCGGCGCCCGCTGGCAACCTTGTGTCACCGGCGGCAGACAGACTGGCGGCGCTCGAAGAAGAGGTCGAGTACCTCAAGGGGCAGTTGCAGGGGCTGGAAGCCCGTCTGGCCCGGCTGGAAGGCTGAGCCAACAATCTGTTTCCAGAAGGCGCTGCGGCGCCTTTTTTGATGACCGCGCCCCTCCTGCGGCCCGTTGCCCGGTGGCAGGGGCGAGTGCCCTGTCAGCCCTGTCGCTCGCGTACCCATCAAAGGAGCTAGCTTTTTTGCACTATTTCGCGCTTAAGGGTCGAGCCGCCGCCGCTTTCCCGTTAAAATTCCGCCTTTGCACTTGCCCGTGAGTTCTGATGTCAGCCTTCACCCTCTCTTCAGATTGCCATGCCCTGCTGTGCGAGCTGCAATTGCAGCGTGCCGCCAGCACTCGTTACCTGCAAGACACCCTCTATGCCCCGGGCGCACCCGGGTGTGCGCTGCTCGATACCCTTGATCAGTTGCAGCAGTGGGGGCTTGTCCGTCAACGAACGGAGCAGCAGTGGAGTCTGACGGCAGAGGGAACCCTGACCCTGATCCTGGCGGTGCGTGCGGGGGAGTGCCCCATGCCGCAGTGGTCCCGCATCCCCTCGGTCACGGGCCTGGAGCGGGCACAGGAGGTGGTGCGCGAGCTCTGTCTGGGGGAGGCGGGGCAGATCCCGGCCTATTACCAGAGTGCCGAACTCCTGAGCCTCCTGGATCTCCCCGATGCTCCCCGCCTGCTGGCAGGCTCCAGCCCCGCCTGGCAGGCCCTGCTGCTCGAGCACTTCGCCCTGCAGGCCCTGCTTGACGCAGAGCCTGACGAGGGCTGGCCGCTGGCTACGCTGGTCGCTTCCTGCTCCCCGGCGCTCTCTGGCCTGATCCAGGCTCGCGCCCAAGAATGGGAGTGGCTCTGCGGCCCCTTTGGCGGCGAGGTAACCACTCACTGGCCTGCGCTGCAACAACTGGCGCAGAAAGGGGATGAGCAACCCTTGGCCGAGCGGCTGCTGGGCGCGCTTGGCCAGTGGCAGGGGCAAGAGGCGTCGCCCTGGCCCCGGATGTTCAGCGCCCTGCTCTGGCTCGGCTGGTTGCAACAGGCAGATCCGGTGCAGGGGAGCGAGCAGCGCAAGAAGTGGCAGCGCAGTCTGGGCCATCACTCCCCCCTGCTGGCCGATCTGCTGGGGCAGTGGGCCGGAGATCGCCACGGCCAGGCGGTCGGCCTGTTCGATACCCTGCAACTGCCGCTGGAGGAGCTCCACTGGGGTTACCTCTGGCTCGATCTCTGCGCCCTGGCGCGCCACGGCGAGCAGAGCCCCCAGGTGACCATCTTGCACAAGTGGGACCTCTCCCACGTGCTGGACGCCGAGCCCCGGCATCGACTGATGGCCTTCTGCCAGGATCTGCTGCGACTCCTGCTGGGCCGGGAGGCCGCCCATTGGCCCCTGCGCGCGTTGCGTCCTGCTCAAGGAGAGGAAGAGGATACCACCGAGGGGGAAGGCAAGGCCCCCGCCTCGGCAAGCTGGCTCAACTGGCTGCAGGGATTGGGACGCTCGAGTGGGGTGCGCAAGCCTCGGGAGCGGCTGGTCTGGCTGCTCCACGCGGAGGGGCCAGAGCTTGAGTGCAAGATCCAGAAGCAGAGTACCAAGGGGGAGTGGACCGCCGGGCGAAGGGTCGATCCTGCCCTGCTTTCCACCCAGTACGCCAGCCTGCTGGATGAGGCGGACTGGGCACTGGTGCGTACCCTGCCGCGCAACATGGACAAGCTGCCCCGAGATGCCTGGGTGCCCCTGGCAAACCATCCTCGGCTCTTCAATGCCAAGGGGCAGAAGCTGCAACTGGCCATCAGTGCCCCTCTGCTGCAACTGGTACAGAGCGGGAAGGGCATGAGTGCCAGACTAAACCCTGCTCCCGCCGCCCGTGGTGCGCACATCGTCCCTCTTGCTCAGGATTTGTGGCAGCTTATTCTGACACCGCAGGCGCTGCTGGACAGACTACCGGCCCTGGAGGCCATTCCGGCATTGCCGCCGGCCGGGCTCGAGGAGCTGCAACGCACGCTGGATGCGATCCCCGATCTCCCCTGGCACAGCCAGGTGGCGGGCCTCAGGGGCAATGCCGAGCTGGCCCCCTGGCCCGGCGTTCCCTCCGTCCTGCTCGACTGGCAGGAGGGGCAGCTCGTGGTCCAGCTGGTGACCCGGGAGGGGGACCTGCCTCCCTTGCCTCTGGGCAAGGGGGAGGCCATTGTGCGCCAGGGTATCCTGGAGTATCACTACTGGCAGCGGGATCTGGCTGCCGAGAAGGACGAGGCCCAGCGCCTTCGCAACCAGTTGCCCATCGGCCTGCCCGGCAACGAGTGGAAGCTGGACGGCGAGCAGGCACTCACCCTGGTCAACGCCCTGCCAGAGCTGGTTGACGCCGGTGTGGTGGTACATTGGCACCAGGACAGCACCCGCCTCAAGAGCCTCGATGAAGAGGCCCTGAGCCTGCGTATCGAGCGGCGTCAGGACTGGTTCCAGGTGGAAGGAGAGCTCTCGCTGGACGAGCATCAGATCCTCGATCTTCGCCTCATCCTGCGACAGCTGACCCCGGGCCAGCGCACGGTGCAGCTCGACGATAAGACCAGCCTGATGTTGAGCGACAAGCTGGTGGAACGCCTCACCGTGCTCGGCGCCATGCTGGACGACGAGCAGCGTATCAACAACAAGCTGGCCTATCCGCTGGCCCGCCTGCTCTCCGTCATCACCACCGAGGGGGATGCCGCCTGGCAGAACCTTCAGCAGGAGTGGCGGCAGGAGGTGAGCTGTCCCCCCGAGCTGCTGACGGCGCTGCGTGACTATCAGAAGGAGGGGGTACGCTGGATGGCGACCCTGGCTCATCACGGCTTCGGTGCCTGTCTGGCCGATGACATGGGCCTTGGCAAGACCTTGCAGGCCCTCATCGTGCTGCGCATGCGCCAGCACCTGGGCCCGGCGTTGGTGGTGGTGCCCAAGTCGGTGGTCACCAACTGGCAGGAGGAGGTGGCCCGCTTTGCCCCCGAGCTCGAGGTGGTGGTGTTCGACCATCCCGCCGAGCGGGAGACCCTGATCCAGGGGGCCAGGGCCGGACAGATCGTCCTGGTCAACTACGGCATGCTCGGCAGTCTCTCCCAGGCGCTCAAGTCCCGCCGCTGGTCGAGCATGGTGCTGGACGAGGCACAGCAGATCAAGAATGCCGGTACCCAGCGCGCCAAGCTGCTGTTCCAGCTCGACGGGGATTTTCGCCTCGCCCTCTCCGGCACTCCCATCGAAAACCATCTGGGGGAGCTGTGGAGCCTGTTCAGCTTCATCAACCCCGGCCTGCTCGGGAGCCTCGGGGAGTTCAAGCGCCGCTTTGGCAAGGCGGTCAAGGATCCCCAGCACATGGCGATGCTGCGGGCGGTGATCAGCCCCTTCATCCTGCGCCGCCTCAAGCAGCAGGTGCTGACGGAGCTGCCGGACAAGACCGAGATCATCCATCACATCAGCCTATCCCCCGAGGAGCGTCAGCTCTACGAGGCGACCCGGCGCGAGGTGGTGCAGCAGGTGCAAAGCGCCGATGGCCGTGCCCTGATGCATGTGCTGAGCGGCCTGACCCGGCTGCGCCGACTCTGCTGCTCCCCCCAGCTGGTGATGCCGGAGTGGTCGCAGACCAGCAGCAAGCTGGACGAGGCGATGGCGCTGCTGGACGAAGCCATCGATGGTGGCCACCGGGTGCTGGTGTTCAGCCAGTTTGTCGATCTGCTGAGCCTGCTGCGCAGCCGTATCGAACAGCGGCAGTGGGACTACTGCTATCTGGATGGGGGCTGCTCGGCCAAGTCCCGTCAGGAGTCCATCCTGCGTTTTCGCCACGAAACGGTGCCACTCTTCCTCATCAGCCTCAAGGCGGGGGGGACGGGCCTCAACCTGACCCAGGCCGATACCGTGCTGCACCTCGATCCCTGGTGGAACCCAGCGGTGGAAGATCAGGCGAGCGATCGGGCGCACCGCATGGGCCAGACCCAGCCGGTGACCGTCTATCGCCTGGTGTGCGAGCAGACGGTGGAGGAGAAGATAGTGGCGCTGCACGACGAGAAGCGGGCACTGGCCGACGGCCTCCTGAGCGGCCAGTCCGAGGTGAAGGGGCTGGATGTGGAGAGCCTGCGGGCACTGCTGATGAGCTGACGGCGATGGGCTGTCGCCCGATGTGACAAGGGGAGCATCACGGATGCTCCCCTTGTCGTTTGTGGCGGTGCCGAGCCTGCACTACCCCTGATAGAGGTAGAGGTGCAGCCGCTCTATAATGGGGTCACCGCCAATCTTGCGATCCCGGCGTGCCTGGCGCAGCTTGGGCGGGTAGTGGCCCAGATGGGTGACGGCCGGCTGGGTATCGGAGCAGAGCAGCAGGGGAAGGCTCGCCTTGATCTGCTGCTTGCGGGGCTCCCGGTCCTGCCAGAGCAGGTTGATCATGGGGTGGGTCTTGACCGGCCTGCGGATCCGCAGGGCGGCATCCGCTGGCAGGCGGCGAATGTCGTATACCTCCTGATCCACCATCTTGCTCCACTCTTCGTTGTCAAAGAGCGCCGGTACATACCGGCGGCTTCGCTCCAGCATCTCCAGTACCTGCTCCCGGCTGAGGCGGCTGATGCTCTGCTTGTCGGCCCAGGTGAAGCCCAGCGAATGGAGATCCCCCTGAAGCCAGGTCAGCTTGCGATAGACCTGCAGGGTGATGACACCGGGCAGGGCGCTGTGCACCAGCTCGAACTTCTCGTCCCGCCCGCCCGCCGCCTGCACCATGGCCTTGAAGGCGAGCTTGTGCGCGTTGATCTCCTCGATGACGGGGGCCAGCTCCCTGGCGCAGGCGGCAGGAAAGCGCAGCCAGCCGGGCAGACGATGGGTCGCCTTGGTGGAGCAGCCTGGGCGGGCGCTGTGGTCCTGAAAGGCGGCGAGGGTGGCGGCCAGGGCCGCCTCGCCCGAGAGATAGCCCACCTCGATGGCCTCGATGGGCTCATGCTCTTCCCCCTGGGCCACGGCCGGGAGGGGATAGACATGAGCCTCCAGCAGGTCGAGCTGGCCCAGTTGCCGGGCAAGGCGTGCCAGCGACGCCTCCAGCAGGGCCATCTGTTGACGCAGGGCGGCGGTGGGGGTAAAGGTGTCCATCGGCAGATCCTGTGTGTGTGCCGCTCCCTTGTTCAGCATGATATTGGGACAACGTGGGGAGGCAGCATGATAAACCACTGTATAAATAACCATACCAGTATGATGGCAGGGTGCCAAGTGTCCGGTGCCACCCTGACGATGGGGGCGACATGGGGGCATCCGGTTCAGGTTGCCTGTTCGTATCTTTTTGTTAAACAACGATCTTGTTGCGATCTATTTGTTAACAAAACCTGGTGGCCGAGAGTTTGCACCCTGCTGACTCGCCGTCGTGCCGTGCATAGCTAGCGTGGGAAAGTGCATAGTTAGAAGTGGGTGGCGCAGGAGAAAATGCTGTCATGCTGCCAGGGGGAAAATTTCAGCATTATTTCATTTTAAAATCATATGGTTATGGTTATTGCCCTGGCGATATCAACCATTACTTTTACTAATGTCATGTATCAAAATTCGTCAATTGAGGCACCTCCCCGCCCTGACTAAGCTTTGCGCATCAAATCCGAGCCTTGCGCAGAACGAGAGAGAGGAGCCATATCATGGCCAACATGACTTATACCGAAGCCGGTTACCAGCATTCCAGCGAATCGAATCTGGTTGCTCGCGTCAAGATGACCGTCCTGACCTGGCTGGAACGCAGCCGCAGCCGTCGCCAGCTCTCCGAGCTGCCCGCCTACCTGCTCAAGGACATCGGTCTGAACGAAGCCGACCGCTATCAAGAGACCACCAAGCCGTTCTGGCGTGGTTGATCAGCCGGGCATGGATGCCTTGTTTTTCTGCTGATCCCAGGGGCATGCTGCCCACCCGTCTGCCGAAGGCATGCTGTCTTCACCTGCCGATACCCGTTCACCGCTTTCCCTCTCCCGTGTTTCCCCCCGCTTGACCCTGTTGCATGAGTTGTCACTCATTCTCGCCACTTTTGTATCCTTACTGTTTGAATTTGTTTAAAAACTGATTTTAAGCCCGGTTGCCTTGCGTATAATCCGGCCATGGCATTCCAGACTAAAGGGTGAGACGGATGATTCCCCAGCATGACTTTTTGGCCCTGACGCGCCGCCATGAGTGGCAGCTCGAGCCTTTCGCCTTCAATCTGACCGACGGTACCCGGGTGAGCGTGTGGGATACCGGCGTGATCTGCCTGGAACCCGCTTCCGAGGCGGGGCAACCCGGCCACAAGGACATCGTCCTTTCCTGCGGCATCCACGGCAACGAGACAGCCCCCATAGAGATCTGCAACCAGTTGCTGACCCGGTTGCTCGCAGAGGAGCTCAAGGTTCGTCACCGGGTGCTCTTCCTCTTTGGCAACCCCGCCGCCATGAACCAGGGGGTGAGGGAGGTGGAAGAGAACATGAACCGCCTCTTCTCGGGCGCCCACAGCAAGGGGGAGGGGCTGTGCAACCGGGAGCGCATCCGCGCCATGCGTCTGGAGCAGTATGTGAGCCGCTTCTTTGCCGACTCGGCCAGGCCCCGTTACCACTACGATCTCCATACCGCCATTCGCGGCTCGCGCCACGAGAAGTTTGCCGTCTATCCCTTCCCCCACGAACGCCCCCACTGCAAGGAGCAGGTACGTTTCCTCGGTGCCTGCGGCGTGCGCACCATACTGCTCTCGAGCGGCCCGACTACCACCTTCAGCTATTACAGCTCGCACCAGCACGGCGCCCATGCCTTTACGGTGGAGCTGGGCAAGGTGCGGCCTTTCGGTGAAAACGACATGACTCGCTTCATCGAGGTGCGCCAGACATTGCAGGAGCTGGTGACCCGGGATGAGGTGGCCCTCGAGCCATGGCGAGCCGATGACTTCACCCTTTTTGCCATAGATCGGGTGATCAACAAGCAGTCGGAGCAGTTCCGCTTCCTGTTTGCCAGCGATGTGGACAATTTCACCGAATTTCCCCAGGGTTTTGTGCTGGCAGAAGATGGGGATCAGCAATACAGGGTAGAGAAACCGCGGGAGGCGGTGGTCTTCCCCAACGCCAACGTGGCCATCGGACAGCGCACCATGCTGCTGGTGGTACCCACCCGTTTGTGGGAGTGAATTGACGCCTTTTTGTCATGCTGATCCTGCGCCACGGGCGGTGGCAAGCAGCATAACGGTGATGGACGTGATCCCGAACTCGATATGACAGGGAGCCTGAACAGGCTCCCTTCTTTGTTTCTGCTCGCCGAAAATTCCGATTACCTTCGAAAATAAAAGAAGTTTCTACTGGTCTTACCTGGATGAATCTCGTTGCCCTTTAGTTAACATGTTGTTTACATTTTAAATGTCACCTCATGGTGGTGACGCTGACAACGGCAAGGAGCCAGTTATGACCCATGTCGACATTCCCTTCCTTCGTTACCTCGATGAGGAGGGGCGCCCGGTCGCGACACTGCCGACTTGGCTGGACAAGGCGATGCTGCACACCTTCTACCGCAACATGGTGATGGTGCGCAGTTACGACAAGAAAGCGATAGCACTGCAGCGAACCGGCAAACTCGGCACCTTTCCCTCCCATCTCGGGGCGGAAGCGGTGGGGATCGGGGTCGGGCTCGCCATGCAGCCAGAGGATGTCTATGTACCCTACTACCGGGACATGCCCACTCTCTACGTGAGGGGCGTGCCCATGGAGCAGAACCTGCAGTATTGGGGCGGGGACGAGCGTGGCAGCGTCTTCTACAAGGCCGATGGCGAGTTGTCGGAAGACTTGCCCATCTGCGTTCCCATCGCCACCCAGATCACCCATGCTGCCGGCATCGCGGCCGCCTTCAAGCTGCGCAACCAGCCCAGGGTCGCCGTGGTGACCATCGGCGATGGCGGCACGTCCAAGGGAGACTTCCTCGAGGGGCTCAACTGTGCCGGTGTCTGGCATCTCCCCATGGTGATGATCATCAACAACAACCAGTGGGCCATCTCGGTGCCGCGCAAGTTGCAGTCGAGCGCGCCCACCCTGGCCCAGAAGGGCATAGGGGCCGGGGTGCGCAGCCTCCAGGTGGACGGCAATGACGTGGTGGCGGTCTATGAGGCGACCCGCGCCGCCGTCGAGCGGGCTCGCAGCGGCAAGGGGCCGACGCTCATCGAAGCCGTCAGCTACCGGCTCGGGGATCACACCACCGCCGATGATGCGACTCGCTATCGTGACGGCGCCGAGGTGGAAGCGGCCTGGGCCAGGGAACCGGTCAAGCGGCTGCGCCAGTTCATGTTTGAACGGGACTGGTGGGATGAGCAGCAGGAACAGGCACTGCTGGCAGAGGCGGGCCGGGAAGTGGAACGCGCCGTTGCCGCCTACGAGGCCATCACGCCCCAGGCGCCGGAGACCCTGCTCGATTACCAGTTTGCCGAGCTGCCGAAGGCCTATCTTGCCCAGCGCCAACGCATCATCGCCAAGGGCATGCAGCAGAGCGGGGAGGGACTATGAGCGATATCACGCTGCTCGAAGCGATCAATCTGGCGTTGCACCACGAGATGGCACGCGATCCTGATGTGGTGGTACTGGGGGAGGATGTGGGGGTCAACGGCGGTGTGTTTCGCGCCACAGTGGGGCTTCGCGATAAATTCGGGTTCAAGCGGGTCATCGATACGCCGCTGGCCGAAGGGCTCATCGCCGGAGTGGCGGTGGGCATGGCGACCCAGGGGCTCAAACCCGTGGCCGAGTTCCAGTTCCAGGGCTTCATCTTCCCGGGCATGGAGCAGATCATCTGCCAGGCGGCACGGATGCGAAACCGGACCCGTGGCCGTGTCACCTGTCCCATCGTCTACCGCTCCCCCTACGGCGCCGGCATCCATTCGCCCGAGCACCACAGCGAGAGCGTCGAGGCCCTGTTTGCCCATATCCCCGGGCTGCGGGTCGTTATCCCTTCGAGCCCGAAGCGAGCTTACGGCCTGCTGCTGTCGGCTATTCGGGATCCGGATCCCGTGATGTTCTTCGAGCCGGATCGCATCTATCGCTCCATGAAGTCGGATGTGGTGGATGACGGCATCGGCCTGCCGCTGGATGTCTGCTTTACCCTGCGTCCCGGCCGGGACATCACTGTGGTGGCCTGGGGAGCCTGCATCCAGGAAGTCATGCGGGCGGCGAACCTGCTGGCGGAGCAGGACATCCAGTGCGAGGTGCTGGATCTTGCCACCATCAAACCCCTGGACATGGAGAGCATCCTGACCTCGGTACGCAAGACCGGGAGGTTGCTGGTAGTACACGAAGCCTGTGGCAGTTTCGGGGTGGGTGCCGAAATCGTGTCCCAGGTGACCGAAGAGGCGATGACTGCCCTCAAGGCGCCGCCAAGACGCCTCACCGGCGTGGATGCCGCCGTCCCCTACTATCGCAGCGAGGAGTATTACCTCATCACCGAGCAGGAGATCGCGCAGGCAGCTCGGCAACTGATGGAGAACCAGTGGCTATGACGCGCGACAGGTACGGATGCGCAAGTGCCTGGGCCACAGGGCTCCATGGTGTCTGTCAATGTTTGGTGATGTCCCAGCAGAGGGAGAGCAGGTCATGAAATTTTTCAAATTGCCGGATCTGGGCGAAGGACTGGCCGAGGCCGAGATCGTCGAGTGGAAGGTGAGCGCCGGTGATACGGTGCAGGTAGATCAGGTACTGCTGTCGGTGGAGACGGCTAAGGCGTTGGTAGATGTGCCCTCGCCGGTGGCCGGGGTCATCGCCAGATTGTGCGGGCAGGAGGGGGACATCCTCCACATCGGGGCACCGTTGGTGGAGTTTGAAGGGGGCGAGGATGACGGCACCGTCGTTGGCAAGGTCAGCGCCCATCAGCAGCATATCGAGGATCATTTCGTGGTGGGGGCCATGGCGCCCGGCGGTACGTTGGTGCAAGCCATGCCAGCGGTCC
The DNA here is from genome assembly GCF_027707425.1 of Aeromonas sp. QDB63. Classification (NCBI taxonomy): domain Bacteria; kingdom Pseudomonadati; phylum Pseudomonadota; class Gammaproteobacteria; order Aeromonadales; family Aeromonadaceae; genus Aeromonas; species Aeromonas sp. QDB63. The sequence continues at coordinate 99,751 of NZ_JAPCIS010000004.1, forward strand.
GTCTGCTGGCGCAAAAACTGGGGCTGGACATCGACAAGGTCAAGGGAACCGGCAGCGCTGGCATGGTGACCGAGCAGGATGTGCAACAGGCGTTCGAGGCCCAGCAGGAGAGCGGCAACGCATTCCTGAAAGGCTCGCGCCGGGCCATGGCGAAGGCGATGGAGCTCTCGCACCGGACTGTGGTGCCGGTGAGCATCACCGACGAAGTGGACTTGCGCCACTGGCGCCCGGATGAAGATGTGACTGTGCGCCTTATCAAGGCGATCGGCGTGGCGTGTCGGGCCGAACCCTCCATGAATGCGTGGTTTGACGGAGAGACCCTGTCGCGGCGTCTGTTCAGGGAGGTCAATGTGGCCATCGCGGTTGACTCCAAGCATGGGCTCTATGTGCCCGTGATGGAGAACGTGGCTGAACGGGACTCGGCTGACATACGGCAGGGACTGGATCGGATGATCGCCGATGTGAAGGCCCGTGCCGTGCCGCGGGAAATGCTGCAGGGGGCAACCATCACCCTCACCAACTTTGGCGCCATCGCTGGCCGTTACGCCAGCCCCATCGTCACACCACCCCAGGTGGCCATCATAGGAGCGGGCAAGTTGTTCGAGAAGGTGGTGTTCATCCACGGCGAGGCGCGCCCGGTGCGTGCACTTCCCCTGTCGATGACGTTTGACCACAGAGCCTGCACCGGTGGAGAGGCGGCTCGCTTCCTCAAAGCCTTGGTTCAGGCACTGGAGTCGACACAGGTCTAAACCGCTGTACCCCGCCGCTGGCGGGGTACAAATTTGTTTGCGTAATCGACAAAGGCACGTATAATCTCAACCAGCTTGAAAGGGCGATAGTTATGTCAATGAATATGATGTTTTACATCTTTTCCTGTTGTTCATAAGTAATCCCGTTTTTTGAGCTTTACCCGCTGAAAAGCATAAGTAATTATTTTGAATACAGGTTTAAAGATATGTCTAACATGATCACCGGTACCGTTAAGTTTTTCAACGAAACCAAAGGTTTTGGCTTCATCCAGCAAGAAAACGGCCCGGACGTTTTCGTTCACTTCAGCGCCATCCAAGGTAACGGCTTCCGTACCCTGGCTGAAGGTCAGCGCGTACAGTTCTCTGTGACCCAAGGTCAAAAAGGCCCGCAGGCTGAGAACGTAACTGCTCTGTAATTCTTGCAGAATTTAAGAAAGCCGTGGTACCTCTGGTGCCACGGCTTTTTGTTTTCATGGCTTCATCAATACGCGTCATGACCCTGCTCGCATCCCTCTTGCTGACCGTGGCGTTGACCGGTCAGGCCAGCCCGCCAGCGCCGGATCCTGCGGTGAATGATGCCGTGTCCGTGTGTCAACAGTTTGTACATGTTCGCCTGGGAAACGCAGTGAAACCCGATGAGATCAGGGTACAGCCGGTGCCAAAACGGGCGGGAGAGTGGCTGGTCGATGGCAAGATAAAAGGACCCGAAGGTCCTTTGCTGTTTGCTTGTCTGCTGCGACAAGGAGAGCGCTGGGAGTTGCTCAACTTCTCGCTCTGGGCACCACAACCGCTCAATTCGGCTTGAGTGCGACCAGCAGGTGTTGGAGATGCTCCAGCATGGTCATGCCGAAAGGGGTCAGATAGCCGCCATCTGCCGCGGTGATCAGGCCCTGGCTGTGCAGGCGCGCTGCCGCCTGGCAAAGCGCTTCCGACATGTCGCTGCGCAGCTTGATCCCCAGGCTCATGTTGGCCGGATCAAAACACGCCAGTATTTTCAGCTCATTCACAAAATCGTCAGAAACCTGGTTGATCCCACTCATGGATGCACTCCTTACGCTAAAGATGTATGCAACCTAGCATCCCCGGTGCCTCTTTAGTGGGCGCTGGCTCAAACAATTGGCCTTTATCGGGGCCGCTCTGGTTCAAACGCTGCTTTTTTGGACGCTATCTATCACCGGTCCGGCTGGACGCAAACGCCCCCAGCAAGGCAAACATGCTAGAATGGCACCCTCGTTCACCCTCATGACCAGGCGTGATGCCAGGTCATCTTGTTCAAGGCGCGTCTCATGATCACTGTCACTCTGGTCTCTCTGCTGCACTCTCTGGGTCCCCGTTTTCCTGTTTATGCTCCCTCCTTGCTGCTCCCTCTCCTAGCGCAACATCAAGGAGATCTCTGGCTGCCGGCCATTCGTGGGGAAGACGTGACAACCCTGCGTCAGCATGGCAAGGATGCCCAGAGTCTGGCTACCTTGTCGGCAGGCTGGTGTGAATTCGCGGCCCAGAGCAAAGAGACGCCGGAGCTCGATGCGCTGGCAAGTTACGATGAGGAGATGCTGGACAACCTGCAGATGTACTGGCGCCACCCGAGCAAGATAAACAGCCCGATCACCGATAACCTGTTCGAGCTGCGCCGCGAGGTGGTGGACGAGGCCCATGGCGGCAAGCTGGTTGCTGCCTGGAGTGCCGCCCAGCAAGCACGGCTTGAGCAGATCATGGTGGGGGTCGCTGCGGGGCGGGATCAGCTCTGCTTTGTGGAGGTGGAGTCCGCCTATTGGCTGAGGGAGCGACTGGGTGAGACCGCGGGACTCCGGCTGTTGACCCCCGAGCTGGGGTGAGGCGATGGAAAGACGGATGACCTATTACTCCTGCTGGACAAGGGGTCGGCAAGATGTGAACATGTCGCCCTTTATTGAACGAGAGACTTGACCGATGAGCTATGAACTTAGCGACACCGAGCGCAATGCCGCGCTGCAACTGAACGCCGATTACCGCTTTGATCACTTCATCAGCAAGCTGGTTGAGCACGAAGAGCTGTTTGTCCTGACCGACGAACACGGCGTCATGATGCTGACGACCGAAGAGGAAGATTGCATCCCGGTATGGCCGCATCCCGACTACGCCAAGGCCTGGGCCGAAGGGGAGTGGGCCGAGTGCAAGCCGCAGTCCATCACCCTCAAGGTGTGGCTGGATCGCTGGGTGGACGGCATGGAGCAGGATGATCTCTGCGTGGCCGTGTTCCCGACGCCGGATCAGGAAGGCATTGTGCTGGACCCGGCCGACGTCGCCGACGCCATTGCGCAAAAGCAGGCCAAACGCAGCTGAATGCCCTCTGCCTGGTGCCATCCCGGTTGTAACAAAGACCCCGCCAATGTGCGGGGTCTTTTGTTTTAGGGCTGACGGTGCCAGCTGCCCTATTTTTGCTGGTAGGTGGTATCCGTGATGGTCACTGGCGGGAAGGTCTGCCCCCCTTTGATGGCGGCCCGGGTCTGCGCCTTTGCCGCTTCGTCAATCCAGAGCAGGCCGCCAAAGCTGTAACCCGAGTTGGAGCCGTCGAGGGGCCAGTAGAGCAAGTCGCTCTGGGGGGTTGCCGGCACCTTGGGCAGGCGTATCCAGCGCCAGGCGCCGGCCCGGGTATAGGGCACCTGATAGGCGGGGACGAAGCTGGCGAGCTCATAGAGTCGCTCCTGGATCTGGCGGGAGAGGTCGGCCTTCTTGCCGAAATCGAACGCCTTGTCGTATTGCTCCACCAGGGCCGAGATCCTGTCGTCATCGATGTTCATGATGTTGTTGGTCTGGGGCTTGTTGGCATTGACCCTGTGGAAGTGTTCCCAATAGGCGGGATAACGACCACCGCTCCAGGCCATCCAGGCACTCTGGTGTTTTTTCTCCAGCATGGATTTGAAGCCGGCAGACGCATCCATCAGATTGAGCTCGAGGTTGAGCCCCGCCTTTTTCGCCTCTTCCCGCAGCAGGGTGAGACGCTGGGCATGTTCCGCCGTGGTGTAGGTGATGCTGAGGGAGAGGGGCTGGTCCTTGTCGTTTCGCAAGATGCCATCCGGTCCGGTCTTGGTAAAGCCCGCCTTGGCAAAGAATTCGCGAGCAAGGGCGGGATCGAAGGGGCGCGCCTTGAGGTCGGTATTGGTGAACTCTCCCTGGCCCGAGCCATAGGTGTTGAGACGCTGGTAGTCCCCCCGCAGCAAAGTCGCGATCATCTTGTCCAGGGCGAGGGCGTGCTGGATGCCGAGTCTGACGTCGAGATTGCTCAGCAAGGGATCGGCGGTGTTGAGATAGAGCCCCATGGGGGGCTGAGGCGTCTGGTTGTAGAACCAGAGCCGCTCGATATAGCCCTTCTCGAATTCGGCGGTCTTGCTCTTGTCGTGCCACCAGTTGGGCATCACGAGGGGGAAGGTATCGAGCTCACCGCGCAGGAAGTGCTGCCAGGCGATGTTCTGATCCCTGAGCACCTTGATCTCGATGCGATCCGGATTGAAGCGGTGCTGGAAGTAGCGCTCGTCGTTCCCCCACCAATCCTTGACCCGGTCGAAGGTAACCGACTTGCCCTTCTTGAGCTCGCCAATCTGGTAGGGGCCGGTGACCGGCAGCACCTTCCAGTTGTACTCCTTGACCCAGTTGGCGGTCAGCTTGATGGCGTGGCTGGGCTCCGGGGTGAAGGGGAGAGCTTCGAGCAGATCTTCCCGGCTCTTCTCGGTGCCGCTGGTGATGGCGAGGGTGTGATCGTCAAACTTGGTCACTTCGCTTATCTGGGTGCTGTAGTAGTTGTTGTACCAGGGGTCGTTGATCTCCTTGCTGCGCATCATCTTGAGGGTGAAGACCCAGTCATCCGCAGTGACGGGCTGGCCGTCCGACCAGCGGGCCTTGGGGTTGATGCGAAAATAGAGCGTCTTGTTATCCGTGCCAAAAGCCCACTGGTTGGCCAGCATGGGGATGGGATTACGCGTCACGGGATGGGTGCTCAGGAGCGGCAGGTTGGTCTCGCGCACGTAGGCTGCAAAACCGCCGTTGGAATCCGGCCCGTATTTGCGCAAGGTGAGCGGAAAGCTCGACATGAAATCCCGGAAGGTGCCGCCTCGCTTGGCCTCGGGGTCTGCATAGACGGGGTCGGTGTCGTTGCTCTCCCATTTGAGATCTGCCGGCAGGGTGGCACTCCAGCCGAACGGGCTCCAGCAGAAGGGGAGCAGCATGGCCGTGACCCGCATGATGCCTGGTAAAGAGGGAATGATCGAAAGTGACGGATGACGCATGTCCTTGCTCTCCTGATGATGGCATCCTGCCGAAATAACGGGGTGGGCCCAAGAGGGCCTGACCCATGATGGGAAGTTTCCCGGGCGAGGTCAATCCTCGGTTTGGGTCTTCAAGAAGCGCATCTTGCCCCCCAGCAGATGCACCACGAAGCCGAGCAGCACCAGACCCGAGCCCAGCCATTGCAGGGGAGTGGGGTGTTCATCGAGCAGCAGGGCGGCGGCCACCATGCCGACACAGGGCACCAGCAGGGAGAGGGGGGCAACCTGGGCCACCGGATAGCGCATCAGCAGCCTCCCCCACAGGCCATAACCGAGCCAGGTGGCGATAAACGAGAGATAGAGCACGCACAAGACGCCCTGCCAACGGATGTTGAGCAGGCTGCTTGCGATGAGTTCGGGCCCCTCGAACAGCCAGGAGAGCGCGAAGAAGGGCAGGATGGGCACCAGCCCGCCCCAGGCGACCAGGCTCGGCAGAGAGGTGCGATAGCGCAGACCTATCTGGCGATTGATGACGTTGCCAAGGCCCCAGCAGGCGGCTGCGCACAGCGTCAGCACAAACCCGATGAGGGTGAGGTTGCCCTCGCCATGGGTGGCAATGAGATAAAGACCTGCTCCCGCCAGCGGCAGTGCCACCCAGTGGTGGGGCTGCCAGCGCTCTCCGAGCCAGATCATGGCGAACAGCAGGGTGAAGACCACCTGGGATTGCAGCACCAGGGAGGCCATGCCGGCGGGCATGCCGAATTTCATGGCGCAGAACAGGAAGGCAAACTGGCCCAGGCTGATCGCACCGCCATAAGCCAGCAGCCAGCGCCAGGGCATGGCAGGCCTGGGGACCAGCAGAATGGCCGGGAAGACGACTCCGACGAAACGCAGTGCTCCCAGCAGCAGTGGGGGGATGCCTTCCAGCCCCCACTTGATGGCGACGAAGTTGAGTCCCCAGCAGAGAATGACCAGGGCGGCCAGACACTTGTCCTTGGTTTGCATGCGGCATCCTTGTTTGAGCGGCGCCCGCACGGCAGGGCGCCGAAGGGGTCGAGCATACCTGCTACAGGGTGGGCACCGTCAAGGGCGCAGGTGTCTACCTGCACACCGGGCGAGCGCGGGCGGGCTAAGCTAAAAAGTGAGCGCCCCGATTGACGGGTTGGCGTCGATGGCTAACCGGAGGTATTCCATTGCCGCGAGCAGCCGTCAACAAGCCGGACAGGTTAGACGAAGTTGGCCAGGTTGATGCCAAACTCCTTGGGGTCCACCGTGCTCTCTATGGTCTCTTGAACCCCTTTCTTAGCGAGATCCAGCCACTGCACATCGAGATAGTGTCGACGACCGGCGTGATAGATCACCTTGACCACGGGCTTGAGCGGTTGTTGTTCATTGCGTTGCATTACGACAGCCAAACGTTGGTTGGAGAGCTGCACCAGGGTGCCCACCGGATAGACCCCCATGCACTTGATGAATTTGGTCACCAGGTCGGCATCAAAATGCAGATCAACCCCCTTGAGCAAAATGCGAAACGCCTGGGTAGGCTGCATGCCTTGTTTGTAGACCCTGTCTGCCGTCACCGCATCGTAGACATCGACGATGCCACTCATGCGGGTGTAGAGGGAGAGCTGATCCCCCTTGAGGCGCCGCGGGTAGCCGGTGCCATCGATCCGTTCGTGATGATTGGAAGCGACTTCCAGCATGATGGGGGTGATGCCGGCGGTGGCGGCCAGGATGTCGTGGCTGTGGATGACGTGCTCGCGCATCACCTCCAGCTCCTCATCGGTGAGCTTGCCCGGTTTGTTGAGCACCTCGTCCGGGGTCATGATCTTGCCCACGTCGTGGAGCAGGCCACCCAGGGTCAGCTCCTTGAGCACGCTGCGATCCAGCCCCAGATAGCGGCCGAAGTTCGCCAGGAGGATGGCGACATTCATGGAGTGCTCCATCAGGTAGGCATCCTTGGCACGGATCCGCGCCAAACAGAGCATGGCATCGCCGTGGGTGAACATGGTATCGACCATCTCTTCGGCCACGGCGGCAAGGGGCGTGATGTCGATGGGCTCACCGGCCTTGAGATGGCGAATGAACTTGCCCTGGAGTTCGCGCGCTTCCTGATAGAGCCGACGGATCTTGAGCTCGCGCCCTTCACCACTGCCGATCTGACGAGAGGAGCCCGCCCCGTTTGTTACCACATCCGCCGGGCTTGCCATGCCACCTCCCGGCAGCTTGCTGCGGGCAAGATCGACCCGCACCGTCAGCACGCCGCGCTGGTTCAGTGCCTCCACCTGTTGAGGGTTGGTCACCATGCCCGTCTGGGCAATTTCCATGGCGCCGGTCTGGCTGGCAATGGCAATGACATACATGCCAGGTTTCAACTGGCTGACGGGGATGACGGGGTGAGACTTCGTCGGCTTCATGGGTACATCCTGGGCTTATTATTATGTGTGATGTCGGTCTGCTGACGGCAGTCTATCACTTTATTATGTGTGATGTCGGTCTGCTGACGGCAGTCTATCACTGGCACATCATGGCGTCAGGCGCCATCTTGAGTCCCTGTCGCTTAGTACTGGTGTTGTCGGGTCTGACCGATATAATGTCGCCCCCAATCATGATGGATTCCGAGGTTTTTGCATGCGGCTCGACAAATTTCTTTGCGATTGCTCCGATTTGACCCGTTCCCAGGCGGGCAAGCTGATCCGTCAGGGGGAAGTGCTGGTAGACGGCGTGCTGGTCAAGCAGCCCGCCTTTCACATCAATGAGCAACACCAGATCGAGTTTGACGGTGTGACCTTGACCCTGAACCTGCAGAATCGCTACTTCATGCTGCACAAGCCGGAAGGATATGTCTGCTCCAACGAGGATCCGGATCACGCCACCGTGTTCCACCTGCTCGACGAGCCGGCCATGGGCAAACTGCATGTGGTGGGGCGCCTCGATCTCGATACCACCGGGCTGGTGCTGATCACCGATGATGGCCAGTGGTCCCATCGCATCACGTCGCCCCGTCACGAGTGTGCCAAGACCTACCATGTTTGGCTGGCTGACCCCGTGAGTGAAGAGGCCATCTCGCTCTTTGCTGACGGTATCTATCTGCGCAACGAGAACGACAAGACCCGCCCTGCGGAGCTGGAGATCCTGGACGAGCGAGAAGCACGCCTGACCATCCACGAGGGCAAGTATCACCAGGTGAAGCGGATGTTCGCCGCCATCGGCAACAAGGTGGTCGGGTTGCATCGGGAACGCATCGGCGATCTGACTCTGGACGATGAGCTGGCACCGGGGGAATACCGGGAGCTGACCGAAGAGGAAGTGGCTCTGTTCTAGGGGCGCGATCGCCTCTCTCCCTGTCCGGCGCGGGGGAGCATCGGCGGCTCAGAGCCGCCGATGGGCGTGTTGGTCCTTCCTTCTTGCAGGAGAGACGGGGCTCAGTTCCCCATTCCCAGCACCAGGGCCGTGCCCAGGGTGGCCAGCAGGGCTCCGGCCCAGGCGGGGAGCGAGGGACGCATCCCCGAGTGCCACCACAGCAAGGGCAGCAGAATGACCGGTGTGGTGGAAGACAAGATGGCCACCATGCCCACATCTCCCTGACGCAGGGCCACCAGGATCAGGGTCATTCCCAGCGTCATCGCCAGAAATCCGTTGATACCTATCATGCCGAGCACCTGCCGGTTGATGGGGTTGTGCGGCATGGCGAGCGGCAGGCGCAGCGCCCGCAAGACGCAGTGTGCCAAGAGGGCGCTGCCCATGCGCACGCCAGAAGCGCTCACTGCGTCCACGGTGCCGCTCATCATCACCGGCTTGGCGATGATCGCTCCGAGGCTCTGGCAGAGGGCTGCGGTAAGGCCAAGGGCTATGCCGACCACGAGGCGGCCACGCACCTGCTCCCATTCGTTCTGCTGGTTGTCGCCACGACGACCAAACAGGATGGCGAGCATGACCCCGGCCAGGACCAGCAAGGCGCCCGGCAGGCGCCAGCCATCGAGCCGCTCGCCAAAGAGCCAGAGCCCGAGCAGGGCGGAGAAGAGGGCGTGGCAGGAGAAGAGCAGGCCACTGCGCCTGGGACCGAGCCGGTTCATGCAGGCAAAGAGGGCAGTATCGCCGACGAAGATGCCGATGAGGCCGGAGAGGGCCAGCAGGGGAAGGGCGCTCTCGGTGAGGGTCTGCCAGCCTCCCGTCACCAGACTTGCGCTGGCCAGCATCAGGCTGACCAGGAACATCCGCCAGCGGCTGTAGGCAAAGGCCCCCAGATGGCGAGCCGGTTTGACGGAGATGAGGGCGGCGATCGCCCATAAACTGGCGGCAGCCAGCGCCAACCATTCGTAACCCATAAAGACCCCTGAAACGGTAGACGACAACCGGACCTACAGGCGACATATCACCCCGGGCCGATTGCTTACGGGGCAGGGGAGCGTGCCTTCTTGCTGTCGCACGCACCCGTGGCGGCCGTGTCGTCATAAAACCATGAAAAAAATAGCCCGGAAGACTCCCTCTATCGGGCAGGCCCGATACAATACGGGCCGTCTTCGGGGATAACAAGCGCGGCATCATGCATTCGTTTCCAGGCGCGCCGCCGGCCTTCTCCCTATTGCAGTCAAAAGAATTGAACGAGGTTAATGTATGTTTTACCGTTTCGCCGTCAGGCCAGCCCGTCGCTGGCTATCTCCCTTACTGCTTGGGTTGATGGCGGTGCCGCCGTCACTGGCTAGTAGCGTGGTTGAGCAGACTTACATTTCAGATAGACAAACCCTGGTCAAAGGCAATGGCGCCGAACCCGAGTCCCTCGATCCGGCCCTGATCCGCTCCGGCTTCCCAGGGGAGGTGGTGCTGGTGGACCTGTTCGAGGGGCTGGTGAGCGAGGATGGACAGGGCATGATAGTGCCCGCCCAGGCCCAGCGCTGGGAGACCAGCGAGGATGGACTGGTGTGGCGTTTCTTTCTGCGTCCCCAGCTCAAATGGTCCAACGGCGAGCCCCTCACAGCCCGGGATTTCGTCTACGCCTGGCGGCGGCTGCTGAATCCGGCGCAGGCTTCCCCCTCCGCTGGCCTGTTGCTGGCGACCGGCATCAACAATGCCCAGTCCATTTATGCCGGTGCGCTCGATCTCGATGCCCTGGGGGTGGAGGCCGAAAGCGACCAGATCCTGAAAGTGACCCTGGAGCGTCCCGTTCCCTATTTCCTGCAACTGGTCAGCCAGCGTCCCTTCGTGCCGGTCAACGAACGGGTCATCACCCAGTTTGGCAAGCAGTGGACCCAGCCAGGCAAGATGGTGAGCAATGGCCCTTACAAGCTGGCGAGCTGGGTGGTGAACGAGCGCATCGAAGCCGAGCGCAACCCCCAGTACTGGGATGACGCCCATACCCGGATCCAGCGGGTGACCTACCTGCCGCTCGCTTCCCAGCATGGGGAGCGGCTGCGTTACGAAGCGGGGGAGATCCAGCTCACCAACAAGGTGGCGCTGGAGTACTACCAGAAGACCATGCAGGAGGCACCGGAGCGGATCTGGGGTTTGCCGCTGCTTGGCACCTATCTTTATACCTTCAATCTCAATCTCCCTGAATTGCAGGATGTGCGGGTGCGCCAAGCGCTCTCCATGGCCATTGATCGCTACCTGCTGACCGAGAAGGTGAGCGGCCAGGGAGAACGTCCTGCCTGGTCATTGCTGCCCGCCATGCCAGGTTATGACGAACTGGATATCCCCCTCTCCCGGGAAGACCAGTCAACTCGGTTGGCCCGCGCAGCCGCGCTGTTGGCCCAGGCAGGCTACAACAGCGCCCATCCTCTCAGGTTGACACTGACCTACAACACGTCGGAGAACCACAAGAAGCTGGCTCTGGCGGTGGCGGCCATGTGGAAACCGCTGGGGGTAGAAGTCTCCCTCAACAACATGGAGTGGAATGCTTATCAGGTGGCCAAGAACAGTGGTGATTTCATGCTGGCTCGTTCATTTTTGTTTGGTGATTATGTCGAGCCGTCGTCCATGCTTGGCAGTTTCCGCTGCCAGGATCCCCAGAACGAGAGCGGCTACTGCAACCCCGTCTTCGATGGTCTGCTGCAGCAGGCCTCCGAGACCCTGGATGCCAACGTTAGGTCCGGGATCTATCATCAGGCCGAGCAACTGCTGATGGAGGAGGTGCCCGTCATCCCCGTCTATCACTACAACCAGATGAGACTGGTGGACCCGGCACTGCGCGGCTTGCCGAGCCGCAACCTCAAGGGCGCCATCGCCACCAAGGATCTCTATTTCAGCCAGCCATGAGGAGTGTGGAATGAAGATTGCTATTATCTCGGATCTGCACGGCAGTCTGACTGCCCTCGAGCAGGTGCTGGCGCAACTCGCTCCCTGGCAGCCTGATCACTATCTGCTGCTCGGGGATCTGCTCAATCACGGGCCGCGCAATCCGGTGCCGGCGGGGTATGATCCTGCTGCCGTGGCTGCAAGGCTCAACCAGCTGGCCCCCCGCATCATGGCGGTGCGTGGCAATTGCGATTCGGAGGTGGACCAGATGCTGCTCCACTTCCCCATCACGGCGCCCTACAACCAGCTACTGGTGGATGGGCGGCGTTGGTTTGTCAGCCACGGTCATCTCTATGAGCCCAGCAACGTGCCCCTGCCTGCAGGGAGCCTGTTCATCAGCGGTCATACCCATGTGCCTGTGCTATGTCAGGAAGGAGAGATGATCCTGATGAACCCGGGGTCTATCTGTTTTCCAAGGGGCGAGTGGGTGGCCAGTTATGGGCGATATCACGAGGGCCGCATGAGCATTCATGCCTGCAAGGATGGAGAAACCCTGATGCAGCTGGTGCTCTGACTAGGGGCCCAAAAGGAGAGGAAGCCCGAAGGGGGAGAGGAGATCAGGCCTTGATCCCGAAAGAGCGGGTGCCTGAGCGGGTATTGCCTTTGGCGTCATAGGTCAGGGAGCTGCTGTCTCTGAGCTTGCTGAGGAAGCTGGCGAGACGGCGATTGGAGACAATACTGAGTTCGAGCAGACGTCCGTTGAGATTGTTCTGCTCCTGGCAGGCTTCCAGCTTGGCTTGAAGGGCCTGCAATTGGGTCGGGAAGGCGCTCAGCTGTTGCTTCAGGTCGGGTAGCTCCGCCAGAGTCTTGTCCAGCGTTTCGATGGCCACCAGCAGTTGCTGCTTGCGATCGGCGAGTGCCGGCAAGGCAAGGGCCCGGTGAGCCTTGAGGAGGTCGAACTCCTCTGCCAGCAAGCCTTGCATCTGGGAGAGGTTGTCGTCCTGAGCGCGCAGCAGCGAAGGGAGGTCCATCATCCCAACCGTTTATCCAGATCGGCTTCAAAGCTGAACATCTTTCTGGCCACGGTTTCGCTGTTGACCTTGTACTCCCCACTGGCCACGGCCTTCTTCAGGCTCTCGACGCGGCTCTCGTTACCGGTGGAGGCGGTGTTGAGGGTCTTCTGCATCTGCTGCAATTGCTGCGCCTCACTGGTCAAGGAGACAGAGTCGCTCTTGACGGTGGTCGCACGGCTGCCCTCGCTGGAGGTCGCCGGCTTGGTGGCTACACCTTGACTGCTGCCGCTGTTTTGCAGGCGGTTGTTAGCCAAGTTGTTGATATTGTTGATAGCCATAAGGTTTACCTTCGTCTGCTTTACTGTTCGCTTACCTGTGTATCGGTGACGGCGGTCAGAACTTTAGAAAAAAATTGCGCAGTGCATTCATGTGTCAGAATGTCACAATCACGGAGCCCACTGCACTGACCTGGCCTTGCACCGTTCTGCCCGAGCGCGTGTTGACAAGCCGGATCATGTCTCCGAAGCTGCCATCTTGCAAGGCGCGGGCCATGGTTTTGATCTGCATGCTGCTGTTTTCAGCACTCAGGGTGACCTGGTCCCCCTTGCAGACCACGCAGACCTGGGTCAGTCTGATTGGCTGGCCCGGTTTGAGCTCACGTTTGCTGCGTACCCCGATGAGTGCGGTCGGATCGGTAAGGTAGTCGCCACGGATCAGGGTTTGGTCCTGGTATGCCAAGGTCAGCATCGGTTCGCTCAGGATGTCTCCCTTGGCAACCGGGACGGCGACGGTGACATAGGGTTTCTGGATGCTGACCCGGACAGGGAGATAGAGATCCCAGGATTTATCTCCCTCGCACTTGAGGTAGACGGTGGTGTTGCGACGGATCTCCATCCGGGCGGGGAGGGAAATGGTGAGGGCATCTTCGCAGCGCGTGAGGGGGAGGCGCTCGTCAATGGTGCCGGCCTTGACGTCGGCCTGTGCATCGAGGGGAATATCGAGCTGGTCGAGCACGAACGCCTGTGCCTGTTCTTGCAGATAGTCGGTGACCTCGGACGCCATGGCGTGAGACAGACTGCAAAACGGCAGTAAGATAAGGAAAAGTCTACTAATCATTTTTGCTTACCGGTCGATAAGTTATTCACGTATACCACCGTAGTTAACTATGCTTGCTCCAGAATTATTCTGTTGTTGAAACAACGATGGTCTGATGCAAGCCAATGTGCATGCATAATGATATGCACGATCAGTGCCAAGCATTTTTAGGGAGTGTTTATGGCGAGTGTTCTGGACTCGGTTAACCAGCGAACCCAATTAGTGGGACAAAATAGGCTGGAGCTGCTGCTGTTTCGTCTCAATGGACGTCAAAGATTTGGCATCAACGTATTCAAGGTACGCGAGGTGCTGCAGTGTCCCCCTCTGACCGTCATGCCCAAGCTCAACTCCTGCATTCGCGGCGTGGCACATATCCGTGGCCAGACCATCTCGGTGATCGATCTCAGCATGGCGATGGGCAAGCGCCCCATCCAGGATCTCTCCAAGTGCTTCATCATCATCTCCGAGTACAACCGCTCCATTCAGGGGTTCCTGGTCCACTCGGTCGAGCGCATCATCAACATGAACTGGGAGTCCATTCTGCCGCCACCCAAAGGGGCTGGTCGCATCAACTACATGACGGCAGTGACCGAGGTAGATGGCGAGCTGGTGGAGATCTTGGACGTGGAGCGCATTCTCAACGAGATTTCGCCGGTCTCCACTGAGGTGTCCACCGAGTTGGTGGAAGCAAGCGTGGAGCGCAATCCTCACGGGCGTCCCGTGCTGGTTGCGGACGACTCTTCGGTTGCGCGCAAGCAGGTACAACGTGCACTGGAGGCTATCGGGGTGCAGTGCGTGCTGGCCAAGGATGGACGGGAAGCGCTCAACATGTTGTTGGAGATGTCCAAAAATGGCCCCATACATGATCAGATTGCATTGGTTATTTCAGATATTGAAATGCCGGAGATGGATGGTTATACCTTCACCGCCGAGATCCGCAACAATCCCAACCTCAAGGATTTGCATGTTATCCTGCACACTTCCCTCAGTGGGGTGTTCAATCAGGCCATGGTGCAGAAAGTCGGAGCGAACAATTTCATTGCCAAATTCCAGCCGGATGAATTGGCCAAGGCCGTACAAGGCGCTCTCTAATCAAGAAGAACAACTGCATGAAGACACTTTCGGACGACTTATACAGGCAATTCAGCAATTTTCTGGCACAACAGAGCGGCATAGTACTGGGTGACAACAAACAGTATCTGGTTAAAAGCCGCCTGTCGCCCTTGATGACTCAGTTTGGTATCGAGAGTCTGTCTGATCTGGTCACCCGGGCGATGAGCGTGCGCGAGCGGGAACTCAAGATGGCAGTGATCGATGCCATGACCACCAACGAGACTTTGTGGTTTCGCGATACCTATCCGTTCCAGTTATTGAGTGACAAGATTTTCCCGGAGCTTGGTAAGAGCGGTCGCACCATCAAGATATGGTCTGCCGCCTCTTCGTCCGGACAGGAGCCCTACTCCATCGCCATGACGGCGCTGGAGCAGCAAGTTAAACGGCCGGGTAGCATGCCGGGCGGGGTGCAAATAGTAGGGACCGATATATCCAGCACCATGCTGAACCAGTGTAAGGAAGGGATCTACGATAGCCTTGCACTGGCTCGCGGGCTTTCCCCCGAGCGCAAGCGACTCTTTTTCGAACCCTATGGCGACAACAAGATGCGGGTGGTGGAACGTGTCAGAAAATTGACCAGCTTCCGTCCCCTCAACCTGCTGGAGAGCTACAGCCTGCTCGGCAAGTTTGACATCATCTTCTGTCGCAACGTGCTCATCTACTTTGCGCCCGAAGTGAAATCCAAGATCCTCAACCAGTTCGCCAGCAGCCTCAATCCTGGCGGCTACCTGATGCTGGGGGCCTCCGAGTCTCTGGCTGGCCTCACCGATAAGTTCGAGATGATCCGCTGCAACCCCGGCATCGTCTACAAGGTCAAATAACCCCGCTCAATACCCTCTTGGCACACCTCTTGCTAAATATCCATGAAGCAGGAGGTGTGCTATGGCAATTTCATTCGACAAGGCATTTGGTGTTCATCAGTACACGCTGAGCGTGCGCGCCAAGCGTGCCGAGGTGTTGTCCAGCAACATCGCCAATGCGGATACGCCGGGTTTCAAGGCCCGTGACATCAACTTCTCACAAGCGTTGCAGGATGCCCAGGGCCAGCAAGGGTTCGGGCTCAGCACTACCAGCGAGAAGCACTTCGCCTTGCAGATGGATTCCCCGGGCACGACCCAGTACCGCAATCCCCTGCAACCGGATACCGGTGACGGCAACACGGTGGACGTACAGCAGGAGCGCAGCGAGTTCCTGCGCAACAGCCTTGAATACCAGGCCTCTCTTGAATTCATGAACAGCAAGATAAGCGGCCTGCTCAAGGCACTGAAAGGAGAGCAAGGATGAGTTTGTTCAAGGTCTTTGACATTGCAGGCTCAGCCATGAGCGCGCAGTCCGTTCGCCTCAACACGGTGGCGAGCAACATGGCCAACGCTGACAGCGTCAGCTCCAGCGTGGAAAAAACTTACCACGCCAGGCGGCCAGTCTTTGCCGCCCAGTTGGATCAGGCCATGTCCGACAAGCAGGCCTCGGTCGGGGTGGATGTGAAGGGCATCGTCGAGAGTGATGCGCCCCTGCTCAAGGAGTACAACCCGAATCACCCCATGGCGGACAAGGATGGCTTCATCTTCAAGCCCAACGTCAACATGGTGGAAGAGATGGCGGACATGATAGCGGCGTCGCGCAGCTACCAGACCAACGTCCAGGTGGCCGATGCGGCCAAGAAAATGTTGCAGCAGACCCTGGGTCTGGGCAAGTCCTGACAGAGGTGAACCCGGATGAGAGTGACCCGTGATCGCCTGCCAGGCGGCAACAATCGGCCCAGTGGGCACGCCCTAGAGGGGGGAGCATAAGTGGCAGATACCTATGACAGCCTGCTGGGCGTCAACCGGACGACGTCGGCCCAGACCAGTACTGTCAACACCAGTACCCAGAAAAAGGAGCTGGATCAGGAGTCCTTCCTGAAACTGCTGACAATGCAGCTCTCCTATCAGGATCCGTTCAAACCGGTGGACAACGCCCAGATGCTTTCCCAGATGACCTCGATGTCGACGTCTCAGGGGATCAGCAGCCTCTCCACCCAGATGGAGAGCCTCAACAGCCTGATGACCTCCAGCCAGGCGCTGCAGGCCTCCGCGCTGGTGGGGCAGAACGTGCTGATCCCGTCCAACACGGGTTACGTGGAGAAGGGGGGCACCCTCACGGGGGTCATCGCCACCGGCGATGGCGGCAGCAACATTAAGGTGACGGTGAAGGACGAGAGCGGCCAGGTCATCAGGGAGTTCGCCATTGAAGGGAGCCACAAGGGGAACGTGGCCTTCGAATGGGATGGCAAGGACAAGTCCGGCAACGAGGCCAAGAGCGGCAAGTATTCGATAGAGGCGCATGCCACCGTCGACGGCACGTCGGAGAGTGTCCCCGCCCTGACTTACGCCAAGGTGGAGAGCGTCACCCTGGGAACGAGCACCAACCCCAGCACCCTCAAACTCAAGGGACTGGGCGGCATCTACCTGACCGATGTATTGGAAATTGGCGCGACGACCGGCAAGACCACCACCCAGTCGGCTTCGTCCTCTAACGCAGTGATCTAAGGAGAAAGACATGTCATTCAACAATGCCCTCAGCGGCATCAATGCGGCTCAAAAAGACCTGAACGTCACCGCGAACAACATTGCCAACGTCAATACCACCGGCTTCAAGGAGTCCCGTGCCGAGTTTGCCGACGTCTACGCCAACTCCATCTTCGTCAACGCCAAGACCCAGGTCGGCAACGGTGTGGCGACTGGCGCTGTGGCTCAGCAGTTCCACCAGGGCGCGCTGCAATTCACCAACAACGCGCTTGATCTTGCCATCCAGGGCAACGGCTTCTTCGTGACCTCGGACGGCCTGACCAACCTGGATCGCACCTACACCCGTGCGGGCGCCTTCAAGCTCAATGAAAACAGCTATATGGTGAGCAACTCCGGCGGTTATCTGCAGGGGTACGAGATCAACTCTGATGGCACCCCCAAGGCGGTGAGCATCAATGCCACCAAGCCCATCCAGATCCCGGACAAGGCCGGTGAGCCGGTGCAGACCACGACGGTCGAGGCTGGCTTCAACCTGCCTTCCAGCACGAAAACGCTGATGGATGTCAATGCGTCCAAATTCGATCCCACGGACTCGACCACCTACTCCTCCTCCACCTCCGTGGTGGTCTATGACTCCCTGGGCGAACCACACACCATCACCCAGTACTTCACCAAGGAAGCGGATCCGGCCGATCCTACCCAAGCGGCGGTGCCAACTGCCTGGCGCATGTACCTCTATGAAGGGGACAAGCCCATCGACATCGTAGGCGGTGCGGCTACCACCATGGCGACCGGCCTGAGCCAGGCTCCCCTGAGCGCCCGGGTGACCTTCGATGCCTCCGGCAAAATGGTCACACCCACCACCCCGGCGGTCATCAAGACGGAACCCTTGGGGACGACAGGGGCTGGTATCATCACCAATGGCGCCGATGGCACCCAGGAGATTGAGTTCAAGCTTGGTACCGTGACCCAGTACGCCTCCCCCTTTGAAGTGAGCAAGCTGACCCAGGACGGCTCAACCGTCGGTCGCCTGACCAAGGTGGAGATCGGGGCGGATGGCATTGTCTCCGCCACTTACAGCAACGCCACCACCGTCAAGGTGGCCATGGTGGCCATGGCGAAGTTTGCCAATGCCCAGGGTCTCACCCAGGTCGGCGACACTTCCTGGCGCCAGTCCTTGCTCTCTGGCGATGCCTTGCCCGGCACCCCGAACTCCGGCACGTTTGGCTCCATCAAGTCGTCGGCGCTGGAGCAGTCCAACGTGGATCTCACCACCGAGCTGGTCGACCTCATTACTGCCCAGCGCAACTTCCAGGCGAACTCCCGTTCCCTGGAAGTGAACAGCTCCCTGCAGCAGAACATACTGCAGATCCGCTAAGACGACGGGTAGTTGGCAGGGGCGCTTCGGCGCCCCTTGTCATTTCCTTCCCGCCTCATTTCCTCCTTTCATGCCATCTTCGTCATCTCTCTTGGCACTCAACTTGCAGTTGAGCTGTGAGAGTCATCTGTTTGACGGAGGATCCCATGGATCACCTGCTTTACATCGCCATGTCCGGGGCCAAGGAGAACATGAACAGCCTGGCTGTTCGTGGCAACAACCTGGCCAACGCCAACACCATTGGCTTCAAGTCTGACTTCGAGCAGGCGCGCAGCATGCAGGCGTTTGGCGAAGGGCTGCCCACGCGGGTGTTCGCCATGACCGAGCGGCCGGGCCAGAACTTGCAACACGGCCTGCTGCAGACCACGGGGCGGGATCTTGACGTTGCCGTCGATGGGCCGGGCTGGATTGCGGTGCAGGATCCCAACGGTGCGGAAGCCTATACCCGCATGGGCAACCTGCAGCTCAATGCCACCGGCAATCTGCAGACCTCCACCGGTCTGAATGTAGTGGATGATGCCGGTCAGCCCATCGTGCTGCCCCTGCCCATGGAGAAGATCGAGATCAATCGTGACGGTACCATCAGCGGCCGTCCCGAGGGGGCCGCCGCCAACCTGCCGGAAGATTTCCAGCGTATCAAGCTGGTCAACCCGGCGGCAGACGCGGTGGAGAAAGGCCAGGACGGCCTGTTTCGCCGTAAGGATGGCCAGAATGAGGCCGCGTCTGCGGATGTGGGCCTCATCGCCGGCTCCCTTGAGGGGAGCAACGTCAACGTGGTCGACGAGATGACCAACCTTATTCGCTTGCAACGTCAGTTTGAAACTCAGGTCAAGATCATGAAGACCGCCGAGGAGAACGACGAGGCACAAACCCAGCTGCTGCGTATCAGCTAATCAAGGAGCACCCCATGAATCCTGCACTCTGGATCAGCAAGACCGGCCTCGATGCCCAGCAGACCAACATCTCGGTCACCTCGAACAACCTGGCGAACGCCAGCACCGTGGGTTACAAGAAGGCGCGAGCCATCTTCGAGGATCTGCTGTATCAGAACATCAACCAGCCTGGCGGTCGCTCCTCGGCGGACACCGAGCTCCCTTCCGGCCTGATGCTGGGGGCGGGGGCCAAGGTGGTCGCCACCCAGAAAAACCACAGTCAGGGCAACGTCCAGACCACGGACAACTCCCTTGATCTGATGATCAGCGGTCGCGGCTACTTCGAAATCCAGCTGCCCGATGGCAGCGCCGCCTATACCCGCAACGGCCAGTTCACCCTGAACGACGAGGGGACCATCGTCACCCCGGGCAACGGTTACCCGTTGCAACCGGAGATCCAGATCCCCGAGAACGCCCAGAGCGTCACCGTGGGGGAGGATGGCCAGGTCTCCGTCCAGCTCAAGGGGGATGGCCAGTCCCAGGTGGTGGGCCAGATCAACACCACGGACTTCGTCAACCCCACCGGCCTGCAGCCCATGGGGGAGAACCTCTTCCTCGAGACCCAGTCCAGCGGCGCCCCCATTCAGGGGACTGCCGGCGCGGACGGGCTGGGGGTGATCAAGCAGGGGATGCTGGAGACCTCCAACGTCAACGTGACCGAGGAGCTGGTGAATCTCATCCAAGCTCAGCGGGTCTACGAGATGAACTCCAAGGTCATCTCCGCCGTCGACTCCATGATGTCCTTCCTGACCCAGCGGACCTGATGAAAGGAGTGCCATGATGAAAGCCATATGGATGCTGGGACTGCTGACCCTGGCGGGTTGCACCAGTACCCCCAATACCGCCAAACCGGATGACCCGGATTTCGCCCCCGTCTACGGGGAGTCGGAGCCGGTGTCGGTGCGCCCGACCGGCGCCATCTTCCAGCCCGAGCAGGTCAACGGCATCTACTCGGACATCAAGGCGCACCGGGTGGGTGACATCATCACCATCCAGTTGGCGGAGTCGACCTCGGCGTCGAAAAAGGCCAACACCCAGAGCGGCAAGGACAACAAGCTGGCGCTCGACCCCGTCACCCTGGGTGGCGTGCCGGTCACGGCGGGGCCCTACGATCTGTCGGCCTCCATCGGCCAGAACAGTGCCTTCAAGGGGCAGGCCAAGGCGGATCAGAGCAACAGCCTGCAGGGCAACATTTCGGTCAGCGTGGTCAAGGTACTGCCAAACGGCAACCTGCTGGTGCGCGGCGAGAAGTGGATCATGCTCAACAATGGCAACGAATACATCCGTATCACCGGTCTGGTGCGCCCGGAGGACGTGAGCTCGGAAAACAGCGTCTCCTCCCAGCGGGTGGCCAATGCGCGTATCTATTACGGCGGTACCGGGGATCTGGCGAACACCCAGGAACAGGGCTGGCTTACCAGCTTCTTCAACGGCCCCTGGTGGCCCATTTAAGACTCAAGAGTCCGGGGTGTTCACGGGCCCTGGAACAGGAAGGTTTTGTTAGGAGATGTCATGAACCGATTCCGTCTGCTTGCCCTGCTGTGCTGCCTGCTGCCCTTCGGGCTGGCGCACGCATCCCGCATCAAGGACCTCGCCTCGGTGGAAGGAGTGCGCAGCAACCAGCTTATCGGTTACGGTCTGGTGGTGGGCCTGCCCGGCACGGGGGAGAAGAACAACGCCTTCACCGAGCAGACCTTCAGGACCATGCTCAACAACTTCGGCATCAAGGTGCCTGACAACATCAAGCCCAAGATCAAGGACGTGGCGCCGGTGGCCATCCACGCGGATCTGCCCCCCTTCTCCAAGCCGGGTCAGACCATAGACGTCACTGTCTCCGCCATCGGCGAGGCGAAGAGCCTGCGTGGCGGCACCCTGCTCCAGACCTTCCTGAAAGGACTGGATGGCCGCGTCTATGCGGTGGCCCAGGGCAGCCTGGTGGTCGGTGGCCTCGGGGCCGAAGGGGCGGACGGCTCCAAGGTGGTGGTGAACACGCCCACAGTGGGGCGTATCGCCAACGGGGCGACCGTGGAGCGGGAGGTTCCCAACTCCTTCAGCCAGGGCGACACCATCACCTTCAACCTGAACCGGCCGGACTTCACCACCGCCCGCCGTCTGGCGGACGTGGTCAACGATCTGGTGGGTCCGAACACCGCCCAGGCGATGGACGCTACCTCCATCAAGGTATTCGCGCCGCGGGATCCGGCCCAGCGGGTCTCCTACCTCTCCACCATCGAGAACCTGGAAGTGGACCCGGCGAGCGAGTCCGCCAAGATCATCGTGAATTCGCGCACCGGGACCATCGTCATCGGGAGCGAGGTCAAGCTGCGCCCGGCGGCCATCAGCCACGGTGGGCTGACGGTCACCATCGCCGAGAACCAGCAGGTCTCCCAACCCAATCCGCTCGCTGGCGGGCAGACGGCGGTCACCAACAACTCCACCATCAACGTGCAGCAGGATCCCGGTCGGATGTTCAAGCTCGATACCGGCGCGACCCTGGACGATCTGGTGCGGGCGGTGAACCAGGTGGGGGTCGCCCCCGGGGATCTGATGGCGATCCTGGAGGCGCTGCAGCAGGCGGGCGCGATCCAGGGCCAACTGGTCATTCTGTAATTTCGTGAGCGGCAAGCGGTTGCCACGGGCGGCAAAGAGGTAGGTTATGGCAGAGTTCGACACCCAGAGCGGTATCAATATTGGCATGGTGCAGGACGTCCAGAACCTGGACAAACTGCGCCAGATGAGCCTGAGCAAGGAGGGGAAGCAAGGGGCCCTGATGGCGGCCGCCCGCCAGTTCGAATCCATCTTCACCCAGACCCTGTTCAAGGGGATGCGCCAGGCCAACTCGGTGCTCACCGAGGGCAACCCGATGAACAGCAGCTACACCCAGTTCTATGAAGGGATGCTGGACGAGCAGCGGGTTGCCGACATGTCGAGCAAGGGGGGGCTGGGCATTGCCGAGATGGTGGCCAGGCAGCTCTCACCCGAGCAGACCTTCACCCATCAGGATGGCCGGGTACTCAAGCTGCCCCAGCGTACCGAGCGGGTCTACAAGCCCTATCAACCCCCCAGTGCCTCCAACGATCTGATTGCTGCCTCCAAAGTTGGCAAAGATTTTGCTGATAACGAAATGAAGGGTGAGCTGAATGGGGCCGAGCGTACGCTGGCCCTGCCAAGACGCCCCCACCGCACCGTGCCGCCCATGGGCAGCAGCCAGAGGCCTTCGGCCCTGGATGGCAGCGCCAAGGTGTTTGATAGCCCGGAAGAGTTCGTCGACAGGCTGATGCCGCTGGCCAAGAAGGCGGCGGACAAGCTGGGGTTGAGCCCGGCGGTGTTGGTGGCCCAGGCCGCCCTTGAGAGTGGCTGGGGAAAGCGGGTGATCAAGGATGCAGACGGAAACGTGACGCACAACCTGTTCGGCATCAAGGCGGATCCGCGTTGGGAAGGCCCCAAGGCGGTGGTGAGCACCCTGGAATACGAGCAAGGGGTGGCCTCGCGCCAGAAGGCGGCGTTTCGCTCCTACGAGTCGTTCGAAGAGAGCTTCAACGACTACGTGGATTTCCTGACCTCTGGGAGTCGCTACAAGGGGGCGCTGGCCAAGGTGGACAGCCCGGACCGTTACTTCGAGGCGTTGCAGCAGGCCGGTTATGCCACCGATCCCCAGTACGCCAGGAAACTTAAACAAGTGTTGCGCAGTGATGCCATCGCCGGTTATTCGACGCCCGGTAACATTGCAGACAGGAACACAGAGATGGAGCTGTAAGCTATGGCAAGCGATCTGCTTGGAATTGGGACCTCGGGTGTGTTGGCCCAGCAGCGGCTGCTGCAGACCACCAGCAACAACATAGTGAACGTCAATAGCCAGGGCTATGTACGTGAACGCACCCTGATCTACACCAATTCCGTCAGATTGGGGACGGGCGACATGGTGAGTGATCGCATCATCAACGCCTATGCCCAGGCCGAGGTTCGCCGTGATACGTCCGCTTATAACGCCGCCAACACCCGCTACGATCAACTGTTCCAGCTCGACAGCCTGCTCGGTGATGCCAGCAACAGTGTGGGGTCCACCATCACCTCCTACTTCAAGGCTTTCCACACCGCCAACGAGTCACCGTCCGAGATCGGAGGGCGCCAGACGACCCTGAGTGAACTGAGCGGTATGGTGGACAGATTCCACACCCTCTCCGCCCAGCTCGACAAGCAGTCCGATACCATTAACGCCACCATAGGGGACGAGACGGACAGGGTGAACAGCCTGCTGAACAGCATCAACGATCTGAACCAGTCCATCGTCCGCACCCAGGGCTCCCCTGAAGAGAACCTGATGCTGTTCGATCAGCGTGATGAGGCCATTCGCCAGCTCTCCGAGAAGATGGAGATCCGCACCGTGACCCAGCCCAACGGCAGCATGCTGGTCAACATGAGCACAGGGCACTCCCTGGTGCTCGATGGCGGCGTGGCCCAGTTCAAGGTGGTGCCGGGGGACCCGGATTCCCGTGAGCCTTCCCTGCAGCTGACCCTGGGCAAGAACCAGGCCAGCATCAACGACCAGGATATTGGCGGTGCCATCGGTGGCCTCTTCACCGCGCGTCGGGATCTGGAGCCCGCCAAGCGGGAGCTGGGGCAGATGGCCGTCGCCTTGGGGGATGCCATGAACCAGCAGAACCGGTTGGGGATGGATCTCGACAACGAGCTTGGGGGGGATCTCTTCACCCTCAAAGGAAGCCAGGGGTTGCCCTACGCCAGCAACCAGGGCAACGGGGCGGCCAGCGTCAACTTCGTTCCCGGCAAGGGGAGCGAGGTCACCACCTTCGACTACGAGGTGCGGTTCAACAGCGCCACCGGTTACGAGGTGTTCGCCATCGACGGCAGCGGGCAGCGTACCTCGCTCGCCACGGGGACCACGCCGCCAGCCACCTTCGAAGTGACGGGCCACGGCATCGAAATCGATCTCTCCGGCACACCGGCTGCAGGTGACAAGATCTTGTTGCAACCCACCCGGAATGCGGCTGCCAACCTGGAGCAGGCGATCACCCGTCCTGAAGATATCGCGCTGGCTTCCCCCCTGAAGGCGGACAAGGGATCCCAGAACCTGGGCTCGGGCGAGATAGCGCTGGGCGGTGTCTACAACACCGGCACGGGCTCGGGTTTTGGCACCAACACTTTGGACCCGAGTGCCCCCCAGGTCATCAAGATCGACGGCAGCGGCAACTACGAGGTCTATGACAAGAACAACAACCTGCTGGGTGTCGCCCCCGCCTCCAGCAAGGGACAGAACCTGATGGCCGCCCTCGAGAGCCCCCTGGGGGGGCCCAAGGTCTACGCCGATCCGACCCAGAGCCCGGGCTATGAGTTCAGCATCACCGGCAAGGTGGAGGCCAGCGACAGCTTCACGCTCAGCTACAACAAGGACGGCTTCGCGGACAACGCCAACGGCCTGGCGCTGGCGGAGCTGCAAAACAAGGAGCTGGTGCGCAAGAACAACAACGCCGCCACCAGCAACGACAAGATGACCTTCAACGATGCCTACTCGGGTCTGGTAAGCGGCATTGGCAACAAGACCAGCCAGGCCAAGACCCTGCTGCAGGCCAACGAGGCGAAGCTGACCCAGAGTACCGCCATCTTCGAGAGTGTCTCCGGCGTCAATCTGGAGGAGGAGGCGGCCAACCTCATCCGCTTCCAGCAGTCCTATGCGGCCTCGGCCCAGATAGTGAACACCGCCAAGACCATCTTCGACACCCTGCTCTCCTCCGTGAGGTAAGTCATGCGCATCACCACCAACATGATCTATGACCGCAACCTTGCCTCCATGAGCAAGGTGAGCGAGCGCCAGAACACCGCCTACAACCAGTTGATGACGGGGGATAAATTCTCCCGCTCCGGGGAGGATCCGGCCGGCATGAGCCAGAAGATGGCGCTGACCAAGGAGATCGATCTCTTCAAGCAGTACGGCGTCAACGGCAGCCTGCTGGAGAACAGCCTGGGCCACGAGGAGACGGTGCTGACCTCCCTCAACAGCGCCATGCTCAGTGCCCAGACCCTGATCCAGAAGGCTAACAACTCCGCCATGGGCTCCGAGGAGCGCAGCGCCATCGCGAGCGAGCTGGAGGGGCTGCAAAAGCAGATGTTCGACCTGATGAACAGCAAGAACTCCCAGGGGGAGTACATCTTCGGCGGCAATCAGAGCAAGACCCAGCCCTTCGTCAAGGATGCCAGTGGCAACTATGTGTTCCAGGGGGACACGGGGCAGCGCAACATCCAGGTCTCACCCACGGTGCAGATCCCGGCCAACGACTCCGGTTTCGATCTGTTCGAGATAGTGGCGACCCGGCGCACTGCCAGCGCCGCCAGTGGCAACATCCAGGTGTCGGTGGCGGATCAGGGGAACTTCGAGAGCTTCTATCGCAACAACTATGACTCTTCCCTGCCGAGCAACCAATATGCGGTCAGCACCCTGGCCGGGCCGCCGGACACCTACGAGATCCGTGACAGCGGTGGCACCCTGCTGCAAAGCGGCGACTATGTGGCGGGCAACAAGATCCCCTTCAACGGCCTGGCGCTCACCCTCGACCTCCCTGCGGGGTCGGCGACCCAGAACTTCGTGCTGGATACCCCGAAAAACGACAACATCCTCAATGGCATGTCCGATTTCATCTCCGCCATGCGCGATCCGACCCTGTCCGAGAGCGATTTCCAGCTGGCGGTCTCCGATGCCACCACCCACATGAGCAACGCCAGAACCAAGATAGACCGGGGACTGGGGGAGCTGGGGGGAAGGATGAACAGCCTGGAGCAGGTGATGAGCTCCAACGACGGACTCAGCACCCTGAACCAGCAGGCGCGGGCCAAGGTGTCCGAGGCGGACATGTACGAGGTGATCGCGGCCCTCTCCAAGGAGGATGCAGCCATGAGCGCCTCCCAGCTCGCCTTCAGCAAGATAAGCAAGCTGACCCTCTTCGACTATATCCGCTGACGTTCGTCCGTTGACCGCAGGCTCCCCCGTGCCACGTACGGGGGAGCCTCGTTTCATGAAGAGCCCGTCGTCCGGCCAATTTGTAACAACCCGTTGCCAGGGGCCCGTTTGCCTTGACTCGACCTGCGCCTGGGCAGATGATGCCGCCCGCACGGTAGCGCCGTGCAATCAATGTTCGCAGCATCTCGTTAGGCGAGGCTCCTGCATAAACACAGGCCACTGATCTCACGACGTCCAGAGACGCCCAAGATCAGGACAGTTTTCATCGGATTAAGGTGTCAACCCAAGTGGCTTCCGGCATGCCGGATACGTTATGCAGTGCTAAAGCTGGTACGTGGGGATGAAAACACGCCGGACGGCGTCATTTCCTGCCTGTTACTCGTCAATCAAATTGCTGTTTTCTTGCCGTTGCATCCGGCCCGGTGCCGGAGGCGTTCAGGTTCGCCTGAAATCACATGAGGACATCTGTGATGAAGAAAACACACACCCTGCTCAATCGTCATCAACTGCTCGACCCGGTTGCCCTGCGCAACTGGCTGGCGCACAACCTGGATCCGGTGGCCCGTGCCGATCAGCTTCTGACCCTGCGCCCGGAAGAGCTCAACTGCATCTTCGATACCCTCTCCATGCCGGAAGGGGCGTCCTTGCTCGCCTCCCTCCCGGCGGAGTGTGCCGGCCATCTGCTGCTCAGGCTGCATGGCAGCATCGTGGGGATACTGCAGGGCACCCTGGCCCGTCGTGACCTGCTGGCCATCCTGCGCAGGCTCGACGAGCACGATCGCAAGACCCTGCTAGCCCGGCTGCCAGAGCCCGCCCGCAAAGCCTTCCAGTCCCTGCTGGCCTGGCCGAACGAGTCGGTGGGGGCCAACATGCGCCACGAATATCTGGCAGTGGAGGCCAATGCGACGGTGGAAAGCGCCAAGCAGCTGATCCACGGCGCCTGGGATCAGGCCAGGCTGTTCGGTCATCTCTATGTGGTTGACGGCGAGCAGCGCCTGCTTGGCAGCGTCTCCCTCAAGTCGTTGCTGATCGCCGATCCTCTGCTGCCGGTAGGGGACCTGATGGAGGGGGAGGCGGTGCGCATCAACGCCCGGGCGGATCAGGAGCTGGCGGCCCGCCTGCTCATTGACCGCGACCTCTCGCTCCTGCCGGTGGAAGATCAGGGGCGTCTGGTGGGGGTCTTCCACGTGGACGATGCCGCCGACATCCTGGAGCTGGAGTCCACCGAGGATGCGGAGCTGCAAGGGGGCTCCTCGCCGCTGGATACCCCCTATCTGCAGGCCACCCCCTGGCAGTTGTGGCGCAAGCGGGTGGGCTGGCTGCTGATCCTGTTCGTGGCGGAAGCCTACACAGGCACCGTGCTGCGGGCCTTTGAAGAGCAGCTGGAGGCGGCCATCGCCCTGGCCTTCTTCATCCCGCTCCTCATCGGTACCGGTGGCAACAGCGGTACCCAGATCACCACCACCATAGTGCGTGCCATGGCGGTGGGGGAGGTGAGCCTGAAAAACCTCGGCACCGTGCTGAAAAAGGAGATCTCCACCGGTCTGCTCATCTCGGCCGCCATCGCACTGGCGGCCTGGGTGCGGGCCTGGAGCCTGGGGGTGGGGCCCGAGATCGGCATGGTGGTGACCCTGACCATCGTCGCCATCGTGCTCTGGAGCGCCACCGTCGCCTCGGTGATTCCCATGGTGCTGCGTCGCTTTCGCATCGACCCGGCGGTGGTCTCCGCCCCCTTCATCGCTACCCTGGTGGACGGTACCGGCCTCATCATCTACTTCGAGATAGCCAAGCTGATCCTGCCGGATCTGCAGTAGGAAAGGACAAGAGACAAAAAAGGCAGCCATCGGCTGCCTTTTTGCACAGAGGGGCGGATCACCCGAGCTGGAACAGCAGGGGCCAGCCCTGCTCGTGGCAGTAGCGGTGCTCCTTTTCCAGGTTCTGCATCAGCAACTTGTTCTCGTCGCACCAGTCCAGGGGCAGGGTGACCACCAGCTGATCCCCGGCGGCCTGCACGTTCCACTCGGGCAGCAGGTTGTCCTGACGCCTGTGGTGGGCCGCCACCGCGAGGCGCAGGATGCGGATGCAGCGCAGCACCGTTTGCTCGTCGTGGTTGGGCAGGGCCGGCAGCTCGGAGAGCTTGAGCCCCTTGCGGTGAAAGCGCACCAGGGCCGCCAGCAGGGCCTGATCGTCCTGGTTGAAGCCGGGCAGATCGGTGTTTTGCAAGATATAGGCGGAGTGTTTGTGGATGCCGCTGTAGTTGATGGCAAGGCCGATCTCGTGCAGCCGCGCAGCCCAGCCGAGGATGGCGCGATAGGGCTCTTCCGGCATCTCCCAGGGGCCGCTCAGGGCGTCGAACAGGGAGAGGACGCTGCTCTCTACCCGGGTGGCCTGGCGCTTGTCGATGCGATAGTGAGTGCTGAGTGCAAGCGCGGTACGTTCGCGAATGTCGTGATGCTGCAGGCGCTCCTCGAACTCGTAGAGCAACCCTTCGCGCAGGGCGCCGTCGGAGTACTCCATCCGCTCGATGGGCAGGGAGGTGAATAGCCCGAGCAGGATGGCCACCGCGGCGGCAAAGACCCCCTGACGCTCCTCGGTGAGGCCCGCCAGTTTGAGCTGATCGACCCGCTTGTGCTTGAGCATCTCTTCTTTCAGCCGCTCCAGTCCCGCCAGGGTGATGGCACCATCGGTCCACTCTTCCCCCTGCAACACGTCGCGCACGGTGCGGATGGAGCCCGAGCTGCCGAGGCAGCTCTGCCAGCCCAGCTTGCGGTACTGGTTGATGATGGGGGCGAGCTGATGCTGGGCTTCCAACACGGCGGCGTTGAAGGCCTTCTCGCCGAGCTTGCCGTTGCCAAAGAAGCTCTGGGTGAAGCTAACGCAGCCCATCTTGCGGCTGGTGAGCGCCTTGTGCTCAAACCCTTCGCCGATGATGAGCTCGGTGCTGCCGCCGCCGATGTCCACCACCAGCACCTGGCCCTCGATGTGCTGGGTATGGGCGACCCCCTGATAGATGAGGCGGGCCTCTTCCTGGCCGCTGATGATCTCGATGGGGTGGTTGAGCACCTTGGCTGCCTCGCGCACGAAGTCGTGGGCGTTGCTGGCGCGGCGCAATGTGTAGGTGCCGGCGATGCGGATCTGATCCGGCTTGATGTTGGTGAGCCGCTCGGCGAACAGGGCGAGGCAGTCCAGCCCGCGCGCCATGGCCTCCGGGGACATGCGGCGCTGCTCGTCCATCCCTTCGGCGAGGCGCACTCGCTCCTTGATGCGATCGATGATCTGCATCCGCCCCTCGGTGAGGCGGGCGATGACCATGTGGAAGCTGTTCGAGCCCAGGTCGACAGCGGCGTACAGACTATTGTCCATGGTTTGACTCTATGCGTTTGAGGTAGTCGTAAATCGCCACCTGGGAACGGACCTTGCGGCGGTTGCCCCGCTTCACGTATTCGTTCTTCTGGTCGGCATCGATCACCCGCGCCTTGCAGGTATCACTCAGTTGTAGCTCGAGAATGTCGAGGATGCGCTGCTTGAGCCGCTCGTCATAGATGGGGGTGCCCACCTCGATGCGACCGTCGATGTTGCGGCTCATCCAGTCGGCACTGGAGATATAGAGCTGGGGATTGCCCTTGTTGTGGAACACCATCACCCGCGGATGTTCGAGGAAACGGTCGATGATGCTGATGACCCGGATGTTGTCGCTCAGACCCGGCACCCCCGGGCGCAGGGCGCACATGCCCCGGATGATCATCTGGATGGGCACCCCGGCCTGGCCGGCGGCATAGAGCCGGTTGATGAGGTCTCTGTCCACCAGGTTGTTGATCTTGAGGGTGATGCCGCTGGGTTGCCCCGCCTTGGCGTTGGCCAGCTCGTTGTCGATGAGGCGATAGAGCTGGCGGCGGCTGTTGATGGGGGAGACCAGCAGGTGGTTGAACTTGTAGCGCCGATAGGGGTACTCGATGTACTCGAACACGCTCTCCACCTCGGCGGTGATGTCCGGATGGCGGGTCAGCAGGGAGAAGTCGGTGTAGATCTTGGCGGTCTTCTCGTTGAAGTTGCCGGTCCCGATGTGGGCGTAGCGCACCGCCTCGCCGTTCTCGTGGCGGGTGATGAGGCAGAGCTTGGAGTGGATCTTGAGGCTGGGCACCCCGAACACCACCTTGACGCCTGCGTCGGTCAGGATGTTGGCCCAGTCGATGTTGGCCGCCTCGTCGAAGCGGGCGCGCAGCTCCACCACCACGGTCACCTTCTTGCCGTTGTTGGCGGCGTCGATGAGGGAGTGGATGATCCGCGACTTCTTGGCCACCCGGTAGATGTTGATGCGAATGGCGCTGACCGCCGGGTCGAAGGCCGCTTGGCGCACCAGCTCGGTGAAGTGGTGGAACTTGTGGTACGGGTAGTAGAGCAGGATGTCCTGCTTGGCGATGGCGTCGAAGGCGTTGACGAAGCCGTCAAAGTCGCGGCAATCGAGGGCCGGCAGCTTGGGGTTTTCCAGATAATCCCGGCCCACATTGGGGAAGCCGATGAAATCCTTGAAGTTGTGATAGCGCCCACCGGGCATGATGGCGTCGTAGGAGCTGATCTGCAGCTTGAGCTTCAAGAAGCTTATCATGGCCGCCGGCATCTCCCGCTCGTAGACGAAGCGCACCGGCATGGCGGTGAGGCGCTGTTTCAAGCCGTCACTCATCTTGTCCACCAGGCTCAAGTCCAGCTGGTCGGAGAGATCGTATTCGGCATCCCGGGTCAGCTTGACCGCGTAGGCGGCAATCTCGTCGTAGTCGAAGAAGCCCTTGAAGATCTCGTCCAGACAGAAGCGGATAACGTTGTCCAGGATGATGATCTGCTTCTTGCGACGGGTGCCCTCCGGCGGTAGCTGGAAGAAGCGGGGCAGATCGTCGGTGGGCACTTCCACCAGGGCGTACTGGATCACCTGGCCGTTCTTCTTCATTTCGATGGCGAGATAGGTGTGCTCGTCTTTCAGGAACTTGACCGGGTTGACCTCCTTGTTGAGGAGGATGGGGATGATGTGGCGCAGCACCTTTTCCCGAAAGAAGATCCGCAGCCACTGCTGGATGGACTCGGAGAGCTGGCTTTCGTTCACCAGGAAGATGTTGTGGCGGGCCAGCGCGATCAGCAGCTCCTTGTAGGTGTTGTCGAACGCCTCGCCGAGCGCCATCACCTTCTGCTGGATGGCGCGCAGCAGCACCTTGGCCTCGTCGTCGCCGCCGTGGACTTCGTTGATGAGGATGCGGCGCTTGACGTCCGACACCCGTACCTTGAAGAACTCGTCCTGATTGGAGGAGAAAATCCCGAGGAAGCGGACCCGCTCGATGAGGGGTACCGTCTTGTCCATCGCCTCTTGCAACACCCGTTCATTGAATGAGAGCCAGCTAAGCTCTTTCTCTTCATACTGCTTGTCGGTGCTCATCTGGTGCCTCTTTGCTCTGGTTGCGTCTGCGCGGAAGTTATGGCGTCAAACCATGACAAATTTATGACAGGCGACACTATTCGCTCAGATCCTGATCGATGTCGACGACGAGGTCGTCGGAGAGGGACTCCAGGGCCGTGACGAGATCGTCCAGTTCGAGCTGCGGCGGCAGGGCCACCAGGGCGTGGGCATAGAAGAGAGGGGCGCCTGAGTGGGGCGCAGGTTCGCAACCTGTGGTGAGGTCGGCGACGTTGATGTTGAGCTTGCGCAGGATGCTGGCCACTTCGTGGACGATGCCCGGTCTGTCGTTGCCGGTGACGCTGAGCATCACCTGATGGGCCGGTTGCGGGCTCAGCTGCCCTTCGGCGAAGCTCACGGTGAGGCCAGGCAGCATCACCAGGGCCTCGCACAGGCTGCGGTAATGCTCGTCAGGCACGGCGACGTGCAAAATGCCGGCAAATTGCCCCGCCAGCTCGCTCATGGAGCTGGCCAGCCAGTTGCCCTGCTGCCGGGTGATGGTATCGGCCAGGCTCTCGACGATCCCAGGTTTGTCTGCGCCGATCACGGTGACGACCAATTGCTTTTGCATCCTGCTCTCCTTGAATGGGGCTGCGTGGGGTCCGTTGACACCTGGCGGCGACGGGGTGCGCGCCAGAACGTCCATGGGCTCTAGCATTGTGCCTGCTGTGACAGGCCATATGAAGCCCGCCTTGCGCAAATTCAGTGAAAAAACGCGAATGCCGGGACGGGCTTGATTTCTGCGCTGCCTGAGTCGCTTTCCCCGTGGTAGAGTGTGCCCCTTCCTCTGGTGTGAACTGAATTTGTCTTGTAAACGGGATGTGCGTGTATGAATAGCCTTGTCGTATCGGGAGCCGTGTTGCTGGGGTTGCTCCTGCTGGTGATCGTCTGGCGCAGGGAGAAAGGGGGCAAAGCCGAGCCCTATGATCTGCAGGAAACCTTGATGAGCCCAGCGGAGCGCACCTTCTTCGGGGTGCTGGATCAGGCGGTGGGGGACAAGGCCCGTGTCTTTGCCAAGGTACGAGCCTCCTATGTACTGACGCCCGAGGCGCACCTTGGCAAAGGCAAGCGCCAGCAGGCGCTCGGCAAGATAGGGGAGAAGCACTTCGATTTTCTGCTCTGCCACCCGGCGGATCTCTCTTTCCTGTGTGCCGTGGAGCTGGATGACGAGGGGCATCGCCACCAGAAGCGCAAGGCGCGGGATCTCTTCCTGAAGGCGGCCTGCGATGGCGCCGGTCTGCCGCTGTTGCAGATCCCGGCCAGCAGCCACTACCAGGTCGACGAGTTGCGGGAGCAACTGCTGCCCCTGCTGGCGAGAACGACGGCGCCGGTGGATGACCTGCTGCCCGGCGAGCGCCGCGAACCGACCTTCAGCCCGCTGCTGCTCGATGGTGTCGATCTGGGCACGTCACACCCGGGGGCTGCCAGGGAGCCCCAGGTGCCGCCCCCCCAGGCCGAAGAGGCAATGCCCGTGTTGATGGGGGAGAATCCCTTCCTCGATCCGGATGAGGAGGAGCCCCGGGAGACGATCCCTCATTGCCCCCGCTGTGCCGCGCCCCTGGTGGCACGGGAAGCACGAAAGGGTCCCCATGCCGGTCGCCTGTTCCTCGCCTGCAGCCGGTTTCCCGAGTGCCGCTATGCCGCTCCCCAGGAGAGCGTGAAACACTGATCCCTCCTCTGACGCCGCACCCTGTCGGCGTCATTCTTTCCCCTTCGCTGGTTTTCATCCGATACTCAATCTGGCTGGAAGCGTGATCCCCGTCCCGCCAGGGTCCGGGAGGATGCGACAAGTTTTGACAATCCGCCAGAATTTTGGCACTTTGTCCCCCTTATGACACAGTGCGAAATTGGTTTTAATAAGCACTTAAAAAACAATAACTTGGCGTCAGGTGTGAAAATATGGATAGGATGGCTATGGGTGTGCTGCTTGTTGATGCCGATGATGTGCGGCGCCAGCAACTGGGGACTGTGCTCTCCTTCATGGGGATCCCCTGGCAGGAGGTGGTGGAGAGCGATCTCGATGTGGCCATCGAGACTGCCGGGCCCTTGCAGGGGATTCTGGCCGGGGAACTGCGCGAGCGAGCCCTGAGTGAGCTGCTTGCCGCCCACCCTCGTCTGCCCTTCCTCTCCCTGATGCCAGCGAGCCATGGTTGCAGCAACTTCATCGGGGTGGCCGAGGCGCCCTTTACCTATGAGTCCCTCACCCGTCATCTGCACTTCTGCCAGGCCTTCATCTCCCTGCATCCCCGTCATCAGACCCACGACAAGGGTCAGACCCTGCTGCGCCTGCTGGTGGGCAAGGGGAGGGGCATTCAGGAGGTGCGCCGTCTCATCGGCCAGGTGGCCGAGACCGACGCCAACGTACTGATCCTCGGTGAGTCCGGGACCGGCAAGGAGGTGGTGGCTCGCGCCATCCACGAGCTGTCCGCCCGAAGCGCGGGCCCCTTCGTGCCCATCAACTGCGGCGCCATTCCGGCGGAGCTGCTCGAGAGCGAGCTGTTCGGTCACGAGAAGGGGGCCTTCACCGGTGCCATTGCCGCCCGGCGCGGCCGCTTCGAACTGGCCCAGGGGGGCACCCTCTTCCTCGACGAAATCGGCGACATGCCGCTGCCGATGCAGGTCAAGTTGCTGCGGGTGCTGCAGGAGCGCCAGTTCGACCGGGTCGGGGGCGGCAAGGCCGTCCAGGCAGATGTGAGGGTGATCGCGGCGACCCACCGGGATCTGGAAGCCATGATCCGCACCCAGGCATTTCGCGAAGATCTCTACTACCGCCTCAATGTGTTCCCCATCGAGACGCCCCCCCTGCGGGATCGGGCCGACGACATCCCGCTGCTGCTGCAGGAGCTGCTCAATCGCCATGCCGAACAGCACAAGGGGATCATCCGTCTGACCCAGCGCGCCATGGAGTCCCTGATGCAGTACGTCTGGCCCGGCAACGTGCGCGAGCTGTCCAACCTCATCGAGCGCCTGCTCATCCTCTATCCGAACCAGATCGTCGATGTGGCGGATCTGCCCGGCCGCTATCGTCTGCTGCCCTGCGAGCCACGAGATGAACGGCTCACCGAGATGGACGAGCGGGACGCCCTGGCTGCCGTGTTCCAGTCCCCACCAGAGCTGGATCCCGGCATCGCCATGCCCCTGCCCATGCAGTTGCCTCAGGAGGGGGTCAATCTCAAGGAGATGCTGGCCGACCTCGAGGTGGAGCTGATCCGCCAGGCCCTGGAGTCCCAGGATGGGGTAGTGGCCCGCGCCGCCGACCTGCTCAGCATGCGCCGCACCACCCTGGTGGAGAAGATGAAGAAGTACGGCATGAGCAAGGACAATTGAGGTCAATGCTTTGACGCATTGACCCAATACATTGATAAATAACGTCTATTTTGCTGGCATGGAAATTGAATAAGCTGACTCAATCGCCAGTTTGAGGTCAGCTTTATGACAATCTTGCAGCAGGATGCCCCCCTCCAGTCACATGAAGTGAGTCAGCTTTACGCCATCTTCACGGCGCTGCCGACCGGCGTGCTGCTGCTCGATGGCGAGGGGCTGATCACCCGTGCAAACCCTGCCGCCCTGGCGCTGCTGGGAGAGCCACTGGAGGGCCTTTCCTGGCGCCAGATCATCGCCCGCTGCTTCGAACCCCGTGAGGATGACGGTCATGAGATCTCCTTGCGCGACAGCCGCCGGGTCCAGCTGTCGACCCAGCCGCTGCCGGATCAGCCCGGCCAACTGGTGTTCATTACCGACTTGACCGAGACCCGCCAGTTGCAGGACAGGGTCAACCACATGAAGCGCCTCTCCGCCCTTGGCAACATGGCGGCTTCTCTGGCGCACCAGATCCGCACCCCGCTCTCCGCTGCCATGCTCTATGCGGCCAACCTGGCCAACCGCACCCTCAAGCCTGAATCCCGCAGCCAGTTCCAGCAAAAATTGATGGCGCGCCTGCAGGATCTCGAGAAGCAGATCAACGACATCCTGCTGTTTGCCCGCAATGGCGACAACCAGGTGGTGGCGCCCCTCTCGGTGCAGGGCTTGCTGGCGGAAGTGCAGGCGGGGGCCGAAGCCTTCTGCCAGCAGCAGGGCTGCGCCTTGCATCTGGAGGCCCCTGAGCCCGATCTCTGTCTGCTTGCCAACAGCAGTGCCCTGGCGGGGGCCATCAACAACCTCATCGCCAACGCCCGGCAGGCCGGTGCCGATTCGCTCCTGGTGAGCGCTGTGCGCAGCGGCAACCGGGTGGAGATGCGGGTCATCGACAACGGTAAGGGGATGGCCCCCTCCCTGCTCAACCAGATCTTCGAACCCTTCTTTACCACCCGATCCCAAGGCACGGGCCTCGGTCTTGCGGTGGTGCAGTCGGTGGTACGAGCCCATCAGGGAGAGGTAAGCGTGGCCTCGGTCCCTGGCGAGGGCACCTGTTTTACCCTGTCCTTCCCCCTGCATCAGCAACAGGTTCAGTTGGGGGGCGTGGCATGAGGCGCGCAAAAGCCGGAGCGCCGGTGAAGATGATTCTCGACAAGGCCATGTTGGTTGTAGGAGGTGTGGCATGACCCAGGCTCGCATTCTGGTGGTGGAAGATGACAACGGCCTGCGCGAGGCGCTGGTGGATACCCTGCTGCTCGGTGGGTATGAGTGCCGCGAGGTGGACAGCGGCGAGCGGGCCCTGCTTGCCCTGTCCCGTCAGCGCTTTGACATGGTGATCTCCGACATCCAGATGGGGGGCATGGATGGCCTGACCCTGCTCGCCAACATCCGCCAGCAATATCCCCAGGTGCCTGTGCTCCTGATGACTGCCTACGCCAACATCGACGGGGCGGTGCGCGCCATGCGCGAGGGGGCGATCGACTATCTGGCCAAGCCCTTCTCCCCCGAGGTGCTGCTCAACCAGGTCAGCCGTTATGTGCCGGCCCAGAAGGTGGAGAAGCGGGCCGTGGTGTACGGGGACCCTAGGACTGCGGAGCTGTTCCAGCTGGCGACCCGGGTGGCGAGAAGCGAAGCCACCGTCATGGTGACCGGCCCGAGCGGGACGGGCAAGGAGGTGTTGGCTCGCTACATTCACGACCACTCCAACCGGGCAGAACAGGCCTTCGTCGCCATCAACTGCGCCGCCATTCCGGAGAACATGCTGGAAGCGACCCTGTTTGGCTACGAGAAGGGCGCTTTCACCGGTGCGGTGCAGGGGTGCCCTGGCAAGTTCGAGCAGGCTCAGGGAGGAACCCTGCTGCTCGACGAGATCACCGAGATGGATCTGGGACTGCAGGCCAAGCTGCTGCGGGTCTTGCAGGAGAAAGAGGTGGAGCGGCTCGGCAGCCGCAAGATGATCCCCCTGGATGTGCGGGTCATTGCCACCAGCAACCGGGATCTGAAAAAAGCGGTGCAGGACGGGTTGTTCCGCGAGGATCTCTACTACCGCCTCAACGTCTTCCCCCTGCGCTGGACGGCGCTCTGGGAGCGCCCGGGGGACATTCTTCCCCTGGCGGAGCATCTGCTGGCGCTGCATGCCAGCCAGATGGGGCTGCCGACGCCGCAGCTCGCAGAGGACGCCCGAGAGCGTCTGATGGCTCACCCCTGGCCCGGCAACGTGCGCGAGCTCGACAACGTGGTTCAGCGCGCCCTGATCCTCTGTCCAGACGGCCTCATCGACTGTGAGCACCTGATCCTGGAGGAGACGGACGAGACCCTGGTGCGCCCGCTCGAGCGGCTGTCAGGGGAGGGGCTCGGCGGCGAACTCAAGCAGCAGGAGCACCAGATCATTCTGGACACCCTGCAGGAGTGCAACGGCAGTCGCAAGGCGGTGGCCGACAAGCTCGGCATCAGCCCGCGCACCCTGCGTTACAAGCTGGCCCAGATGCGTGACGCCGGCATCGAGCTGCCCGCCTAGGCCTGACAGGCGCATGGCCTTGCCGGTCCGGCTCGATTATCATGGGCTCTGACGATCGGAATCCGGCTCCCCGCACAGTGCGTGGGGAGCCCAGCTAGGAGACCCCCATGATCTCTCATCGTAAACTGGAAAGCCTGCTCAACCACCTGCTCGAACCCCATGCCATCAAGGATTACTGCCCCAACGGCCTGCAGGTGGAGGGGCGCGAGCGCATTCGCAAGGTGGTGACCGGCGTCACCGCCAGCCAGGCCCTCATCGATGCCGCCGTGGCCGCTGATGCTGACGCCATCCTGGTCCATCACGGCTACTTCTGGAGCGGCGAGCCGGCCCAGATCACCGGCATGAAGCAGCGTCGTCTCAAGACCCTCTTGACCCACGACATCAACCTGTTTGCCTACCACCTGCCGCTGGACGTGCACCCCGAGGTGGGGAACAACGCCCAGCTTGCCAGGCTGCTTGGCATCAAGGTGCGTCGCGGCCTCGAACCCTGGAACAGCAAGAGCGTCGCAATGGTGGGCAAGCTGGAGGAGCCCATGAGCGGCAGCGATTTTGCCAAGCTGATTGCCGAGCGTCTCGGTCGCGAGCCGCTTCATTGTGGTGACAGTGGTCCCGAGCTCATCCGCTCCGTGGCCTGGTGCACCGGCGGTGGCCAGAGCTACATCAGCCAGGCGGCGGAGCAGGGCATCGATGCCTTCATCTCCGGCGAAGCCTCCGAGCAGACCATCCACACCGCCCGCGAGATGGGCATGCACTTCTACGCCGCAGGCCATCACGCCACCGAGCGCTACGGCGTCAAGGCGCTGGGAGAGTGGCTCGCCACCGTACACGGGTTGGAGGTGACCTTTATCGATATCGACAATCCGGTGTAGGGCCGATTAGCCGCGCAGCGGCGTCATCGGACGTGATGACAGCCATTGCGCTGGTCGATGGAAATGACAAGGGAGGCCTAAGCCTCCCTTGTTGTGTCTTACGGCTGCTAGCGGTTACTCGCTGGCATAGCCTGCCAGGCCAAGCTGCTTGCCATCGAGGAAGGCAGACCCTTCTCGCATCTGCAAGCGCCCTTCACAGAACCACTGCACCACCAGGGGGTAGATGCTGTGCTCCTGCACCTGGACCCGGGCCGCCACCTCGTCGGCACTGTCCCCTTCGAAGATGGGGACCCGTGCCTGGAGGATCACCGGGCCGCCGTCGAGCTCTTCGGTGACGAAGTGGACGCTGGCGCCGTGCTCGTCATCACCGGCCTCGATGGCGCGCTGGTGGGTGTGCAGACCCTGGTATTTCGGCAGCAACGAGGGGTGGATGTTGATCATCCTCCCCGCGAAGTGGCGCACGAGGTCGGCGCTCAGGATCCGCATAAAGCCGGCCAGCACCACCAGATCCGGCTGATAATCCGCCATCAGGGCCAGCAGGGCGGCATCATACTCCTCCCGGCTGGCGAACTGCTGCTGGGCCAGGGTGGCGGTTGCCACCCCGGCTTCCCTGGCACGCACCAGGCCATAGGCATCAGCCTTGTTGCTGATGACGCCGACCACCTGACCGGCAATCTTGCCGCCGGCACAGCCATCGAGGATGGCCTGCAGGTTGCTGCCGCTGCCTGAGATGAGGACGAGGATGCGTTTCATAGGGGAAGTCATCTGGCCGTTGATCCGATCATTCATTGAATGATGACCTGCTCCTCACCATCGGCCGCCTTGGCGATGTGGCCGATGTGCCAGGCGTTCTCGCCTTCGGCCTTGAGCAGGGCCAGGGCCTTGTCCAGCTGATCCGCCGGCAGGGCGATGATCATGCCGACGCCGCAGTTGAAGGTGCGATACATCTCGTGGCGGGTGACGTTGCCTGCCTGTTGCAGCCAGCTGAACACCGCCGGCCACTGCCAGCTCTGCTCGTCGATGACCGCCTGGGTGTTGGCGGGCAGCACGCGCGGGATGTTCTCCCAGAAGCCGCCGCCTGTGATGTGGGACAGGGCGTGGATCTCGCACTCCTTGATGAGCTTGAGCACGGGCTTCACATAGATGCGGGTCGGCTCCAGCAGGGCGTTGGCCAGGGTGGTGTCACCCAGCGGCTGCTGCACGTCGGCCTTGGAGACTTCCAGGATCTTGCGCACCAGGGAGAAGCCGTTGGAGTGGGGACCGCTGGCGGCCAGGGCGATCAGGGCATCCCCTTCGCCAACCTTGCTGCCGTCGATGATCTCGCTCTTTTCCACCACGCCGACGCAGAAACCGGCGATGTCGTAATCTTCCCCTTCATACATGCCAGGCATTTCGGCAGTTTCACCGCCGACCAGAGCACAGCCGGACTGTTCGCAGCCGGCGCCGATGCCGGTGACCACGGCAGCGGCAGTGTCCACGTCCAGCTTGCCGGTGGCATAGTAGTCGAGGAAGAAGAGGGGCTCGGCGCCCTGCACGATGAGGTCATTGACGCACATGGCGACCAAGTCGATCCCCACGGTGTCGTGCTTCTTCAGGTCGATGGCCAGACGCAGCTTGGTGCCCACCCCGTCGGTACCGGAGACCAGTACCGGTTCCTTGTAGCCAGCAGGGATTTGACACAGGGCCCCAAAGCCGCCAAGACCACCAAGGACTTCAGGACGACGAGTGCGTTTTGACACGCCCTTGATACGTTCAACCAGTGCATTGCCGGCATCGATATCTACGCCAGCATCCTTGTAGCTCAGTGAGGTTTTGTCAGTCACGCGTATTCCCCGTCATATAAAGAAGTGGAGGGTAAAATTCGGGGCGTATTCTACCAGCGGGCACGAAAAACCAGAAAGAAAATCGTTTGCGCGTTTTTGAATCGAAAAGCTCTACAAGCCGTGGCTTTTGTTGTATGATTCCGCGATTTTTTTGGCGCCGGTTAGAGGAGATAATAATGAAAGTCGTTGAAGTCAAACACCCCCTGGTCAAGCACAAGATCGGCCTGATGCGCGAAGGCGACATCAGCACCAAGCGTTTCCGTGAACTGGCCAAGGAAGTGGGCAGTTTGTTGACCTACGAAGCGACCTCTGACTTCGAAACCGAAAAAGTGACCATCGATGGCTGGAACGGCCCTGTGGAAGTCGACCAGATCAAGGGCAAGAAGGTCACCGTCGTGCCCATCCTGCGCGCCGGTCTTGGCATGATGGACGGCGTGCTGGAGCACATGCCGAGCGCCCGCGTCAGCGTGGTCGGTATCTATCGCGATGAAGAGACCCTGCAGCCTGTCCCCTACTTCGAGAAGATCGTCAGCAACATCGAAGAGCGTCTGGCCCTGGTCATCGACCCCATGCTGGCCACCGGCGGCTCCATGATCGCCACCATCGATCTGCTCAAGAAGAAAGGTTGCCAGTCCATCAAGGTGCTGGTGCTGGTTGCCGCCCCCGAAGGCATCAAGGCCCTGGAAGCCGCTCACCCGGACGTGGAGCTGTTCTGTGCCTCCATCGACCAGGGGCTGAACGAGAAGGGCTATATCGTCCCGGGTCTGGGGGATGCCGGCGACAAGATCTTCGGCACCAAGTAAGCATCACCCCATCGCCGCGCCCAAGGCGCGCAAACGGAGCCGGCATCCTGCCGGCTCCGCTGTTTCTCCCCCCCTTTGCTTGCTGCCATGCGCGCCTTGCCGCTACCATAAGCACCATCCCCCATTTCGAGAATCTTCTTTATGCTGAAACGCTTAGCGACTCTCCTCTGCTGCTGTCTGCCTCTCGTGGTGTCGGCCGCCCAGGTAACCGACCTCTATCAGGGCAAGGCTCCCACCAGTGGCGACATGACGGCCGCCCAGTCCCAGGCGCTGGGGGATGTGCTCGTCAAGGTGACGGGCAAGCGTGATATCCTCACCCAGCCGGATGTGGTGAAGGCCCTGGCGGCGCCGGCGGATTACGTGCAGCAATACAGCTATCAGGACATCGGCTCGGTCAAGTTTCTCAAGGCGGATTTCAATGTGGTCAAGGTGAACGCCCTGGTCGGCCAGAGCAAGTTTGCCCTGCTTGGCCCGGTGCGGCCGCAGGTCGCCATCTGGCTGGTGGTCGACGAAGGGGAGCGGCGCATTCTGCCGGATCAGTCCGGCGATGGCTGGTCCGAGGCGCTGCGTGCCCAGACCCAGGCCATGGGGCTGCCGGTCAGTCTCCCGCTGATGGACTTGGATGACAACATGGCGGTC
This sequence comes from Aeromonas sp. QDB63, assembly GCF_027707425.1. Taxonomy (NCBI): domain Bacteria; kingdom Pseudomonadati; phylum Pseudomonadota; class Gammaproteobacteria; order Aeromonadales; family Aeromonadaceae; genus Aeromonas; species Aeromonas sp. QDB63. The sequence continues at coordinate 141,429 of NZ_JAPCIS010000004.1, forward strand.
AATGCCACCGATGTCTGGGGCCGCTTTGCCGATCCCGTGCTCAAGGCGAGCCAGCGTTACGGCGCCGAAATGGTGGTGCTCGGCAAACTGAGCCCGGAGGGGGAGGCCTGGAGCATCGACTGGGGTCTTTATGGTACCAAGCCGGGGGCGCAGGCAGGAGAGCTGACCGAGCTGACCAAGGGCACGGGTTCAGGTACCCAGGCCGAGGTGGCAAAGGGCTTTGCCGATGCCCTGGCCGGTTGGCTGGTGCAGCAGTACGGTACCCGTCTCTCCGGTGTCGCCTCCAGCCAGACCCTGGTGGTGGAGGGGCTGTCCGACATCGATGGCATGATCCAGATCCAGAAGCTGCTGCAGGGGATGGCCAGTGTCACCAAGGTGGCTATCGGCAAGCTGGAAGGGGACAAGGTGACCTTCAACCTCTCGCTGCAGGGGGACAAGGCCGAGCTGGTGAGGGGGTTGCAACTGGAGAGCCGCCTGCATCAGGCGGAAGACAACGAGAGCGGCCTGCGCTATCAATGGTCGCAGCCCTGATCCCGGGGAAGGATCCTGACCGCCCGACATGGTCCGGGCGGTTCTCTATCTGCCCCGCTGGTGATACACTTGCCCGCAAATATCACAGTCAAAGCCCAACGAGTGAAGCAACCGGCCCAACTGTCTTTAGCCGTACAACTACCGGATGATGAAACCTTCGTCAGTTTTTATCCCGGCAACAACGCCCATCTGATCACCGCCCTCAAGAATGCGGCCATCGGTCAGGGCTCGCCCTTCCTCTATTTCTGGGGAGCCAAGGGGTCGGGCCGCTCCCATCTGCTCCATGCCACCTGTGCCGAGGTCAACGCCCGCGACGCGGCGGCGGCCTATCTCTCCCTCGATCAGTTTGAACAGCTTGACCCCAGCATGCTCGATGCTTTGGAGAGCCTGCCCCTGGTCTGTCTTGACAGCCTGGAGGCGATCGCCGGCAACGCCCTGTGGGAGCGGGCCCTGTTCGACTTCTACAATCGATGGAAGGAGAAGGGGGAGGGGACGCTCATCGTTACCGGCTGCAGCGCGCCACGCAAGCTGGGGCTGCAACTGCCGGATCTCGCGTCCCGTCTCGACTGGGGAGTGAGCTTCCACCTCGACGAGCTGGACGACGAGGGCAAACTCAGCGCCCTGCAACTGCGCGCCGAGCTGCGGGGTTTCAAGCTGCCCATCGACGTGGGCCGTTTCCTGCTCAACCGCCTCTCCCGCGACATGCGTACCCTGCTTGCCACCCTCAATCGTCTCGACAACGCCTCCTTCCGTGCCAAGCGCAAGCTCACTATCCCTTTCGTCAAAGAGATCCTCGAGCTCTGAAAACCTATCACATTAGGCTATCTTATTCGCCATTTTGAACCTGGGCAGTGCTCGAAATCCTCACGTACTACAGTACGCTCCGGTTTCTGCGCGCTGTCCGTGTTCAAACTGCCTTCAACGATTACGCCTACTGGGATAGGTTCTAAGCCCCATAATGACAAACCCCGGGACTTGGCCGGGGTTTGTTTGCGAGCATTACACAGTTATCAGTGGAACTGATCTTCTTCGGTCGAGCCGGTCAGCGCGGTCACCGACGACTGGCCGCCCTGAATGACGGTGGTCACCTTGTCGAAGTAACCGGTACCCACTTCCTGCTGGTGTGCCACGAAGGTGTAGCCCCGCTCGGCGGCGGCAAATTCCGGCTGCTGCACCATCTCGACATAGTGCTTCATTCCCTCGCCACGGGCGTACTGGTAGGCCAGCTCGTACATGTGGAACCACATGTTGTGGATACCCGCCAGGGTGATGAACTGGTACTTGTAGCCCATGTCGGAGAGCTCTTGCTGGAAGCGGGCGATGGTGGCATCGTCCAGGTTCTTCTTCCAGTTGAAGCTCGGGGAGCAGTTGTAGGCCAGGATCTTGTCCGGGTACTGGGCCTTGATGGCCTCGGCAAATTTGCGCGCCTCGTCCAGATCGGGCTTGGCGGTCTCGCACCACACCATGTCGGCGTAAGGGGCGTAGGCCAGGCCGCGGGAGATGGCCTGCTCGATGCCGGCCTGCACCTTGTAGAAGCCCTCACTGGTGCGCTCACCGGTCAGGAAGCCGGCATCGTAGGGGTCGGCATCCGTGGTCAGCAGATCCGCTGCGTTGGCGTCGGTGCGGGCGATCACCAGGGTGGTGGTGCCGCAGACATCTGCCGCGAGGCGAGCCGCGACAAGCTTTTGCACCGCTTCCTGGGTCGGGACCAGCACCTTGCCGCCCATATGGCCGCACTTTTTCACGGACGCGAGCTGATCTTCGAAGTGCACGCCGGCGGCGCCCGCTTCAATCATCCCCTTCATCAGTTCGAAGGCGTTCAGCACGCCGCCGAAACCGGCTTCCGCATCCGCTACTATGGGCAGGAAGTAGTCGATGAAGCCTTTGTCCTCTGGTCCAACCTTGTTGGCCCACTGGATCTGGTCGGCCCGGGCGAAGGAGTTGTTGATGCGCTCCACCACGGAGGGGACGGAGTTGGCCGGGTAGAGGGACTGATCCGGGTACATGGTGGAGGAGAGGTTGTTGTCCGCCGCCACCTGCCAGCCGGAGAGATAGATGGCTTCGATGCCGGCCTTGGCTTGTTGTACCGCCTGGCCGCCGGTCAGGGCGCCGAGGCAGTTTACATAGCCCTTCTTGGCGCCGCCGTGGATCAGCTCCCACAGTTTGTCGGCGCCGCGTTGGGCCAGAGTGTGTGCCGGCTGCAGGCTGCCACGCAGGTTCACCACGTCCTCGGCGCTGTAGCCGCGCTTGATCCCTTTCCAGCGGGGGTTTTCTGCCCAGTCTTTCTCGATAGCCTGGATCTGTTGCTCACGGGTCAGTGCCATATCAGTTCCCTCTTTCATTGATTTCACGTTTCCATTGACTTGTTATGGGGGCCGTTACCGGCCCGGGTCTCACAGCCGCTCGTAGCCGGGCAGCGTCAGAAAATCGATGAGTGTGTCGGCGCAGGTGATCTCGTCCATCAGGGCGTTCGCCTCGGCGAAACGGCCCGATTGCCAGCGGGCCTCGCCCACTTCGCCTCTGACCACCTCCTGCTCCTCGGCCAGCATCTGGCGGAACAGCGCCTTGGTCACCGCCTGACCGTTGGAGAGGGTTTTGCCGTGGCGGATCCACTGCCAGATGGAGGTGCGGGAGATCTCGGCGGTGGCGGCATCTTCCATCAGTCCGTAGATGGGCACGCAGCCATTGCCGTTGATCCAGGCTTCCAGGTATTGCAGGGCGACGCGGATATTGGTGCGCATGCCCGCCTCGGTGCGATCACCCTCACAGGGGGCCAGCAGGTCGGCGGCCGTGATGGGGGCATCCTGCTCGCGCAGCACGCCGATCTGGTTCTGGGCACCCGCCGGAATGGTGGCGTTGAACACCGCCATGGCGGTATCGGCCAGACCGGGGTGGGCGACCCAGGTGCCATCGTGGCCGTTGTCGGCCTCGCGCTGCTTGTCTGCGTGCACCTTGGCAAACACCTGTTCGTTGACTGCCGCGTCCTTGGCCGGAATAAAGGCGGCCATGCCCCCCATCGCCAGCGCGCCGCGTTTGTGGCAGGTCTTGATCAGCAGCCGCGAGTAGGCAGAGAGGAACGGCTTGTCCATGGTCACCACCTGACGATCCGGCAGGACGCGATCCGGGTGGTTTTTCAAGGTCTTGATATAGCTGAAGATGTAATCCCAGCGGCCGCAGTTGAGGGCGACGATGTGATCCTTCATCTGATAGAGCAGCTCGTCCATCTCGAATACCGCCGGCAGGGTCTCGATGAGCACGGTGGCCTTGATGGTACCGCGGGGCAGAGCAAACCTGTCTTCGGTCCAGGCGAATACCTCGCTCCACCAGCGCCCTTCCAGATGGCTCTGCAGCTTGGGTACGTAGAAGTAGGGACCGGAGCCCTTGGCCAGCAACGCCTTGTGGTTGTGCAGGAAATAGAGGGCGAAGTCGAACAGGCCGCCGGGAATGGGGGCACCATCAAAGGTGACGTGCTTCTCCGGCAGATGCAGACCGCGCACCCGGCAGATGAGCACGGCCGGATTTGGATTCAAGGTATAAGCCTTCCCCTCCGGGCTCTGGTAGGCAATGGTGCCGTTGACCGCATCGCGCAGGTTGATCTGGCCCTCGATCACCTTGTTCCAGGCCGGGGCCAGGGAGTCCTCGAAGTCCGCCATGAAGACCTTGACGTTGGCGTTGAGGGCATTGATCACCATTTTGCGCTCGACCGGGCCGGTGATCTCCACACGGCGGTCCTGCAGATCGGCGGGGATGCCGCGAATGGTCCAGTCACCATCGCGAATATGGGCGGTCTCTGGCAGGAAGTCCGGCAACTCGCCGCCATCGATACGGGCCTGGCGTGCGACTCGCTGCTTCAGCAGCTCGTTGCGTTGGGGTGCGAAACGTTCCACCAGTTCGGACACCAGGGCCACCGCATCCGGCGTCAGGATCTGCGCGTAATCGGGAAGCATCTCGCCTTGAATGCGCAGGCGGGTGCTGCTGATGGTCTGGGCCGGTGCCGACATAGTGGGTACTCCTCCAAAAGTTACATTTTGAATTTATTAACTACGACTAACGTCTATGTCCCTTTCTTTCAAACTCCCCGTAACAGCGGGGTAACACGATTCATAAGGTGCAAAATAATGGCGGATTCGTCAACTTGATTTTTAAAACGGGTGTTTTTTGATGATAGTTAAGGTGCTGTTTTAAATGGATTTATGTGATTAGTGCAAAAGCTCTTTGCAGATGGTTATGCTCTTGGGTCGCCGGGGCGGCAGGGGGGAGGATTTCGGTAGAGGGGATGGGTTAAAAATGTAACTAATTACGTAATAAAATTACAAATGCAAAAACAAATCCCGACATTACTCCAAGCTTTGCAAAAACAGCTGTATGAAATGCCTTCGTTCAATCCAGACTGCATGGGGGCTATGAAGTAACCGGGTAGTGAACTGGCGTTTAAAACTAAAATGTCAAATTGAGTCAAAATGGCGAAGGCGAACAGGAGAGAGGGAAATGACGAGCAATAACGTAGGTTTGTATCAAGGCGTGTCCATGAAGGAGAGGGAGGTTGGAACGCAGGAGATGGTCAATTAAACTGATTTTTGAAGAAAAACTAGCATTTTGTCGTTATTTGCGGTGGCGGTCTGTTGGCCTGGGTCAAGGGCGGTGCCGGACAGCAAAACCGGCGTCTTGAACCGCACTATGGCACGGGCTCGTCTCAGTAATCTTCATCCGGGGCGGCGAGATCGATCACATCGAGGTGCACTGAACTGCCAAACCCGTGCTCTGCGGAATCGAGCTCGGAGGGCGTGGGGGAGATCAGGGGCTGAACGGGCTGGGAGTCAACAGCTTGGGTCATGGATGCTTGCCTCATTGATTGCAAGCCGGTCGGTGATTCCATCACCCTAGTGTCCACCTCCCTGTTTTTATGGCCGGCGGAAAAGTTGCGTATCCTAGCGGCACTTTATGAAAGCTTCAAGTGGTTCTGTATAAAATTCATGCCAATAAAAAGCGGCGACCCGATGAACGGGGGAGGTGAGAGGAAAAGAGGCAAGCGTCGGGCGTGCAGGCAAAAAAATAGCCCAGTCGTTTGACTGGGCTATTTCGGGGAATTTGGTCGGTGTGAGAGGATTCGAACCTCCGACCCTCTACACCCCATGCAGATGCGCTACCTGGCTGCGCTACACACCGACGGAGTCAGCTCGGCTGACGGGAAGGAAGTCTAATCGGATGATTTGGCGGGCGCAACTCCTTTTTTATCAGGGAGATGCCGACTGCTTCTTTATTGTTCAGCCAAGATGCAACTTGGGCCCTGGCCGGAGTTTTGGCATAATCGCCGCCCCCTTAGGCGGGCACAGGGTGGCGAACACCCGACTCGGGGCGTTCTTATGTCGCCGGGGCCTTTGGCCTCTCTTTCATTGACAGCATCTTCTGCCGTGGGCTACCGGCTACCGGCCAGCGCGAGGGGGAAGGGGCCCGGTGTGCCCAGGGCCGGGACGCAGCAATCCGGGAGTACGCGGCCGATGCCGTGCAGGGGCCAGGCAAGCCGACATCATATCGACGAGAGGATCAGGGCGTGAAACCATCTGAAGTTGCAGCACAGATCAGCCAGCGCGAGGAGGACGAACGCTGGATGCGCCATGCCATGGCCCTGGCAGCCAGGGCAGAGGGGATAGGCGAGATCCCGGTGGGCGCCGTGCTGGTGCTGGGGGACAAGATAGTGGCAGAGGGGTGGAATCGCTCCATCAGCGAGCACGACGCCTGTGCCCATGCCGAGGTGATGGCGCTTCGGGAAGCGGGCAAGCAGCTTGAAAACTATCGCCTGCTCGACACCACCCTCTATGTGACGCTGGAGCCCTGCTGCATGTGTGCCGGCGCCCTCATCCACAGCCGGGTCAAGCGGGTGGTCTATGGTGCCCGGGATTTGAAGACGGGGGCGGCAGGGTCTGTGTTCGATATCCTGCTGGATCCCCGCCACAACCACCAGGTGGCACTGACGGGGGAGGTGCTCGCCGACGCCTGCTCGGCCCAGCTGTCGGATTTCTTCAAACGGCGCCGCGCCGAGAAGAAGGCGGCCAGACTCGCCGCGAAAGAGGCGCTTCCTCAAGATGACAGCGGGGCCTGATGGCCCCGTTTGCTTTTATTTCACTGCCAGACCGGCTGCCTGCTTCCCACCGAATATCAACTGCCACCCCCCCGATGGAGCCTGCGCTCTTTGCCGCTGTTGATGTAACAAAACTGTCATGCATCCGCCATATAATGCCGCCAAGCCTAGCTCACATTGAGGTCTTGCATGTCATCGGAATCGTTAAATCTGGTCATGGCGGGCAGTCGAAAACGCCGGATCAAGGATAAATTGGCCAAATATGGCGTCACCACAGGGGGAGCCCTGGTGCTGGTGGCGCTGCTGCTCATCTTCTTCTACCTGCTTTATGTGGTGAAGCCCATCTTCAATGGCGCCAGCATGGAGAGCACCGCTTCCTTCACCCTGCCCATCAAGGGCAAGACCGCCTGGCTCGGGGTCGAGGAGCAAAACGAGATAGGTTACCGCTTCAGCGACCAGGGGAAGGTCAAATTCTTTGCCGTGCAACCGGATGGCAAGATCAAGACCGGACAGGTGATTGGTGAGGCGCAGGTGGACGGCGAGATCACGGCGGTCGCGCCGCCTGCGCCGGGCCAGAAACTCATCGCCTATGGGTTTGCCGACGGCAAGGCCCAGGTGGTGCAACCCTATTTCAAGATCTCCTATCCCAATGACGTGCGCGTCATCGAGCCCAGCCTGCAATATCCCTTCGGCGAGACCCCTGTGGTGATCGATCCCCAGGGCAAGGCGCTGACGCGCATGGTCTTCGAGGCGACCAAGGACAAAATGGCGACCGCGGCCGTGACCGAAGATGGTCGTGGTGTGCTGATGGTGATGAGCGGTGAGGAGAATTTCCTCTCCGGCGAAATCGAGTGGAGCAACCAGACCTACACCATTCCGTCCCTGCCACGCCATGTTGACCAGATGCTGCTGACCCCGAACCTGCGCCTGTTGTTCGTGCGCGAGGGCAACCGCCTGTCGGTCTATGACATCCACAACCTGAGCGACATCTCCCTGCGCAATGTCATGGAGATCAACGCCCCCAATGCCAGCGTGACCCAGGTGGCACTGCTCTCCGGTGCGTCCTCCCTGCTGGTGGGCAACGACAACGGCGTCATCTCCCAGTGGTTCGAGGTGGCAAAGGATGGCAAGCGCCAGTTCACCCAGATCCGTGACTTCAAGAGTGACGCGCCGGTCGCCCTGCTGACCCCCGAGCACTTTCGCAAGGGCTTCATCAGCGCAGGCAGCGACGGCACCATCAACTTCTTCCATGCCACCGGCGAAGCCAAGCTGCTTGGCGAGAAGGTTGACGGGGGCAACCTGGCTGCCGTTGCCATCTCTCCTCGCCACAACCTGCTGTTGACCCAGCAGGGGGATGACTTCAAGGTCTTTGACGTCGAGAACGATCACCCCGAGGTAACCTGGTCTGCCCTCTGGCAACAGGTGTGGTATGAAGGCTATCCCGAGCCCCAGTACGTGTGGCAGTCCACCTCCGCCAGCAACGACTTCGAAGCCAAGCTGAGCCTGGTGCCCCTGGTGTTCGGTACCTTGAAAGCCTCCTTCTATGCCATGGTGTTCGCGGTGCCCCTGGGTGTCGCCGGTGCCATCTATACCGCCTACTTCATGTCGGCGGGGCTGCGCAAATACGTCAAGCCGACGGTGGAGATCATGGCGGCGCTGCCGACCGTCATCCTCGGCTTCCTGGCGGGTCTGTGGCTTGCGCCCATCATCGAAGGGGCCCTGCCCGGGGTGATCCTGCTGCTGATCCTGCTGCCCATGGGCATGCTGCTCACCGCCCTGGTGTGGAACTATCTGCCGGAGCGCGGCCGCACCTGGCTGCCGGAAGGCTGGCACGCCATCCTGCTCATCCCTGTGCTGCTGTTCATCGGATGGGGCGCCTTCGCCTTGAGCCCCATCATCGAGAACGCCTTCATGCACGGTGATTCGCGCATCTGGCTGACCCACGACATGGGCATCAAGTTTGACCAGCGCAACTCCCTGGTGGTCGGTATCGCCATGGGCTTTGCGGTCATCCCCACCATCTTCTCCATCGCCGAAGACGCGGTCTTCTCGGTGCCCAAGCACCTGACCCAGGGCTCGCTTGCGCTGGGGGCGACCCCGTGGCAGACCCTGAGCCGGGTGGTGATCCTCACCGCGAGCCCGGGCATCTTCTCGGCGGTGATGATGGGCCTTGGCCGCGCCGTGGGCGAGACCATGATCGTGCTGATGGCCACAGGCAACACCCCCATCATGGACTTTTCCATGTTCCAGGGGCTACGGACCCTGGCGGCGAACATTGCGGTGGAGATGCCGGAATCGGAAGTGGGCAGCTCCCACTACCGGGTGCTCTTCCTCGCCGCCTTCGTGCTGTTTGTGTTCACCTTCTTGTTCAATACCCTGGCCGAATTCGTCCGCCAGCGGTTGCGTGAAAAGTACAGCTCTCTGTAAGGACTAAGGAATCGACAATGGGTAAGTGGTTTAAATCGGGGGCCCCCTGGATCTGGATGACGGGGGGCGCCGTCAGCCTGAGTCTGGTGGCCGTACTGGGTCTGTTGTTGCTGATCGGCTGGCGTGGTCTGGTCTATTTCTGGCCCCATCCCATCTATGAGTGGCAACTTGAAGATGCAAGCGGCAACAAGAGCGTCCTGATTGGCGAGATCAACGACCGGGAGCTGGTGCCGGTGGAGCGCCTGCGCGCCGCAGGCCAGGCGCTGGAAGGGGAGGAGCGCGAAGAGATTACCCGTTATCTGGTCAAGACCGGCAACCGGGAGTTCGTCGACCTCGATTTCCGCTGGGTACTGGAGACCGATATCAAATCGCGCACCCAGCCGGTGGAGCTCGCCATGGTGGAACGCGCCACCAACGGCAACTTCTATGGTTACATCACCTCGGTGAAGGAAGATGGCCAGGAGCTGACCACGGATCTGCATCCCGCCTTGCAGCGGGTGCTGGCCCGTGCCAACGGCCTCTCAAGCCAAGCCAACGACCTGCAAAAAGGGGCCATCGGCAGCATCAACTATCAGCTGGAGCGCCTGCGCCTGAAAGAGCGCAAGGCCGAGCTGGATGACAAGTTGACCGATCAGCTTAAAGCCGAGCTGGCGAGCGAGCGTCAGGCGCTCAACGACCGTTACCAGGTGCTGGAGAAAGAGCTCTTCTCCCTGCGTACCCAGGCGGACAGAGACAGCATCACCGTCAAGGACATGCGCGGCGAGCTGGTGACCATGCCCATGTCCCGGGTGCTGGATGTGGTCTGGCCCAACGACATGAGCCTGATGGCCAAGGTGGGTCACTGGTTCCACCAGATAGGCAAGTTCGTCTCCGATGACCCCCGGGAGGCGAACACCGAGGGCGGCGTCTTCCCTGCCATCTTCGGCACCGTCTTCATGGTGATCCTGATGGCCATCATCGTGACCCCGCTCGGGGTGGTGGCGGCCGTCTACCTGCATGAGTACGCGGGCAAGAACAGCCTGACCAAGATCATCCGTATCGCGGTGATCAATCTGGCGGGGGTGCCCTCCATCGTCTACGGCGTGTTTGGTCTGGGCTTCTTCGTCTACACCCTGGGGGGCAGCATCGACCGCCTCTTCTACCCGGAAGCGCTGCCGAGCCCGACCTTCGGTTCCCCCGGAGTCATCTGGTCAGCCCTGACCCTGGCCATTCTGACCCTGCCGGTGGTGATCGTCTCCACCGAAGAGGGGCTGGCCCGGATCCCGAGCACCATTCGCCAGGGTTCGCTGGCGCTGGGTGCTACCCAGGCCGAGACCCTCTGGCGCATCGTGCTGCCCATGGCCAGCCCGGCCATCATGACCGGCCTTATCCTGGCGATTGCCCGTGCGGCGGGCGAGGTGGCGCCGCTAATGCTGGTGGGGGTGGTGAAGCTTGCTCCAACGTTGCCGATGGACGGCAACTTCCCGTACCTGCACGTGGAGCGCAAGTTCATGCACCTGGGCTTCCACATCTATGACGTGGGCTTCCAGAGCCCGAACGTCGAGGCGGCGCGTCCTCTGGTCTACGCCACCTCCTTCCTGCTGGTGACGGTGATCGTCGGCCTCAACCTGACGGCGATCGGTATTCGTAACCACCTGCGCGAGAAATTCCGGTCGCTGGAACATTAATCCAGCCATTACAGAGACGGGCAGGGACCTTCCCTGCCAACCAGATATTCCGGCAGCGGGCAAGACGTTTGCCCGCTGCCACCAAGAGAATTTGAGGTAAACAGATGATCAACGTAACACCGAGTTCGGCCCCGCACACCGCCACCGACCTGCTCAACCTGACCCCGGAGCAGACTGCGCTGGAGGTGAAGGATCTCAACCTGTACTACGGCAACAAGCAGGCGCTGTTCAACGTCAACATGAAGATCCCCAAGGGTCAGGTCACCGCCTTCATCGGCCCGTCCGGTTGCGGCAAGTCCACTTTGCTGCGCTGCATCAACCGGATGAACGATCTGGTGGAGATTTGCCGCATCGAGGGGGAGATCCAGCTGCACGGCCACAATATCTACGACAAGAGCGTGGATGTCTCCGCCCTTCGCCGTCAGGTGGGCATGGTGTTCCAGCGCCCCAACCCCTTCCCCAAGTCCATCTACGAGAACGTGGTCTACGGCCTGCGCCTGCAGGGCATCAATGACCGCCGTACTCTGGACGAGGCCGCCGAGCGTTCCCTGCGCGGTGCCGCCCTGTGGGAGGAGGTGAAGGATCGTCTGCACGACAACGCCTTCGGCCTCTCCGGTGGTCAGCAGCAGCGTCTGGTGATTGCCCGTGCCATCGCCATCGAGCCGGAAGTGCTGCTGCTCGATGAACCGACCTCGGCGCTGGACCCCATCTCCACCCTCACCATCGAGGAGCTCATCAACGAGCTCAAGAGCCAGTTCACCGTGGTGATCGTGACCCACAACATGCAGCAGGCGGCGCGGGTCTCGGATCAGACCGCGTTCATGTACATGGGGGAACTCATCGAGTACTCGAATACCAACACCATCTTCACCACCCCGGCCAAGAAGAAGACCGAAGACTACATTACCGGTCGTTACGGTTAAGGGATGCCGCTGATTGAGATGAGCAAGATGAGCAAGATGAGCATCAACAAACAGATTGGCAGTCAGTTCAACGGCTAAGGCATAATCGGAGCAACAAGGATTACTGGTATGGACAATATGAACCTCAACAAACACATCTCCGGTCAGTTCAATGCCGAGCTTGAGAGCGTGCGCAATCAGGTACTGGTGATGGGGGGGCTGGTGGAGAAGCAACTCACCGACGCCATCGCCGCCATCCATGGCCAGGATCTGGATGCGGCGCGCAAGATCGTGGCCAACGACCACAAGGTCAACGCCATGGAAGTGGCGATCGACGAGGAGTGCACCCGCATCATCGCCAAGCGTCAGCCCACCGCGTCCGACCTGCGGCTGGTGATGGCCATCATCAAGACCATCACGGATCTGGAGCGGATTGGCGACGTGGCGGACAAGATTGCCCGCATGCTGACCGACAACGCCAACAAGCCCCAGCCACCGCTGGTGTCGCTGGAGAACATGGGGCGTCGCACCATCAAGATGCTCCACGACGTGCTCGACGCTTTCGCCCGCATGGATCTGGATGCCGCCCTGGCGGTCTACAAGGAAGATGACAAGGTGGACCGGGAGTACGAGTCCATCATCCGCGAGCTGATGACCTACATGATGGAAGATCCGCGCACTATACCGCAGGTGCTGAACGTCTTGTGGGCGGCACGGGCCATCGAGCGGGTCGGCGATCGCTGCCAGCACATCTGCGAGTACATCGTCTACTACGTCAAGGGCAAGGATGTGCGTCACACCAAGGCCGATGACCTGAGCGATCTGCTGGGCAAGGGCTGATGGGGCGCCTTGGGTGGAGCTCCCGTCGCGGCTGCACGACGGGAATCCAACCCTGATTGAATAAAAAGGCGCTTTGAGCGCCTTTTTCATTGCATGGCACGGCAGTTCAAGATAACGCCACCCGGCGGGCGCTTTTCTGCTAGAATATGGCCCCTGTGTGAGTCCCGGATGGAGTCACGGTCCGGTTTCCCGGGCCCAGTTTGCCGTCTTGTGCTAAGGCGGCTGTCGCAATAGGTTAATCATGAGTTTTGCCGATAGTTTGTTCTTTCTGATGCTGCTGGTCGCCGGCAGCGTGTTCTTCTCACTCTCCGAGATCTCCCTTGCCGCCTCCCGCAAGATCAAGTTGCAGGTGATGGCCGACGAGGGCAACCGCCACGCCGAGAAGGTGCTGGCATTGCAGGCCCAGCCGGGCAACTTCTTTACCGTGGTGCAGATAGGCCTCAATACCGTCGCCATCCTCGGCGGTATCCTGGGGGAATCCGCCCTCAATCCCGCCATCAGGGAGCTGATTGCCGGCTTCTACCAGGGGCCCTGGCTCGGCCAGATTAGCTCTGCGGCCTCGTTCGTCTTCGTCACCGGCATGTTCATCCTGATAGCGGACCTGATGCCCAAGCGCCTTGCCATGACCATGCCCGAGCGGATCGCCGTGGTGGTGGTGCGTCCCATGATGCTGTGCGTCACCTTGCTGATGCCGCTGGTGTGGCTGTTCAACGGCATGGCCAACGGCCTGTTCCGGCTGATGCGCATCTCCATGGTGCGCAACGACGAGATCACCTCCGACGATATTTATGCGGTGATGGATGCAGGTGCCGAAGCCGGTGTCATTCAGCGCGAGGAGCACCAGCTCATCGAGAACGTGTTCGAGCTCCAGTCTCTGGGTGTCACTTCCGCCATGACGGCGCGGGAGAGCCTCATCTACTTCACCCTGCAAGAGGGGGAGGAGAGCATCAAGGCGAAGATCGCCGAGCACCCCCACAACAAGTTCCTGGTGTGCGACCACAACCTCGACAGCATCAAGGGGTTCGTGGATGCCAAGGAGCTGCTGATCCGCGTCATCAGCGGCCAGAGCATCGATCTCAACAGCGGCTCCCTGGTGCAGAACGTCATCATCATTCCCGACACCCTCAACCTCTACGAGGCGATGGAGTACTTCAAGAACCATCGCGGCGACTTTGCGGTGGTGATGAACGAATACGCCCTGGTGGTGGGCATCGTCACCATGAACGACCTGATGAGCACCGTCATGGGGGAGTGGGCCACCCACGTGGTGGAAGAGCAGATCGTCCAGCGGGACGAGAACTCCTGGCTGGTGGACGGGGTTACCCCCATCTCCGACGTGATGCGCGCCTTCGACATCGAGGAGTTCCCGGAAAACCAAAACTACGAGACCATCGCCGGTTTCATCATGTACATGCTGCGCAAGATCCCCAAGCGCACCGACTCGGTCAAATATGCCGGTTACAAGTTCGAAGTGGTGGACATCGACAGTTACAAGATTGACCAGTTGCTGGTCACCCGGGTAGAACCTGCGAGCAATGAGAAGCCCGCTCAGGAATCCTAAAGGAGTTCGTTAGCAATCATGAAGATGAAGACTCATTCCCGTGCGCTGGCCTGTGTGGCGCTCGCCCTGGCACTGGGTGCCTGCAGCCAGAGCGCACCGCGCAAGCCAGTGACGCCTGCCAAACCCGTTACCCCCGAGCCTGCCGTGGTGGTCCCGCAGCAGGATCCCGATGCGGTGGTGCAAAGCGCCGTGGCAGAGCCCAGCCCGGTGTTCGACGAGGAGTATCACGGCCCGGATCAAGGGTCGCTTGAATCGGTCACCGCCCTGTTTGCCCGGGGTTACATCGAATCCGCCATGCGCGAGACCATGCTGGCGGCGGTGCACAGCGACTATCCGCTGCTCGGCATGCGGGACGTGCGTCTCACCGACCCTGTTGCCAAGTTCCTCACCTCGGCCCAGGCACGCACCACGGCCCACGACTACCTCTATGCCGGGGTGCAGCGTCGGCTGGGCCGCCCCCTCAGCCCCGCCCAGTGGGAGCAGATCTGGCAGGGCTATCCCCAGCAGGGCCGGGTCTCCGACTGGGTCAAGCAGACCAAGCGGGTGCTGGCCGGGCGCTGAGCCCCTGGTTATCGGCGGCTGTGCCCGCCTTGATCCCCTGTTTCACAAGAGGCCACCCCCCGGGGTGGCCTCTTGTCGTTTCAGTGCCTGGCCAGGTGATGCCTGTGCCGGGGAGATCTCCCTTTGCCGCCATCATCCTGAGCTTGCCCGGATTTGTTCGTAGCCCCCGATTGCCTCTTGTTCTACTTTGGGTCATGATATTTGGGATTTCTAGCCGTCTAGATGTTTTGATGGCTTAATATGGTTTCACACAATAAACACCCGTCATGGCGGGGAGACGCAGAGAGACAGAGATGGACAAGCAGGATTTGTGGGTACTCGATGGCGGTATGGGCCGTGAACTGGCGCGGCGTGGTGCGCCGTTCCGTCAACCGGAGTGGTCGGCGCTGGCGTTGATGGAAGCGCCCGAGACGGTGCGCGAGGTACACCAGGCCTATGCGACGAGCGGTGCCCGGGTGATCACTACCAACAGCTATGCCCTGGTGCCCTTCCACATCGGCGAGGCGCGCTTTGCCGCCCAAGGGGAGGCACTTGCAGCTCTGGCCGGGCAACTGGCCCGAGACGTGGCCGACGAGCAGGGGGGAGCCGTCAAGGTGGCCGGCTCCTTGCCGCCGCTCTTTGGCTCCTATCGTGCGGACCTCTATCAGGCCGAGCGGGTGAGCGAGCTGGCGACACCGCTTATCCGTGCCCTGTCACCCCATGTGGATCTCTGGCTGGCGGAGACCATGAGCCTCATCGCCGAGCCCCTGGCCCTCAAGGCCCTGCTGCCCGAGGACGGCAAGCCGTTCTGGGTCTCCTTTACTCTGGAAGACGAAGCGCCGGGCAGCGAGCCCACCCTGCGCTCCGGCGAGCGGGTGGCGGATGCCGTGACCGCGTTGGCGTCGGCCGGGGTGGATGCCATCCTGTTCAACTGCTGCCAGCCCGAGGTGATTGAAGGGGCGCTCAAGGTGGCCGTCGCCGCGTTGCAGGTTCAGGGGCGCACCGACGTTCGCCTCGGCGCCTATGCCAACGCCTTCCCGCCCCAGCCCAAGGAGGCGACTGCCAATGACGGTCTGGACGAGATCCGCGGCGATCTGGGGCCGCTGGATTACCTCGGCTGGGCCGAGCGCTGGCGCAGAGCCGGGGCAAACCTCATCGGCGGCTGCTGCGGCATCGGTCCGGAACACATCGAGGCGCTGGCCAGCCGGCTGCGTTAAGGAGCGCCCATGAAAGAGAGCAAGATCGGGCTCTGGTCCCTCACTGCGCTGGTGTTCAGCTCCATGGTGGGGGCCGGCATCTTCAGCCTGCCCCAGAACATGGCCGATGTGGCGGGCGCCCGCGCCGTGCTGATCGGCTGGGCCGTCACCGGGGTCGGCATACTGGCGCTGGCCATGAGCTTCCTTTACCTGTCGCGGCTCAAACCCGAGCTCGACGGCGGCATCTACAGCTATGCCCGAGCCGGCTTTGGCGAGCTGGTGGGGTTCTTCTCCGCCTGGGGATACTGGCTCTGTGCCACCATCGGCGTGGTGGGGTATCTGGTGATCGCCTTCGCGGCGCTGGGCAGCTTCGTCGACACGCCGGAGCGGGTCTGGTTTGGCGAGGGCAACACATTGGCAGCTTTTGTCGGCGAGTCCTGCATCCTCTGGGCGGTGCACCTGCTGGTGGCCCGAGGCGTGCAGCAGGCGGCCCTGTTCAATCTGGTGGCGACCCTGGCCAAGAGCCTGCCGCTGCTGCTGTTCATCCTGTTCGCCTGCTACTGGTTCGATCCGGTCACCTTTGCGGCGGATCAGGAGGGCAGCACCCTGGCGGTACCGGTCTCCGAGCAGGTGCGCAACACCATGCTCATCACCCTCTGGGTTTTCACCGGCATCGAAGGGGCAGCGGTGCTCTCGGCCCGGGCGAGAAACAAGCGGGACGTGGGCACCGCCACCGTGCTCGGCGTGGTGCTGGCGCTGCTGCTCTATGTGCTCATCTCGGTGCTGGCGCTCGGAATATTGAGCCGCCCGGAGCTTGCGGCCCTGCCCAACCCCTCCATGGCGGGATTGATGGCCCAGATGACGGGTTCCTGGGGCAAGCTGCTCATCAGCGCCGGCCTCATCGTGTCGGTGCTCGCCTCCTACGTGAGCTGGACTCTCTTCTCGGCCGAGGTGCCGTTCAGCGCGGCGCGTCACGGGGCCTTCCCGGCCATCTTCCGGCGCGAGAACCGCAACGGCACCCCCATCGCCTCGCTCTGGCTCACCAGCCTGACCGTGCAGGGCTGCTTGCTGCTGGTATGGCTGCTTGGCAAGGGGTATACCAACCTGCTGCTCATCTCCACCTCCATGATCCTGGTGCCCTACCTGCTCATCGGCCTCTTCCTGCTCAAGCTGGTCTTCAGTGGCAAGGGGGGGCAGGGCCGCGGCCTGATGCGGGTGGTGGCGCTGGTGTCGAGCGGTTATGGTTTCTGGCTGCTCTACGCCGCCGGGGTGGAGTACCTGCTGCTGTCGCTTCTGCTCTACGGGCCGGGTCTGCTGCTGTTTCTCTACAGCCGTCGCCAGCTCGGCGCCGAACAGCGGCTCAGCGGGCGCGAACGGCTGCTGGCCGGGGTGACGCTGCTGAGCCTGATCCCCGCCGTCTGGTCCTTCGTTCACGTCTGACCCGGGGGTTGTCCCTGTCATGAAAAAGAGCGCCCCTGTGCGCTCTTTTTTATCCTGGTCGGTGGGTCAACCGCTGGTGGGGCCCGCCGGTTTGCCAAACAGCACGGCGAGCTTTTGCCGCCATGGGAGGCCCCGGGCCTCTTGCAGCATGTCGCGCCACTCGTGGAAGGTGAGGGTGAGGGGGTTGAAGCTGTGAATTGGCTTGGTGATGCCGAAACGGCACGGCTCGCCCAAGTCTTCTTCCACGAAGGTGCCAAACAGCCGGTCCCAGATGATGAGCACGCCGGCGAAGTTGCGATCGATGTATCTGGCATTGCTGGCGTGGTGCACCCTGTGGTGGGACGGGGTGTTGAAGATCCATTCAAGTTTGCCCAGCTTGCCCACCACCTGGGTGTGGACGAAGAACTGAAAACCCAGGCTCAAGAGCACGGTGGCCACCACCGCCTCGGGGGGGAAGCCGATGAGGATCATGGGGATCCAGAACAGCCACATGCCGGAGACCGGGTACATCAGGCTCTGGCGAAAGGCGGTGGAGAGGTTGAGCCGCTCCGAGCTGTGGTGCACCACGTGGGAGGCCCAGAGCCAGCGCACATGGTGGCTCGCGAAGTGGAACAGCCAGTAGCAGAGATCCTGCAACAGAAAGAGCAGCAAGAGGCTCCAGAGGTTCAGCTCGATATCGAATAATCGCCAGCCCCAGAGGGTGTCATAGAGATAGGCGATGGCAATGGCGGCCAGGGCATCGCCCCCCTGATGCATCAGTGCCAGGGTGGCATTGGCGAAGAGATCCTTCCACTGGTAGCCCGCCGTGGGATAGGCGGCGCCGTGTTTTCGCAGGTAGAGCATCTCCCAGCCGATGAAAACCAGAAAGAGGGGCGAGAGGTAGAGCAGGAGCAGTTGCACATCCATGTGAGCCATCCGGTTGGACCAGTTGGATGTCAGCATACCGGATGAATTTAAAATTTCATTAACATCCTTGCTCGTTGGCGTGGTGACAACCCGATGGCAAAAGGCTGCGGCAAGCAATGCGCCAGGGAGATGATCTGGGGGGAAGGCAAGCATAGAAGAGGGAGCCATGGGCTCCCTCTTCGTGTTGGTGCATCGCGGGTTATAGCACCTGGCTCAGGAACTGGCGCAGGCGCGGGGAGGGTGGATTGTCGAAGAAGTCGGCGGGTTTCTCGTCCACCAGCAGCTCGCCGCTCTCCATGAAGAGCACCCTGTCCGCCACTTCCCGGGCAAAGCCCATCTCGTGAGTCACCACCACCATGGTCATCCCTTCGCGGGCCAACCCCTTCATGACGTCCAGCACCTCTCCCACCATTTCGGGGTCGAGGGCGCTGGTGGGCTCGTCAAACAGCATGATGCGCGGCTGCATGGCGAGCGCCCGGGCGATGGCCACCCGCTGCTGCTGGCCGCCGGAGAGCTGGGAGGGGTAGCTCTGGGCCTTGTTGGAGAGACCGACCTTGAGCAGCAGGGCCTTGGCTCGCTCCTCTGCCTCCTGGCGAGAGAGCCCTCTCACCTTCTGAGGGGCCAGGGTGATGTTGTCCAGCACCGTCAGGTGAGGGAAGAGGTTGAAGGACTGGAACACCATGCCCACCTCTTCCCGCAGCTTGTTGACATCCCCGGGTTCGGTGAGGCTGATGCCGTCGACCACGATATTGCCATCGTTGATGGTCTCCAGCTGGTTGAGGGTGCGCAGGAAGGTGGACTTGCCCGAGCCGCTCGGCCCCACGATCACCACCACTTCCCCTTCGGCCACCTGGGTGCTGACGTTTTTCAGGGCGTGCACCTCAGTGCCGTAGAACTTCTCTACACCGGTCGCCTTGATGATGGGATCAGTTGCAGCGCGCATAGTTCACCTCCAGACGACGCACCGGGAAGGGACAGGGAGTGCCGGTGATGGCAGAACGTTTCGACACCGATGGCGCCTTGATAACGGGATCAGTTGCTGCGCGCATATTTCACCTCCAGACGACGCACCAGGAAGGAGAGAGTGCCGGTCAGCACCAGATAGAGCAGAGCCACGGTGAACCACACCTCGAACGGGCTGAAGGTGGAGCTGACCACTTCGCGCCCCGCCTTGGTGAGATCGGTGATGGAGATGACGGAGACCAGAGAGGAGTCCTTGATGAGGTTGATGAACTGACCCGCGAGCGGTGGCAGCACCCGTTTGAAGGCCTGGGGCAGGATGACGTAGCGCATGGTCTGGGCCGAGGTCATGCCAAGGCTTCTGCCCGCTTCCATCTGCCCCTTGTGAATGGAGCTGATGCCGGCGCGCACGATCTCCGCCACGTAGGCGCCGGTGAAGACCGCGAGCGCCGCCACACCAGCGGTGAATCGGTCGAGGTTCAGCACGGTGCCGATAAAGAAATAGACGATGAAGATCTGCACCAGCAACGGGGTGCCACGGATGAGCTCCACATAGGTCACGGCCAGGTTGCGCAGGGCCGGATTGGGGGAGAGGCGGGCGAGCCCGGCCAGGGTGCCAAGCAGGATGGCGAAGATGCCTGCCACCAGGGAGAGCTTGACCGTGACCCAGACGCCCCAGGCAATGGGGCCGGCGGTCCAGCTCAGTTGCACATCCAGGGTATCGCCGAGGAAGACGGTATCCCCTTCAGCCAGCTGGGAGCCCTTGGGAGCGATGGCCTGACGGCGGCTGGGGTCGAGATCGTCTTGCAGGAAGAGCTGTCCCTTGTCCGCGACCACAGTGCCGTCAAACTCGGCATAGTGTTTCTGTTCTGCCTGATAGGCGATGTACTGGGGAATGCGTTCCCAGCGCCAGGTGTAATCCACAGCCTGCACGGCCTTGTAGATGCCGAAAATGGCGGCCAGCACCAGCAGCAGGAAGATCCCGTGCCAGAGCAGCTGATTGGGCTGTTTTTCCATCTGTCTTGTGAGTTTGGGGTTGATCACTGTCACAACCTCTTTTGTCGTTATCGTGTGGGGAGTCTGCGTGAAGGGGCGGCATGCCGCCCCTTTGAGAGGTTATTTGAGCTGGTTCAGCCAGGCGGTGGATTCAAACCACTTCTTGTAGAGACGGTCGTAGCTGCCGTCACCCTTGATCTGGCGCAGGTAGTTGTTGAACCAGTTGAGGGTGTCCTGATCCCCCTTGCGGATGGCCCAGGCCAGCGGCTCGAAGGTGAACGGCTTGTCGAGGTGCACCACGGCGCCCTGGTTCTGGGACGCGAAGATGGCGTTGTAGGGCAGGTCGTAGACGAAGGCATCCACCTTGCCGTTGATCACTTCCAGCTTGGCGTCATCCTGGGTTTCAAACTGCAGCAGGGTGGCTTTGGGGATCATGCGCTTGACCGCTTGCTCACCCGTAGTGCCGAGTTTGACCGCGATCTTGTATTTGGGATCGTTGAGGTCCTGGAAGGATTTGATTTCGCCCGCCTTGTCTTTGCGAAGCACGATGGTCTGGCCGACGACGATGTAGGGATCGGCAAAGTTCACGCGCAGGTTGCGCTGGGGAGTGACGGTCATGCCGCCCATGATGACGTCGAATTTGTCGGTCAAGAGCGCGGGGATGATGCCGTCCCAGGCGGTGTTGACGAACTCCACCTTCACGCCCATCTCCTTGGCGACCATCTTGGCGAGATCCACGTCAAAGCCGATGTACTGGCCCTGCTTGTTGGTCATCTCGAAGGGTTGATAGCCGGCATCGAAGCCGACCCGCAGCACACCGCGCTCCAGCACGGCATCCAGGGTGGAAGTGGGCGCGGCGTTGGCCAGCCCGCACAGCAGCAGGGTAGAAAGAATGAGTTTTTTGATCATAAATGACGTCTCTGTCGTAAATGTGGTCGGCCTTGAACCTGCTCCCGTGCGACTCCATGGCACAAGAGACTGCTGCATCCGGCAGCAGGCAAGACAGGATTATTGTCTTGGTCGGGGCAAAAGCCCCATATGAGATTCTATGAATGGTTCGTTGGATGAAAAATGTACCAAAACCTGTTTGTGCCAGAAGACTCAATAAGTTATGGAGACTTTTATCCGTCGTGGTGACTCATAAAACCACATGAAAACAACATATCTATCTAATGGCGCCGGTTCAAGTGCAAAATATCCGGCGGCCGTCTCGGTGGAAAATCCGGGCACAGACAGGGCGTTGTCCGGCACGCTTCACGGGGAATGGGGCGTGCGAGCCGGGCAAATATTTTTGCCCGGCCAATAGGCTCCCTCTGTGTCTTGTCATGGGCTTCCCATATACTCAGCCATCCCCATTGGAAGGTTCGGGAATGGACGCCTCAATTCTGCTCAATCTGGACGTATTTACCCTGATGTTGATGGCCCTCGGGGGCTACAGCCTGGGATTCATCACCCTCTCCATCATCTGGTCGACCCACAGGGAAATACCCGGTCTCGGGCTCTGGTGGTGGTCCAGCCTCTGTGCCCTGGCGGCGCAATCGCTCTTCTTCATGCAGGCATTTTCCCCCCATATCGCGGGGATCTGGCTGGCCAACCTGCTCATCACCTTCTGCCTCGCCCTGATGCCACTCGCCATCCAGCGCTTCTTCGGGGAGCCGCCAAACTGGCGGGCCTTCACCCTCTTCATGCTGGTCTATCTGCTGATCCTCTGCTGGAGCGTCATCTTCAACGACAAGATGGCCCCCCGGGTGCTGCTGGCCTGCCTGAGCTACATGATGGTGGGGGCGGTGATTGTCTGGCTCATCTGGCGCCATGGCTACCCTGACTATCTGCCTGCGGTGCTGGTGTTCACCGTGGTCAACATCCTGCTCTACGGTTTCAATCTGGTGCACATGGGGGCCCTGCTCGGCGGCGAGGTGCGGGTCCTGATGGATCAGCATGCGGTCAATGTGCTCCCCTTCCTCTCCATGCTGATGGGCAACTATCTGTCGACCTTCGGGGTGCTGCTGCTCTGTACCCAGTACCGGGCCCTGGCCCTGCGTCGACAGGCCAGCCAGGATCCCCTGACCGGCCTCCTGAACCGGCGCGGCTTCATGGATCACTGCGTGACGATGGCAAGGCTGGGGGCGCTGGTGGTGCTGGATCTCGACGACTTCAGCAGATCAATGATCGCCACGGTCACGAGACCGGGGACAGGGTGCTGGAGGCGGTGGGTCGCTATCTTGCCGGCCAGCGGGATCTGGTGGCCAGCCGCTTCGGCGGGGAAGAGTTTGTGTTGCTGTTGCCCGAGCGGGACCCCCTGGCCCAGCAGGCGCGCTGCGAGCAGATCCGCCAGGGGATAGAAACGCTGGGGCTGAAGGGGGTCCGGGTGACGGCCAGCCTGGGGTGGGCGCCCAGCGCCCGCGAATGGCACTTTGACACCCTGTTCAGCCAGGCAGATCGCGCTCTCTATCAGGCCAAGCGGGAGGGCAAGAACCGGATCTGTCAGGGGGCCTGATCCCCCGTCAGGTCATGCCCGGCCGGTGGCCCTTGACTCCGACCGGACAAAGGCATACCGAGTCAGCCACCTGGTCGCATCAGATCTGAATGGCAGCCTGGCAGCCTGTCAGCGGTGCAACTCCCCCGCGCGTTCCGGCTGATAGACCACTTCCAGGATCTCCACCTGGATGGTGCGACCGGCCGGCCCCGGCCAGGCGATGCTGTCACCCACCTTGAGCCCCAGCAGGGCGCTGCCCACTGGCGCCAGCACGGAGATCTTCGATTCGTCCCCCTGCACATCCTTCGGATAGACCAGCGTCAGGCAGAAGTCGTTGCCGCTGTTTTGCATCTTGAAGCGCACCGTGCTGTTCATGGTCACCACGTCCGGCGGCATGTCGGCGGGTTCGCGGATCTCGGCGCGATCCAGCTCCTCTTGCAGGGCAAGGTGCTGGGGGTGGTTGCCAAGCAGCTGTTCGATGCGATCCAGATCCAGGCTGGAGATGACGAGATGAGGCTGTTTCATAGGGTATTTCCTTATCAAGGACTGAAGGGACCAGGATGACGGGCAGACTGGTCGACAAAAAACGGTGCAAGGGTAAAAAGCAGACAGCAAAAGCGATGCCCCCGAGCGACTCGCGCAGCGGGGCGAGGGCGGGGGCTCAGCGGGGTGTGAGCGTACTGGAAAAAATCATGATTGCTTTCATGGAGATACCATAACCATTCTGGGGTGGTTTGGCAATTGGGCTGACTTTCTCATCAGGGAGCCTGGTAATCGTACTGGTGCAGGATGCGCGCGAGACTGCCATCCTCCCTCATTTCCTGAATGACCCGGCGCCAGCGCAGCGCCTCGCTGCGGGAGAAGCGGGGACTGGCGGCCAGGTAGAGGGTGCTCTGCTGCAAGGTCTCGCCCCGCACCAGATCCGGGAGCGGCAGACCCGCCCGCTGCTGGTTGTAACGGGCGGTGTTCCAGGCCACCGCCCAGGCCTGGATGCGGCCGCGCGCCAGCTTGCTGGCGTTGCTGACCTCCTCGGTGACCAGCTCCTGGGTCACCCCTGTCAGCGGCTGGATCAGGCTCTGGCTATGGGAGCCACGCATCACGCCAACGGTGAGGCCAGGCAACGTCTTCATGGAGAGCGGCGCTGGATGGTGACGGCGATGGCTGACCAGCACGAAGGCCTCCTCCAGCAGGGGGGCAATCCAGAGAAACAGTGGTTCGCGCTGGGTATTTCGGGCCGGGGGCAACAACAGGACATCCGGGCGGTGGCTGGCCTGGCTGAGGGCGCGAGCCAGCGGCATCAACTCGATCTCGAGCGGTTCCCCGAGGCGGCGGGCAGCCTCCTCCAGCACCTCGATGGCCATGCCGCTCGGCGCACCCTGCTGGGCGCGGATCACATAGGGGGGAATGTCCGCGGCCACGACGACCACGGCACGGGCCGAAAAGGCGCAGACGATCAGAGGGGAGAGCAGCAGAAGCAGAGTAACAAGGCGCATGGATGTTCGGGTCCGGGATGAGTACAGAGAGTGTAACATCCCGTTACGTCATGTCAGCCAGGCGATTGCAGCCTGGGGGGATCAGTCGAAGAAATCCCGCAGATCCAGGGTCTGGTACCCTGCCAGTTGCTGCCAGGGGAGGGTCTTTGGCAGCGGCTTGAGCGTCACCTCCATCCGGTAGCTGCGATAACCGTCGAGGCTTGCCGACTCCACCACCAGGGGCAACTGCCAGCGGCTCGACCAGAGGATGCGGGTACGCTGGCGACCTTCGCGGGTCTCATACCAGTTCGCCTGGTCGGGGGCGGCCTCATCCAGCGGTGTCATTCCCTCTAACAGGGAAGGGTTGATGAGGTGGCGGATCCGCGCCCACTCCGGTTTGAAGGCCACCTGGCCGTACTCCTCCTGCGGTACCTCCACCAGCTGGTTGTGCCAGGCATCGGCGTAGCGCAACTGGAGTGCGTCTCCCTCGCTGCGGGTGACCCAGCGTGCCGCCATCTGGTGAGTGAAGTGTTTGTGGCCGGGGCGGGCATCATGGGTGGCGTGATAGGCACGGGCCAGGGGAACGGGAATGAGCCGCTGGCTCCACACCTGGTCACCGACCCGCAGCCACTTCTCCTGCCACTGGCTCTCCCGGGTGATGCCGTCGCTGCCGGTCACCCTGTCCACGTAGCGGATGCGGGCGGCCAGATCGGGCACCTCGTCGGCCAGGAGGGGGAAGGAGAGGGCGCTGCCCAGCAGCCATAAAGAAAGCAGATATTTCATCATCGTCTCTCGCTCGACGGAAAAGGTGCCCGGCGAGGTGCCGGGCCCCTTTATCACAGGCCGAGGGCCTCCCTGAGCTTGCCGAACACCCGGGTGTTGTCGAGGGTGCCCTTGAACTGGCTGCTGCCTGCGCCGCCCGCGAACAGCATCACATCTCCGCCGCCGTGAGTCTCGGAGCCGAGCTTGACCCCGGTCTCCTGTAGGTAGTCATCCGCCATCACCTCATCGCTGGTGAGGGTGGGACGCTGGTCCTGGCGGTTGGGGCCGTTGCCGAATACCAGGGTAGTGAACGGCTTGCCGTCCGCGTCGTTCTGGGTCGAGCCATCGGCGTTCTTGACCAGATCCAGCACCTTGTTGCCCTTGGCTGAATAGCCGTTGATGGTCATGGTGTGGTCGTGGTCGGCGGTGACCACGATCAGGGTATCGCTCAAATCCACTTTGCCGAGGGCCGTCTTGACCGCCTCGTCCAGCGCCACCGCATCGGTCAGGGATCGCTTGGCGTTGGTGGCATGCAGGGCGTGGTCGATACGTCCCCCCTCCACCATCAGGAAGTAGCCCTGGCTGTTCTGGCTGAGCAGATCGATCGCCTTGGCGGTCATCTCGGAGAGGGACGGCTGGGTACTAGCCGCCCCCTTGGCGACGCGGTCCAGTTCGTAGTCGAGGTGGGATTTGGTGCTGAACAGCCCCAGCACCTTGCCCGAGTTGACAGCAGAGAGCTCATCCTTGGTGGTGACATAGCGGTAGCCCCGGGCGGTCAGCTCGGCGGTGAGATCCCGGCCGTCGGCCCGGCCGCCCTTGTTGCTGGCGC
Source organism: Aeromonas sp. QDB63 (assembly GCF_027707425.1). Classification (NCBI taxonomy): domain Bacteria; kingdom Pseudomonadati; phylum Pseudomonadota; class Gammaproteobacteria; order Aeromonadales; family Aeromonadaceae; genus Aeromonas; species Aeromonas sp. QDB63. The sequence continues at coordinate 167,013 of NZ_JAPCIS010000004.1, forward strand.
TGTAGGGCGTCCAGTGGTTGGCGCCGCCCCCCATCAGCACATCGACCCCATCCCCCAGCGCCTGGTTGAAGCCGGCGCCGCCCGGTACCGCCTGCTCGGCGATGGCGTAGGCCGCATCCCGGTGGCAGATATGGGAATAGGTCGCCGCCGGGGTGGCATGGGTGAGCTCCGTGGTCGTGACGGCTCCCACCGACTTGCCGGCTGCCTTGGCCAGCTCGAGAATGGTGGGCACCGGGCTTCCGTTGTCGCTGGTGCAGTTGTTGATGCCCTTGTTGCCGTTGGCATCCTTGGACGGTGCCACGGCCCTGGTGTCGCTGCTCATGGCGATCACCTCGTTGTTCATCTTGACGCCGGTGGTGTAGGCCGCCATGGAGGGGGCGGAGTCCGTGGTCTGGGCATCGTGGGAGAAGGTCTTGATGCGCGCGCTCTGGGGCAGTTTCATCATCTCGAGATCCCCCTCTTCCCCCACCTTGAACAGGCGGGTGGCGGTGAGCACGGTGGGACCCATGCCGTCACCGATAAAGAGGATGACGTTCTTGGCATCGGCGGCGTGCGCCTGGGAGAGGCCGCCAAGCGTGCCGAGCAGGGCGGTGCAGACCAGCGTCTTTTTCATGGTGATGTTCATCCTGATAATCCCTTACAGCTTGGCCGCAGCCTTGATCTTGCCGAACACGGCGGTGTTGTCGAGAGAGCCGTGGAAGCGCTCCGCCCCCTGGCCGATGGCGCCGAGGAAGACATCGGTACCGCCGTGGGTCTCGTTGCCTATCTCGCCCACCTTGACCACCACCTCCTGGTGATAGTCGTCGGCGGAGGTGGTGGCGTCGTCGAGGGCCGCCACGCTGCTGCGCGGGCCATCCACTCGGTTGTAGCCGTTGCCAAAGCCGATGATGGTGTAGGGCATGCCATCGCTATCCTTGCTTGGCTCGCCGGTCTCGTAGTTCTTCACCAGCCCGAGCACGCCCGCATTGCCTGCCGTGGTCTTGCCGGTGCGCTTGGCGTACCCGTTGAGCACAAGCGTGTGGTCATGGTCGGCGGTGACCACGATCAGGGTGTTTTTCAGCTCGGGATCGGTTTTCTTCACTTCATTGATGGCGGCCAGGATGGCGTTGTCGAAGGCGAGGGTATCCTGCAGGGCGCGCTTGGCGTTGGTGTCGTGCAGGGCGTGGTCGATACGCCCCCCTTCCACCATTAGGAAGTAGCCCTTCTCTTTGCCCTTGAGCTGCTTGATGGCAGCCAGGGTCATCTGGGCCAGTGACGGCTCGCTGGCGGGCCGGTCCAGGTCATATTTCATGTGGCTTGAGCCAAACAGGCCCAGCAGCGGCTTGCTCGCATCGGCCTGGTTCAGCTCGTCCAGGGTGGCGGCAAACTGATAGCCCTTCGCCTTCATCTCGTCGATGAGGTTGCGACCATCGGTCCGCTTGCCCTTGTCGGCGCTGGGCAGGAAGAAGCTGCTGCCGCCCCCGAGCACCACGTCCAGCCCCTCCTTCAGGGCGCTGTTGTAACCGCTGCCCCCCGGCACCATCTGGACGGCGATATCAGCCTCCAGGTCCCGGTTGCAGATATGGGCATAGGTGGCGGCCGGGGTGGCGTGGGTGACCCGGGTGGTGGTGACCACGCCGGTGCCACGGCCATCGGCCTTGGCCAGCTCCAGCAGGGTGGTCACCGCTTTGCCGCCGCTCTGGCTGCAATCGCTCTCCTGGGTGGCGTCGCTGTCCATGCTGATGACGCCGTTGTTGCTCTTGACCCCGGTCATGTAGGCCGCCATGGAGGGGGCCGAGTCGGTCACCTGAGCATCGTGGGAGAAGGTCTTGATGAAGGCCGTTTCCGGCAGGGTGTCGATGGTGAGGCTGCCCTCTTCGCCGACGCCATAGATCCGGGAGGCGGTCAGGGTGTTGAGACCCATGCCGTCGCCGAGGAAGAAGATCACGTTCTTGGCGCTGGGTTCCGGGGTGTTGCTGTCGTTGTTGGAGTTGCAGCCGGCGGCCAGGGCGGCGCCTATCATCACTGCAAGTCCTGCCATCTTTCTCATTGGGGTTCGCTCCTTGTGAAACCTGAGCGCAGCCTAGAGGGGGCAGATGACACTTTTAGTGAAGAGAGATGACAATACGGTGAAAGCGCCTTGCAAATGTTATCTTATATCAATGGGTTATGTTGATTGTGTTCTGCCACTCACCTCCCGGTGGCGTGGCGGGCATCCGGCCACCCGGGTGACAACACCCGGCCAGAATAGCCTGTCAAATCGGGGCCGCAGCAGGTAAAATGCGCCCCCTTGCGATGAGTGCCAGCGGTCTGGCGCATCACCACGCACCCGCAACCCCGAGCGCCCGCAGCCCCGAGAGGGGACCGCATGCCAATGAGAGAGTAACGGATATGTCCATCAACTGGTTCCCCGGCCACATGCACAAGGCCCGCAAAGAGATTGCAGAGGTCATGCCCCAGGTCGATGTCATCATCGAGATGCTCGACGCCCGCATCCCCTTCTCCAGCGAGAACCCCCTGGTGCCGGAGCTGCGCGGGGAGACGCCGGTGATCAAGGTGCTCAACAAGGCAGACCTTGCCGACCCCGAGATCACCGCGCTGTGGGTGGCCCACATGGAGCAGGAGAAGGGGATCAAGGCTCTGCCCCTGACCCAGCAGGAGCCTACGATGATCAAGCAACTGCTGACCCTGTGCCACGAGATGCTGCCGGAGCGCAACTTCGAGCTGCGCGGGGTGCGCGCCATGATCATGGGCATCCCCAACGTGGGCAAGTCCACCCTGATCAACACCCTGGCGGGGCGCATCATCGCCAAGACCGGCAACGAGGCGGGGGTGACCAAGTCCCAGCAGCGGATCAAGCTCGACAACCACGTCATCCTGACGGACACCCCTGGCTTCCTGTGGCCCAAGCTCAACCCGCCCTCCTGCGGTTATCGACTGGCGATCACGGCGGCCATCAAGGATACCGTCTTCGATTACGCCGACATCGCCATGTTTGCCGCCGACTACTTCATCAAGGCCTATCCGGAGCGCATCAAGGCACGCTACCAGCTGAGCGAGCTGCCGGAGACCGAGATCGAGCTGCTGGATCTCATTGCCCGTCAGCGCGGCTTCATGCGCAAGGGGGGGCTTGCGGATCTGCACAAGGCCTCGGAAATCCTGGTCAATGAATTCCGGTCCGGCATGCTGGGGCGGATCTCCCTGGAGACGCCAGAGATGGTGAGCGTCGAGATAGTGGAAGCCGAGGCCGAGGCTGAGCAGAAAGCCAGGGAGAAGGCGAAGCGGGAAGAGGAGCGCCAGGCCCGGGCTCGTCGCAAGTACGCCAAGAAGCGCCAGCGCTGACCGGCGTTGTGCACGATAGGTTGTGCTTGATAACAAGAAGAGGCGGCCCTGGGTCGCCTCTTCTGGTCATGGCGCTCTGGCGTGAGGGAGGCACAGGGGCGATATTCAACCGCCCGCTTCTCCTTATCATGACCAACGTGCCGGCCAATCAAGGGGATGAGGCTCCCGTCAGGGGAGGGCCGTGCCGCGTTGCCATCACGGTGGGCAGAAAAACCTTGCGACCCGGCCTCAGTGCCGATTGACAAAGGCACAGGCGGTGGCATGATGCGCTCGCATTTTGCCTCTCCCCACGGTTCTATCCATGACCACATACTCCCGCCCGGTGCTGCTCCTGCTCTGTGGCCTGCTGTTGCTGACCCTGGCCATCGCGGTATTGAATACCCTGGTGCCGCTCTGGCTCGCCCATGAGCATCTGCCCACCTGGCAGGTCGGCATGGTCGGCTCCTCCTATTTCACCGGCAACCTGCTGGGAACCCTGCTGGCGGGCAGACTCATCGCCCGCTGCGGCTTCAATCGCAGTTACTACCTGGCCAGTGCGCTCTTTGCCGCAGGCTGCGTCGGGCTCGGCATTACCCTGGCGTTCTGGAGCTGGCTCGCCTGGCGATTCATCGCCGGGGTCGGCTGCGCCATGATCTGGGTGGTGGTGGAGAGCGCGCTGATGTGCAGCGGCAACGCCCGCAATCGGGGTCGCCTGCTGGCTGCCTACATGATGGTCTATTACGTGGGCACTGTGCTTGGGCAACTGCTGGTGAGCAAGGTGCCGACGTCGCTGATGGCGGTGCTGCCCTGGCTGACCGCCCTGGTGTTGGCGGCCATGCTGCCGCTCTTGTTCACCCGCATCGCCAGTCCGTCAGGGAACCACCAGGCCAGGACTCCGGTCTGGCCGATGCTGCGCATGCGTCAGGCGCGTCTGGGGGTGAACGGCTGCATCCTCTCCGGCATCGTGCTGGGGGTGCTTTATGGTCTGATGCCGCTCTATCTGAACCACCAGGGGGTGAGCGACGGGGCCATCGGCTACTGGATGGCGGTGATGGTGAGCGCAGGCATCCTGGGGCAATGGCCGGTGGGGCGTCTGGCTGATCGTTTCGGGCGCCTGCCGGTGCTGCGGGTACAGGTGCTGGTGGTGATCCTGGGGGCCATGGCGATGCTCGGCAACGCGGCCATGGGACCGACGCTGTTCATTCTGGGGGCCGCGGGCTTCACGCTCTACCCGGTGGCCATGGCCTGGGCCTGCGAGAAGGTGGAGCAGCATCAACTGGTGGCCATGAACCAGGCGCTGCTGCTGAGCTACACCATCGGCAGCCTGCTCGGGCCCACCCTGACGGCGCTCCTGATGCAGCACTACTCGGATCATTTGCTGTTCATGGTGATTGCCGGGGTCTCCCTGGTCTATCTGCTGATGCTGCTGCGCAAGATGGGCGAGCACCCGACGCCAATGGCCCATGCCTGAGGGCAGACGGCGTCATCATCCCTGTGCACTGATATAGAAGAGGCGACCCAAGGGTCGCCTCTTTTTCGTCATGGGCCGGGTGGTGCCGCTCAACCAAACCGGTGCCTTGCTACTTCAAAGAGCGAGAGGTGCAGCGGGATCAACTGCTGCCAGTCTCGCCGGTAACCCCCTCCCGGTACGGCGGTGATGGGCAGCCCGTGGCGAAGCGCAGAGTCAAAGACCATGGCATCGCGCTGGCGCACGCCGGAGTCGCTCAGGGAGAGGTAGCCTAGCTCGTCGTCCCGGTGCACATCCACCCCGGCCTGATAGAGGATGAAGTCAGGGGCGTAGAGGCGATGAGCCAGGGCGAGGGCCTGGTCCAGGGTCTCGAGATAGGCGTCGTCCTCCATGCCGCTTGGCAGGGGAAAGTCCAGATGGGAGGCTGGCTTGTGGCGGGGGAAGTTGTGTTCCCCGTGCAGGGAGAGGGTGATGATGTCACGGCTGCCCGTGCACAGGGCGGCGCTGCCATCTCCCTGATGGACATCGAGATCCACGATCAGTACCCGCTCGCAGAGTCCCTCGTCCAGGCAGGTTCGCGCTGCGATCACAAGGTCGTTGAAGAGGCAGAAGCCGCTGCCAAATCCCCGGTGTGCGTGGTGGTAGCCACCGGAGATCTGCAGTCCGCAGCCCTGCGCAAGGGCGTGGCGGCTGGCGGCCAGGGTGGCGCCGACCGAGTGCATGGTACGTTCTATCAGCAGGGGAGACCAGGGAAAGCCGAGCCGGCGAATGGCCCCTTCATCGAGGGTGCCGGCGAGGGCGGCCTGTACATAGGCCGCATCGTGCACCTTCTCTATCTGCTCACGGCTGGCAGGGGTGGCCTGTGCCAGCGGATAGTCGAGGGCGACGAGGCGTTCAAACAGCGCCTGGTACTTGGCCAGGGGGAAGCGGTGACGCTCGGGCAGTGTCAGGGCGGAGTAGTGGGGGTGATAGAAGATGCGCAGTGACATGAAGCATCGGCCATGAACGGGTATGAAAAAGGGGAGCCAGGCTCCCCTCGATGCAGGCGTGCGATGCGCCTTACTGCTGCTGGATCACCCAGATCTGGAAGGCTTTGCGGGTCTCCGCATCGGCCTTGTTGTACCAGCTCTGCAGCTGGGTCAGGGCTTCCGGGTTGCTCATGGCCTTGCTCGGGGCCACTTCCACCGGTGCGCTGGCGGCAGCCATCACGGCGGCGGTGGAGACGGAAACGGTCTTGGGCTGGTTGAAGGCCTTGCCCATCTTCAGCAGCTCCTGCTGATAGTCACGGGTCAGCTGGAAGCCACCCACGGTCGGCATGACGAACTGCTCGGATTTCAGGACCTGGCCGGTGGATTTGTCTTTCAGAACGACGTTCTGTTCCTTGACGAAACGCTTGGCTTCTTCTTCCTTGCGGGGCTTCTTGAAGTCGAGGAAGAGTTGCTGGTTGTCGGCGGCGGTGAAGTTGATCACCAGGGGCTCGGCGGTGACCAGCTTGGTTTCACTGCGGCTGGAGTAGTTGCCCTCGAAGGCGACCACGACCTGGTGCCTGCCGGGCTCCAGGGAGAAGACGGTGGCTTTGTCGAGCAGCTGGGGGTTGACGGGTTCGCCATCGAGCAGCTGGATGACATAGGGATTCGTAATTTCCAGTTGGCTAGCGGCCAGGGCGCTACCTGCCCACAACAGACCAGCCAGGGCCGGTACCAGAACAGTCAGTTTCATTTCATCTCCTTGAACAGTCAGGCAATTGCCCACTGAAAAATAGGGGGTCATTTTTACAGGTTTGCCCCACAGCGGCAATAGCCGTTTATGGCGCCTTCCGGTGTGCGGGGTGTGGATCCCGCTGCCCCGAGTCCTGCGGGCAGCGTGCTCTTCTATCTTCCTGCCCCCTCCTGACATGAGAGACAGGGGATCGCATGGCGGGCGTCAGCCGTGTCACTCGATGCGTCGGGTGAAGGGGGGGAGGGCGTCCAGCAGCCCCTTGCCGTAGCGCTTGGTCAGCAGGCGCCGGTCCAGGATGGTGACCCGCCCCCGATCCGCCTCTTTTCGGATGAGGCGGCCACAGGCCTGGATGAGCTTGCGCGACGCCTCCGGCACCGTCAGTTGCAGGAAGGGGTTGCCGCCGCGCTGCTCTATCCACTCAGCGGTCGCCTCTTCCACGGGGGAGTTGGGCACCGCGAAGGGGAGCTTGGTGATCACCAGGTTGGTGAGGTAGTGGCCGGGCAGATCCAGCCCTTCCGAGAAGCTGCCGGTGCCAAAGAGGATGCTGGCCTGGCCGCCGTCGCACTTTTGTTTGTGCAGGAGGAGCAGGGCGCTGCGGGACGCTTCCCCCTGTACCAGGAGCGACATCCCCTTGGCCCGCAGCCCCACCGCCACCTCGTTCATCTGGCGATAGGAGGAGAAGAGCACCAGGCTGGCCTCCTTGCCTGCCAGCAGACGGGGCAGGGTATCGATCAACTCCTGGGTGAAGGCGGGGGCACTGGGCTCATGGGCCATCTTGGGCAGATAGAGTTCGGCCTTGTGGTAGTCGAAGGGGGAGCGCAGCCGCAGATAGCGGGTGCCGTCATGCTCCTTGAGCCCCACCTGGTGGCGAAAATAACTGAAGGAGGAGAGGGCGGTGAGGGTCGCCGACACCAGCACGGCCCCGAGACAGCGGGACCAGAGCCACTCCTCCAGCAGATACCCCACCTCGATGGGGGAGGCGTGCAACCAGATGTCCCCGTCCTCGCTTCTGGCCATCCAGCGGGCGAGGGGGGTCTTGCCGGTGGGAACATGGCGGCTCAGCATCTCCCAGAGGGCGCAGAAGCTCTCGAGCCGCTGCAGGTGAAAACCGCTCTCCGCCAGCAGAGGCTCGGCCTCCTTGCGACGGATGTCGCCATCCTTGAGCGCCTCGCCGATGGCCCCCTGCATTCTGTCCAGCGCCCTCAGTGCCTTCTTGCTCGCCTCCTTGAGGTTTTCCGCCAGCATGGGCAGGGGATCCGGCAGTACCCCATCGGCGAATCTGTGGTGGGGCTCGCCGCCAAAGAGGTGATCATTGCTGGCGAGCCACTGCTCGAGTGCCTTGAGATCCGGCTGGAGAGAGGCCAGGGCATCCTGCAGTTTGAGCTGGGGGTCGAGCAGGCTCTCCTTGTTCAGCGTCCTGGCCAGCTTGCCCGCGCTTTGCACCAGCTTTTCCAGCCAGCGGCGGGATCCCTTGATGCTGGCGCTGGCGGCGCCGTGATCCCGGGCGATGGTGGGCAGGTGGTGGGCTTCGTCCAGCACATAGATGCACTCGTCCGGCGGCGGTAATATGATGCCGCCCCCCATGGTGAGGTCGGAGAGCAGCAGGGCGTGGTTGACCACCAGCACGTCTGCCGCGTCCATGTCGTTGCGGGCCCGATGGAAGGGGCAGTGCTGATGGTGGCTCAGGGCCTTGTTGCAGGTGTGACGGTCGGCGGCGATGCGATCCCAGCAAGGGTCCGGAATGGGTTTGGGCCAGTTGTCCCGATCCCCGTCCCACTTGCCTTCTGTGTAGGCCTGCCACAGCCCCTGGTAGCACGCTTTGTCAGCGTCCGATGGCTTGTGTTTGCTCAATGCGCCGAAGTCGAGTTCGAAATTGGCCATCTCGCTGCCGTTTGCCGCCTGCTCCAGCAGGTGCTCGCAGCAGTAGCGCTGGCGCCCCTTGACCAGCATGAAACGAAACGGCAGCTCGCTGTGACGGTGATAAAAGGGAAGATCCTTGTGGATGAGCTGCTCCTGCAGGGCCACGGTGGCGGTGGAGATCACCAGCTTCTTCTGGGTCAGCCGTGCCACTGGTATGGCCCCCTGGGCATAAGAGAGGGACTTGCCGATGCCGGTGCCAGCCTCGGCCACCAGGATGCGGCGACTCCTGTCATATTCTCCCGTCAGGGTCTTGGCGATTTCGGCAACCAGGAAATTCTGCTCCTTGCGCGGCACAAAACCGGGTAAACCATCGGCAATCTGGCGATAGGTATTGCGGATGGTGGCTTTGAGGCGAGTCGATAGCATAAAGAAGGTGTGGCCGTGTCGGTGTGGATGGCAACAGGATACCCGCAACAGGCGGCCCGGGTCGAGGCAGGGGAGAAGCAGTCGGGTCAGCCCCGGCTTTGCACATATGTTATGAGGGAACAGGGGGTTGCAATAAACCACCAAAAAAGAGGGATTCAGGCAGAGAGTATCGCTGTAAACGTTTTCCCTGATGGGGCAAACATTGTGAGATTCAGCTCACAAATTTTTCCCTGTGACTATGGTTTTCATAAAAAGTTCCAAGTTTTTTCATTGCGGATTCGAAAACCCGGTGATAGTCTCGGCGCCATAGTGATGCAAAGAACATCGCTAACACAGGGAATAACAAGGACTTAGTGTTTAATTACAGTAGGCATTGGAAACTATGAAAAAGACAATTCTGGCTATTGCTATCCCGGCTCTGTTTGCATCCGCAGCTAACGCTGCCGTCATCTATGACAAAGACGGTACCACCTTCGACATCTACGGTCGTGTACATGCCCAGTACTTCGGCGAGTACGACTCCTACGATGCAGACGCAGATTCTTACTCCAAGAATGATGGTGAGCTGACCACCTATGCCCGTCTGGGCTGGTCCGGTAAAATGGCTCTGAATGACACCTGGTCTGGCGTTGCCAAAACTGAGTGGCAACTGGCCTCCGAAAACTCCTATGACAGCGACAAGCGTGAGCTGAAGGTTCGTCACATCTATGCTGGCTTCGATGGTTCCCAGTATGGCCAGTTCCTGTTTGGTCAGACAGAAACTGCTTTCTACAATGCAACCGTCGCCAAGACCGATATCTTCAACGACTACGGTGACATGGCCAACGTCTATGATGGTCGTCAAGAAGGTCAGGCTATCTATAACGGTCAGTGGAACGGTTTTGGCCTGAAAGGTGGCTACATCACCAACAACGGCAGCTATGATGCGAACTACGCTGGCTGGTCTGGTGTTGAAGGTAAAATGGACCACGGCTACACCCTGGGCGCAACCTATGACTTCGACTTTGGTCTGGGTCTGGCCGCAGGTTACGAGTCCAAGAGCTTCGAAGATGCCTCCAGCCTCACCATCACTTCCGAAAACGGTACTTTCAGTCGCGCTGATCTGACCGACAAGAATGACTGGGCTGTTGCCGCAAGCTACACCTATCAGGGTTTCTACTTCGCTGCCCTGTATAACGAATCCACCTACAAGTTCGACGGCTTCAACGATGCCAAGGCGCGTGGCTACGAGCTGGCTGCTTCCTACAACGTAGACGCCTGGACCTTCCTGGCTGGCTACAACTTCGCTGAAGCGAAAGTGGAAGGTGTAACTTCTTACGAAGACACCGTAGATTTCACCTCCATGGGTGTTGAATACGCCTTCAACTCCAAGCTGAAAGCTTACACCGAATACAAAATCCAAGGCCTGAGTCAGCAAGATGACGAGTGGACTGTTGGTATGCAATACAACTTCTAATCAAGGCTCCCTCTCATAGGGAATCGTGAAAGAGTTGATGAAACGGCCAAGCTTGCTTGGCCGTTTTGTTTTATCTGCCTTTCACCTCTTTCGCTTCCTTTCGACGTCCGGTGCTGCGCCAGGTCACGTTGTCTCTTTTCCGCCCTTGGCTCCTTCGTCGTAAATCGCTAGATTATTCAATTCGTTGAAGGATGGTTTGCCGACAGGGAAGGATGTCTTTGATCGATTTCACCCACCCCGAGTGGCGCGCGCTGGCACAGCAGTTGCTGAGCGGCAGCCCCCAGGCTGTTCGCGGTCGTCAATGGCAGCCGCTCATCGGCATGCTTCGGGACAACCAGTTGCTGCTGGCCCTTGGCAATCACCACTATGAGCTCACCCCTGCCGGGCACCGCTATCTGACTCGGGAGCTGATGCTGGCGAAGATGGCCAGTGCCCCGCCGGAACCCGAGGAGTGGCTGCAATCCCACGGTTGGCAACTGGGGGAGAGGGTCAACGAGCGGGTGCTGGCGGCCCTGTATCGCAAGGGGGAGGGTCATTTCAGCCCCATCGAGCAGATCGACTTCGAAGACAAGGGGATCCGGCTTTGCAGTGATCTGCCCCTTCGTCTGCGGGCCACACGGCCGTTCAGCCTGTTTCTCAGCGGCGGCACCCTGCTGGATGCCGCCCCCTGGCTCCAGACCCTGGGGGAGGTGGCGCTGCCAGCCCGCACCCTGGCGCAGCTTGGCAAGATCCTCTGGGGAGAGGGGGAGATACAGCGGGTGATCACGACCGATGCCGTCGGCGCCTTCGCCGAGTTGCCACTGCCCGCCGACGCCCTGCTGGTCTGGTATCCCGCCGAGGATCCCGGCACGCTGGAGCCCCTGATCGCCGCCTTGCCGCCCCAGACCCTCTGGAGCCACCTCACAGCCCTGGATCCGGCCGGGGTCGACAGAGTACTGGCATTGGCCCAGCGGTTGGGGAGACCGGCGAGCTGGTGGCTGCCCCGGGATCTGGTGCCCATCAAGGCGGCCTACGGGGCTCCCCTGGGGGATGGTCGGCCCTGGGAGCCGAGCCGTATCCCCCGTGCGCTGCTGGCACAGTGCAATGATCTGGTGGAGTCGAATCGGGGTCTGTCGGTCGAGGTGTGTGCCCTGGCACCGGATTGGCACGGGATTGGTTGAGGCGGCGCAGAGAAAGCGGTTTTCCCCTATGGAAGGCAGTGGTATAAAGAGCTGACGAAGCGCTCCCTGGACGGGCGCTTTTGTTTGCCAACCTACTTTGCCAGCCAACGAACTCAACGGACTACAGGGAATACCATGTTTGAAAAGGTTGTTGCCGCCCCAGCGGATCCGATCCTGGGCCTGACCGAAGCCTTCCGTGCCGACACTCGCAGCCACAAGATCAATCTGGGGGTCGGTATCTACAAGGATGAGACCGGTGCCACTCCTATCCTTCACTGCGTCAAGCAAGCCGAGCAGAAGCTCTTGACCGACGAGAAGACCAAGAACTACCTCGGTATCGAAGGCAATATCGAATACGGCCGCATCGTGCAGCAACTGCTGTTCGGCCGTGATGCCGCCCTGGTGACCAGCGGCCGCGCCAAGACGGCGCAGGCGCCGGGCGGTACCGGTGCCCTGCGCATCGCCGCCGAGTTCGTGGTACGCAACAATCTCGCCAAGACCATCTGGATCTCCGATCCCACCTGGGCGAACCACGTCAGCGTGTTCCAGGCGGCCGGTTTGACCGTCAAGTGGTACAAGTACTACGACGCCGCCACCAAGGGACTCGACTTCGCCGCCATGCAGGCCTCCCTGTCTGACGCGCAGGCGGGGGATCTGGTGCTGCTGCACGGCTGCTGCCACAACCCGACCGGTATCGACCCGACCACCGAGCAGTGGCGCGCCCTGGCCAGGCAGAGTGCCGCCGCCGGCTGGCTGCCGCTCTTTGACTTTGCCTATCAGGGCTTTGCCCGTGGTATCGAAGAGGATGCCGAAGGCCTTCGCATCTTCGCCGAGTGCCACGACGAGCTGCTGGTGGCGAGCTCCTTCTCCAAGAACTTCGGCCTCTACAACGAGCGGGTCGGGGCCTTCACCCTGGTCTGCGCGACCAAGGCGGTGGCCGACGTCGCCTTCACCCAGGTGAAGACCGTCATTCGTGCCAACTACTCCAACCCGCCGTCACACGGCGCCGCCGTTGTCACCACCGTGGTGAGCGACCCGACCCTCTATGCGGAGTGGGTGGAAGAAGTGGCCGCCATGCGGGTGCGCATTCGCGAGATGCGCGAGCTGCTGGTGGAGAAGCTGGCCGAGCGGGGGGTGAACCAGGATTTCAGCTTCATCCGCGAACAGAACGGCATGTTCTCCTTCTCCGGTCTCTCCAAGGATCAGGTGGAGCGCCTCAAGAGCGAATTCGCCATCTATATCGTCGGCTCCGGCCGGATCAGCGTGGCAGGCATCACCCGCGCCAACATTGATCCCCTCTGCGACGCCATCGCCAAGGTGTTGTAAGAGAGACGCATCTGCGCCAAGCGCCTTGCTTCAGCCATAAAAAGCCCGCCGACACGGCGGGCTTTTTCATTTTCCGGCATCAGCGGCGCCGCTTGCTGCTCCCCAGCAGGGAGCCGAGCACCCCGCGCATCAGCTGGCGTCCCACCTCGTTGCCGAGGGTGCGGGCCACGCTCTTGGCGGCGGTCTGCACCACCCCGTCATGCTGGCCACCACGGGGGCCGGTGCGACCGAACAGGATGCCATTCAAGGCATCCAGCAGACCGCCGCCCTGGTCGGTCTGTGGGGAAGCGGTCTCGTCATCGGCGGCGGGCGATGCCTCCTGAAGCCGCTCGAACGCGGACTCCCTGTCCTCCTGGGTGTCGTATCTGCCGTAGAGCAATGAGCCCTGAATAAGCGCCTGGCGCTCGGCCGCGCTCAGGGGGCCGATGCGGCTGGCCGGGGGCGCGATGAAGGCGCGCTCCACCACGCTGGGCCGCCCCTTCTCGTCGAGCAGGGAGATGAGCGCTTCCCCGACCCCCAGTTCAGTGATGGCTCCGGCGGCGTCGAAGGCAGGGTTGGCCCGCAGGGTGTTGGCGGCGATGCGTACCGCCTTCTGATCGCTCGGAGTGAAGGCGCGCAGGGCGTGCTGCACCCGGTTGCCAAGCTGCCCCAGCACGCTGTCGGGGATGTCGGCCGGACTCTGGGTCACGAAATAGACGCCCACCCCCTTGGAGCGGATGAGGCGCACCACCAGCTCAATTTTCTCCAGCAGTGCCCTGGGCGCATCCTTGAACAGCAGGTGGGCCTCGTCGAAGAAGAACACCAGCACGGGCTTTTCCGGATCCCCTATCTCGGGCAACTGTTCGAACAGCTCGGAGAGCAGCCAGAGCAGGAAGCAGGCATAGAGGCGGCTGGACTGGGTGAGCTTGCCGGCGGCCAGCACATTGATATGGCCGTGGCCTGCCCCGTCAGTCTGCATCAGATCCTGGATGTCCAGCATGGGCTCGCCGAAGAAGTGATTGCCGCCCGCGCTCTCCAGGGTGAGGAGGTTGCGCAGGATGGCGCCGATGGAGGCGGTCGACACATTGCCGTAGCGGGTGGTGAGGGTCTTGGCGTGCTCCCCCGCAAACTGCACCATGGCCCGCAGGTCTTTCAGATCGAGCAGCAGCAACCCCTCGTCGTCCGCCACCTTGAACACCAGCTCCAGCACCCCGCTCTGGGTGTCGTTGAGGCCGAGCAGGCGTGCAAGCAACAGAGGCCCCATGTCGGAGACGGTGGCCCGCACCGGGTGGCCCTCTTCGGCGAAGAGATCCCAGAACAGGGTGGGGCTGGCGGCAAAGTCGGGTGCCTGAAGGCCGAGCTGGGCCAGACGGGCATCCAGCTTGGCAGAGGGGGTGCCGGCGGCGCCCAGGCCGCTCAGATCCCCCTTCACGTCGGCAAGAAAGACCGGCACGCCGAGGCGGGAAAACCCCTCCGCCAGCACCTGCAGGGTGACTGTCTTGCCGGTGCCGGTGGCCCCGGTGATGAGGCCGTGGCGATTGGCCATGGCGGGGAGCAGGGAGAGGGGGTTGCCATTGGCATGGGCCAGCGTGAGCGGTTCGGCCATGGTGGGCTCCTTGTTTCGAATGGGGGTCGAAAAACAACGGGTTACAAGGAGTGTGGTGGCAGAGGCAGACGATGGCAAGGCACGCCGCCCGAGACAAGGACGGCGTGCTGGCAACCTAGCGGGGGCGGGTCAGTTTGCCCAGTTGCAACAGCAGCAGGGTGAGCAAGGCGCCAGCGGCAGCGCTCAGCACCGCCAGCAGCAGGCTGCCGAGCAGGAAGGGGGGCACCAGGATAGCCGCTTCCTGCTCCAGCCAGTGCAGGGACCAGGTGAGATGGAAGGGGGCTGGCGTCTCGTTCAGCACCAGGCAACCGGTACGATAGGCGTAGAGGTACATGAAGGGGAGCGTCAGCGGGTTGTTGAACCAGACCGCCAAGAGGGCCAGCGGCAGGTTGAAGCTGAACGCCAGCACCAGGGCGACGGCCACCAGGGAGTGCATGGGCATGGGGACCCAGCTGGCGAACAGCCCGGCCGCCACGGCGCCACAGAGGGCCCGCGTTCCCCCTTGCCAGAGGGCGGGTGTCATCAGTCGCTCGCCAAAGAGGGCGAACCACTTCTGTTGGCGCAGGGTATCGGGGTCAATCTTGAAGCGGGCCAACCAGCGGTTCAGCATGGGCGCGCCACCTTGCGTTTTTGCCACTGGCGCACCGTGCTCAGGCGCCAGCCCGCGCGAACCAGGACATAGCCGACGAGGGCGCTCAGCAGGGCAAGCACCAGGGAGCCCAGCAAGAGCGGCGGGGCCACCGTCTCGAACACCGACACCAGCCAGGCCCAGGTGAAGGTGATCTCGATGTGCTGGGAGGGTTGCCCCAGCAACTGGCAGCCCACCAGATAGGCGCCATAAAACAGCGGTGGCATGGTCAGGGGGTTGGAGAGCCAGACCAGGGCCACCGAGAGGGGCAGGTTGACCCGGCAGGCGATGGCGCCGCCAGCGGCCAGCAGCATCTGGCAGGGGAGGGGCACCCAGGCCATGAAGAGGCCGACCGCACAGGCACCGGCGGCGGAGCGCCGGTTGAGATGCCAGAGGTTGGCATCCAGCAGCAGCTTGCCAAAGAGTCGCAAGTGCTTGTGTTCCTTGAGGGTCGCCGGGTCGGGTAGCCAGCGCTGTATGATTCGTTTGGGCATGTTCTGAACCTTGCTAAATACTTGCTCCATGGATCTGCGTCTGTTGTCGTTTGCCCTGGGGGCAAGCTCCTCACTGCTTTGGCCATGGCTGCCTTCATGGGAATGGGGTGGCCTGATGCTGCTGCTCGCGCTCCCCCTCGCCGGTGGTCGTTGCTGGCGGCTGCTGTTTCTGCTGCTCGGCATCCTCTGGATGCAGGTGAATTTGCACTACCGGCTTGCCTGGCTGGATCAGCTTGGCAAAAAAACGAGCCACATCATAACCGCACACGTGCAAAGTACGGAGTCTTCGGGAGAGAAAGAGGGGGATAAATTTGCGCGCCTGCTGCTGCGCCTCGACACCCTGGACGATCGCCCCCTCATCGTGCCACCCCTGGTGCGGGTCAATGCCTATCAGGTGTTGCCGCCGTTGCCTGCCGGCAGCCGCGTCACCCTGGTGACCTCTCTCAAGCCGGCCCATGGCCTGGCCAACGAAGCGGGGATGGATGGGCGGCGCCTGCTCCTTGGCAAGGGAATCACCGCCACCGGCAACCTGCGTCGGGTCATCGCCCTGGATGCCGTGCCCCCGGGTGTGCGCGATCGCTGGCTGGCGGCGGCGAGTCGCGCCTGGGAGGGGATGGCGCAGGCCCCCCTGCTGGCGGCCCTCACCTTCGGGGAACAGGGAGGGATCACGGATGCCCAGTGGGAACTCTTTCGCGGCAGCGGCCTGACCCACATCATCGCCATCTCGGGCCAGCATATCGCTCTGGTAGCGGTGCTCGGCTGGTGGCTCGGGCGGCTGTTCGGGCTGCGCGGGGCTATCTGCGTGTCACTCCTGTTTGCGGCCACCTACAGCTGGCTGGCGGGGTTTGCGGTGGCCACCGAGCGTGCCCTCATCATGGTGCTGGTGTGGAGCCTGCTGCGCTGGCTAAAGCGGGACTGGCCGAGCCACCGGATCTGGCTGTGGGCCTTTGTGGTGCTGACATTGTGGGACCCTTTTGCCCTCTATTCGGCGGGGTTCTGGCTCTCTTTTCTGGCGGTGGCCCTGCTGTTGCTGGCGAGCCTGCTGCACGATCGCCCCGGCCTGGTGCGGCTGCAACTTCTGCTGCTGCTCGGATTGCTGCCCCTGCAACTGCTGCTGTTCGAGGGGATGGCGCCCCTGGCGTTTCTGCTCAATCTGCTGGCACTGCCGCTGTTCTGCCTTGTCATCATTCCCCTGGCGCTCATCGGCGTGCTGGTGGCGCCCCTCTCCACGTTGCTGGCCCACGACCTGCTCTGGGTCTCCGCCTTCGGTCTGGAGTGGGTGCTGTGGGGGCTCACGCAGCTGGGGGATCGCCTGCAGCTCTGGTGGCCGGTGCCCGGCTGGCTGATGCCCGCCAGCGCCCTGCTGATCCTGCTGTGGACGGGATGGCACCTGCCGGGAGGGCGCGCCCTGGGGGGGCCGGTGGCGGCGGCCCTGCTGCTCGCCCTCTGGCCTGCTCCCGTTTCCTGGCAGGTGCGGGTGCTGGACGTGGGGCAGGGGCTCTCGGTGCTCGTCACCCGGGGGGATCGGGCCATCCTGTTTGATACCGGGGATCGCTACCCCGGGGGCTACAACATGGCGGATGCGGCCATCCTGCCCCTGCTCAACCGGCTCGGCATCCGGGTGATCGACACCCTGATCATCAGCCACAGAGACAGGGATCACGCGGGCAACCGGCAGGCTCTGCTGCAGAGCATGGCGGTGCGCCGGGAGCTCTCCTCCTTTCCCTTTACACCGGCTACCCAGGCCTGCCGCCGAGGTCAGCAGTGGCATTGGCAGGGACTGGATGTGCGGGTGCTCTGGCCCCTGGCAGCCGGGGCGGGGCGCAACAACGACAGTTGCGTGGTGCAGCTGGACGACGGGCGTCATCGGCTGCTGCTGAGCGGTGACATCGAGCGGCAGGCGGAGCGCCGCCTGCTGGCACTGGCGCTGGAGGAGGGTGAGGGCGCGGGGCTGGCCAGCACCCTGCTGGTGAGCCCGCATCATGGCAGTCGCACCTCCTCCACGGCCCCCTTCGTGGCGGCGGTGCAACCTGCCTTCGTGGTGCACAGCGCAGGCTTCATGAACCAGTGGGGCTTTCCCCGCCCCGAGGTGGTGGCGCGATACCAGGGGGCGCGGCAGTGGGTCACGGGGGAGGCGGGCGCCATCCTGATCGAGCCGGGGGACGCGGGCCTCAGGATCCGGGCCGAGCGGGAGCAGGGGCCCTGGTACAGGCGTGGCGGCCCCTGGTGGCAGTCGCAGGTATGGGGAAGGGAGTGAGGATCCAATGAGCCAGCCCGGCAAGGGGCGGCCTTCATTTGTGACCCGGGTTGTAGCCATCGCGCCAGCGGCGCTTGGTGTAGCTCCAAGGTTTGGCTAGAATAGCCCGTCATTTCCCTTATTAACGGCTATTCATGCAACAAGAAACCTCACAAGAGAGCTGGACCGTCTTCAAGCGCCTGCTCGGTTATGTCCGGGATCGCAAGCTGGGTCTGGTGGGCGGCATCATTGGCATGCTGGGTTACGCGGCCGTGGATACCACCTTCGTCTACTCCATCAAACCGCTCATCGATCAGGGGCTCAACGGCAACGACAGCAGCGTGCTCAAGTGGATGCCCTTCTTCGTCCTCGGCATCGTGGCTCTGCGCGGCTGCGCCGCCTTCCTCTCCAACTACTGCATGGCCTGGGTCGGCAACCACGTGGTGATGCGCCTGCAGCAGCAGGTGTTCAGCCACCTGATGGCCATGCCCATGAGCTTCTTCGACCGCCAGAACACCGGCAACCTGCTCTCCAAGGTGACCTATGACGCCGGTCAGGTGTCGTCCGCCGCGAGCTCGACCCTGGTCTCCCTGGTGCGGGAAGGGGCCACCGTCATCGGCCTGCTGGGCCTGATGTTCTGGCACTCCTGGCAGTTGTCGGTGATCTTCCTGGTGGTGGGGCCCCTGGTCGGGATCCTCATCAGCATCATCAGCCGACGTTTTCGCAAGATAAGCCGCCACATCCAGCAGGCGGTGGGTGACATCACCACCTCCACCGAGCAGATGCTCAAGGGGCACAAAGAGGTGCTGATGTTCGGTGGCCAGGAGGTGGAGGACAAGCGCTTCTACCAGGTGAGCAACCGGATGCGCCAGCAGACCATGAAGATGGTCGCCGCCGACGCCATCGGCAGCCCCATCGTCCAGATGGTGGCCTCCGTGGCCCTTGCGGTCTTCCTCTATGTCGCCACCATCGACAGCGTCAAGGCGACCCTGACCGCGGGCACCTTCACCGTCATGGTCACCTCCATGATGATGCTGCTCAAGCCGCTGAAAAGCCTGACCGACGTGAACAACCAGTTCCAGCGCGGCATCACCGCCTGCCAGAGCCTGTTCGGTCTGCTGGACTCCACCCCGGAGCAGGACACCGGCACCCGTACCCTGGAACGTGCCCGAGGTGAAATCGAGTTTCGCAACGTCACCTTCACCTACCCGACCAAGGAGACACCGGCGCTGCGCAACATCAGCTTCAAGGTGGAGGCGGGCAAATCGGTGGCCCTGGTGGGTCGTTCCGGCTCCGGCAAGAGCACCATCGCGAGCCTCCTGACCCGCTTCTATGACATCGAAGAGGGGGAAATTCTGCTGGATGGCGTCAACATCCGCGAATACCGCCTGAGCGAGCTGCGCAAGCAGTACGCCCTGGTCTCCCAGCACGTGCACCTCTTCAACGACTCCGTGGCCAACAACATCGCCTACGCGGCGGAAGAGAAGTACAGCCGCGACGAGATCCAGCAGGCGGCCCGCATCGCCCATGCGGACGACTTCGTCAGCAAGATGCCGGAAGGCTATGACACCGTCATCGGCGAGAACGGCGCCTCCCTCTCCGGCGGCCAGCGCCAGCGCATCGCCATCGCCCGCGCCCTGCTGCGGGACTCCCCGGTGCTGTTGCTGGACGAAGCCACCTCGGCCCTGGACACCGAGTCCGAGCGCCACATCCAGGCGGCCATCGACGAGCTGTGCAAGGCGCGCACTTCCCTCGTGATCGCCCACCGCCTCTCCACCATCGAGAAGGCGGACGAGATCCTGGTGATCGACGAAGGACACATCGTCGAGCGCGGCAACCACCAAACCCTGATGGACATGCATGGTACTTATGCCCAGCTGCGGGCCATTCAGTTTGGTAATACAGCCACGGGTAACAAGGGCTGATGCTGGCCAGACTCTGGTACGGGAACAGCCTCTGGCGCTGGGGGCTGGCCCCCTTCGCCCTGCTGTTTGCCCTGGTCAGCGGCGTCCGCCGTCTGGGGTATCGCCGGGGCTGGTTCAGCGCCTATCGGGCCACCCTGCCGGTGGTGGTGGTGGGCAATCTCTCGGTGGGGGGCAACGGCAAGACCCCGGTGGTGGTCTGGCTGGTGGAACAACTCCAGGCCCGGGGCTGGCGCCCGGGCGTGGTCAGCCGCGGCTATGGCGGCAAGGCGCCCCATTACCCCTATCGACTGGATGAAAGCAGCACCCCGGCCGAGGCCGGGGATGAGCCCGTGCTCATCGCAAGGCGCTGCGGCTGCCCCGTGGCGGTGGCCCCCAGACGGGCCGATGCTGTGCGGTTGCTGGAGCAAAGCGGTGAGGTGGACATCATCGTCACCGACGACGGCCTGCAGCACTATGCCCTGGCCCGTGACATCGAACTGGTGGTGGTGGACGGGGCGCGGCGCTTTGGCAATGGCTGTCTGCTGCCCATGGGGCCGCTGCGCGAGCCCACGACCCGCCTCAAGCGGGTAGACGCCATCATCTGCAACGGCGGTGAACCCGCCCGTGGCGAGTACGCCATGCGCCTGGTGCCGGATACCCTGCGCCGGGTGTGCGACGATGCGCCTCTCACTGCCCCCCTCTCGGGGCCGGTGGATGCCCTGGCGGGCATCGGCCATCCCCCCCGTTTCTTCGCCACCCTGACCGCCCTTGGTTACGAGCTGGTGCAGAGCGTCGGCTACGGGGATCACCAGGCGTTCGACGTCGCCGAGCTGCTGGCCCGCTTCGGCCAGCGCCCCTTGCTGATGACCGAGAAGGATGCGGTCAAGTGCCGCCCCTTCGCCCCGGACAACTGGTGGTATCTGCCGGTGAGCGCCGAGCTGCCCGATGCCCTGGGGGAGGCGCTGCTGCGCACCCTGGGCCCGCAGCCCGGAAGAGGGGACGGGCGCCAGGCGCCCTGACCGGGCGCCACCGGATTGGAACAGACGGCCAGCGCCCGGACTCGGGGGCTGGCCCTGCACATTGACATGCCAGGCAAGATCGCCTGTGGGAAATCGTTAAAGGAGTTTCGTTGTGGCACTGGATATTAAACTGCTCGACATCATCGCCTGCCCGGTCTGCAAGGGGAAACTGCACTATCAAGCGCACGCCGAGGGCCCTCAGGAGCTCATCTGCCGCTTCGACAGACTGGCCTATCCCCTGGAGGAGGGGATCCCGGTGCTGCTGGAGAACCGGGCCCGTCACCTGGCGCTGGAAGAGCTGAAGCCATGAGTTTCGTCGTCGTCATTCCTGCCCGTTACGCCTCCACCCGGCTGCCGGGCAAGCCGCTGGCCGACATTCACGGCAAGCCCATGGTGCAGCACGTGGTGGAGAAGGCCCTGCAATCGGGCGCCGATCGGGTGATCGTCGCCACCGATGACGAGCGGGTGCAGCAGGCTCTGGCTCCCTTTGCCGCCGCTGCCGGGTTCGAGGTGTGCATGACCTCACCGGATCACCAGTCCGGCACCGAGCGTCTGGCCGAGGTGTGCCGTCACTACGGCTTTGCCGCCGACACCATCATCGTCAACGTGCAGGGGGACGAGCCCCTCATTCCCCCCGTCATCATCCGCCAGGTGGCGGACAACCTGGCCGCGGCCAGCGCGCCAATGGCGACGCTGTCGGTGCCGATCAGGGATGCCGAAGAGGCGTTCAATCCCAATGCCGTCAAGGTGGTGACCGACCGGGAGGGGTATGCCCTCTATTTCAGTCGCGCCAGCATCCCCTGGGATCGGGACCGCTTTGCCCAGAGCCGCGAGCAGATTGGCGATCACTACCAGCGCCACATCGGCATCTACGCCTATCGCGCCGGCTTCATCCAGCGTTACGTGGACTGGGCGCCGAGCGTGCTCGAGCAGGTCGAAGCCCTGGAGCAGCTGCGGGTGCTCTGGTACGGGGAGAAGATCCACGTGGCCCAGGCGCTGCAAGCCCCGCCGGTGGGGGTGGACACCCAGGCCGATCTCGACAAGGTACGTGCGCTGCTGGCCGGTTGAGGCTGGCGGAACGGCTTTGATGCAATACGGCGCCCCAGGGCGCCGTTTTTTAATTGATTCTTTGTATAATAATTTGATTTAAAACGGATTTTACGAGCAATTTCAAACTTTTCCCGCCCATGGTTTGCCAAATCATCGAGTTTGGTTATGATGCAAGACGCCGTGTTAACCCTAACTGGCATATAACGAGATAAAAAACGGGGTGTTTGGGTGATTAATGTATTCCTGGTCGATGATCATGAGTTGGTGCGTACAGGGATAAGACGCATTTTGGAAGACGTCCGCGGGATCAAGGTGGTGGGCGAGGCGCAGAGCGGGGAAACCGCGGTGGCCTTCTGTCGGCAACATCACCCCGATGTGATCCTGATGGACATGAACATGCCGGGCATCGGCGGTCTGGAAGCGACCCGCAAGATCCTGCGGATCCGCCCCGATGTACGCATCATAGTGCTGACCATTCATTCAGAAAATCCGTTCCCTACCAAGGTGATGCAGGCGGGCGCCGCCGGGTACCTCACCAAGGGGGCCGCGCCGGACGAGATGATCCACGCCATTCGCCTGGTTCACTCCGGTCAGCGCTACATCTCCCCGGAGATCGCCCAGCAGATGGCCCTGAGCCAGTTCGCCTCCGCCGACGAGAACCCCTTCAAGTCCCTCTCCGAGCGGGAGCTGCAGATCATGATGATGATCACCAAGGGGCAGAAGGTGACCGACATCTCCGAGCAGCTCAACCTGAGCCCGAAGACGGTCAACAGCTACCGCTACCGCCTGTTCAGCAAGCTGGGGATCAACGGTGACGTTGAGCTGACCCATCTGGCCATTCGTTATGGCATGCTGGATGCCGATACCCTGTAACGGGGGCGTGTGGACACCAAAGGCGGCACCGGCCGCCTTTTGCTTTTTGCAGGCTGTGGGCAGTATGCTCTCCCCCGTCTTTTTGCATTCATCCGTTGAGTCGAGTTGCCGATGACCCTCTCCCCCGAGCCCCATTTTGACAGCAAGGCGTTTCTGAGCGCCGTCACCCACCAGAGCGGTGTCTACCGCATGTACGACAGCGGCGGTACCGTCATCTACGTGGGCAAGGCCAAGGATCTCAAGAAACGGCTCGCCTCCTACTTTCGGGCCAATGTCGACAGCATCAAGACCCGCACCCTGGTGCGCCAGATTGCCGATGTGCAGGTAACGGTCACTCACACCGAGACCGAGGCGCTGATCCTCGAGCACAACCTCATCAAGCAGTACCAGCCCCGCTACAACGTGCTGCTGCGGGATGACAAGTCCTACCCCTGGATCATCATCACCGACCATCGGCACCCGCGCATCGGCGTCCATCGCGGCGCCCGCAAGGTGAAGGGGGAGTATTTCGGCCCTTACCCCTCCGGTGGCGCGGTACGCGAGAGCCTGCACCTGATGCAGAAGATCTTCCCGGTGCGTCAGTGCGAGGATGCCGTCTATGCCAACCGTACCCGCCCCTGCCTGCTCTACCAGCTCAAGCGCTGCGCCGGCCCCTGCGTGGCGGGGCTGGTGAGCGAGGCCGAGTATGCTCAGCAGGTGGCGCTGGCCAAGCTGTTCCTCGCGGGCAAGAACCAGCAGGTGATCGGCGAACTGGTGGGCAAGATGGAGTCCGCCAGCGGCGATCTGCGCTTCGAGGAGGCGGCCCGCTACCGGGATCAGATCCAGGCCCTGCGCCGGGTCACCGAGCAGCAGTCGGTGAGCGGCAACGTGCTGGACGAGCTCGACGTAGTGGGGGTGGCCTTCGAGCAGGGGACCGCCTGCATCCACGTGCTCTTCATCCGCCAGGGCAAGGTGCTGGGATCGCGCAGTTACTTCCCGAAAGTGCCGGCCGATACCCCGCTTGACGAGGTGGTGCAATCCTTCCTGCTGCAGTTCTATCTGTCGGGGCAGGGGGGACGGCAGATCCCGAGCGAGGTGCTGCTGGACGTGGCGCTGGAGGATGAGAGCGTCATCGCCGACACCCTGAGCCAGACCGCCGGCTACAAGGTGCGGGTGGTGAGCCGGACGCGCAGCGAACGGGCCCGCTTCATCAAGCTCGCCTCCATCAACGCTCAGACCGCGCTGCGCTCGCGCCTCGCCCACAAGAGCACCATCACCGCCCGTTACGATCAGCTGGAGGAGCTGCTGGAGCTCGAGAGCCCCATCGCTCGCATGGAGTGCTTCGATATCTCTCACACCATGGGGGAGCGCACCGTGGCCTCCTGCGTGGTGTTCAACCGGGAGGGCCCGCTCTCCTCGGAATACCGCCGCTTCAACATCGACGGTATCACCGGCGGGGATGACTATGCCGCCATGGAGCAGGCGCTGGAGCGGCGTTTTGGCAAGCAGCAGGAGCCGGACAAGGTGCCGGATGTGCTGTTCATCGACGGCGGTCTCGGCCAGTTGCGCCGCGCGGAGGAGATCCTGGTGCGCCAGCTGGAGTTTCTCGGCGGCAAATATCCGCTGCTGGTGGGCATCGCCAAGGGGGTGACCCGCAAGGCGGGGTTGGAGACCCTGATCCTGGGGGACAGCCACGAAGAGCTGCACCTGCCGGCGGACATGCCCGCCTTGCACCTCATCCAGCACATTCGCGACGAATCCCACCGCTTTGCCATCACGGGCCACCGGGCCAGGCGGGCAAAGGCCCGCACCACCAGTACCCTGGAAGAGATTCCCGGGGTGGGGCCGAAACGGCGGCAGGCGCTGCTCAAATACCTGGGGGGTTTGCAGGAGGTGAAAAAAGCCGGGGTGGACGAGCTCGCCAAGGTGCCCGGCATCAGCCAGGAGCTGGCCCAGTCCATCCACGACGCATTGCACTCGCTCTAGCGCTGCCTTTGGTGTGAAGGAGGTCACGCCAGGGGGCATCAGGGCTTGCCGCCTGCGCACAAGAGCCGTGACGCAGGGGGCTCCCAAATGCCATAATGACCGGCATCCTGAGGTTATTGATGGATTAATGGACCAAGGCGGGCGCCAGTTCGGTTGCATCCGCGATCGGCTTGGGGCTACCATGTAGCGGCATACAAGAAGTGGCTGAAAATAATGACAAATATTCCTAACCTGCTGACGTTCTTTCGGATTTTGCTCATCCCCGTCTTCGTCATCCTGTTCTACCTTCCCTATCAGTGGTCCTACATGGCGGCGGCCATCGTCTTTATCCTGGCGGCCGCAACCGACTGGTTTGACGGCTATCTTGCCCGCAAGCTGAACCAGTCCACCGCCTTTGGCGCCTTCCTCGATCCGGTGGCCGACAAGATCATGGTGGCGGCGGCCCTGGTGGTCATCGTCGAGCACTACAACACCGTCTGGGTCACCATCCCCGCCATGACCATGATTGGCCGGGAGATCATCATCTCCGCCCTGCGTGAATGGATGGCCGAGCTTGGCAAGCGCTCCTCGGTGGCGGTCAGCTGGATTGGCAAATGGAAGACCATGATCCAGATGGTGTCGCTCACCGGCCTCATCTGGCAATACGACATCTGGATGGTGTGGCTCGCCTATGTGCTGCTCTACGTGGCCACCGTGCTCACCTTCTGGTCCATGTTCCAGTACATGAAGGCCGCCTGGGGCGATCTCAGCTACCACTCCCGGTTCTAGTCCCGACGGGAAGATGGCCGTTTCTCTGCCACTGGCGCCGAGAAACGGCCATGAGCGCCAAAAGTGTGGGACAAGGGTAAAAAACACCCGAACGATCAGCGTATTAAATGTTTTTGGTTGACTGGGCGGGGAACATCGCTAGAATGCGTTCTCACAGTCAGGCAGTCAGCCAGACCGATGCGGGAATAGCTCAGTTGGTAGAGCACGACCTTGCCAAGGTCGGGGTCGCGAGTTCGAGTCTCGTTTCCCGCTCCAAATTCAGACAATAGAGAGTTCCTCTCTTTTGCATGGCGCGTTAGCAAAGCGGTTATGCAGCGGATTGCAAATCCGTTTAGTCCGGTTCGACTCCGGAACGTGCCTCCATATTGACAAGCCCGCCACGCGAGCTTGATACCGATTGCGGTGCCCGAGTGGTGAAATCGGTAGACACAAGGGATTTAAAATCCCTCGACGTTCGCGTCGTGCCGGTTCGATTCCGGCCTCGGGCACCATTAAAATTGAAGAAAAAAGCCTTACAGATTAAACAGATACGACGCTTCATTGCGTCGTTTTTGTTTCTGCTCCCCAGCGTTTTCCCTCTGTCAGTTTTCCTTTCTTGTCCATTTCTTGTCTAAGCGACTTACTACTTCCTGCAATTCGTTGCGAACAACCTGCTCAGTCTTCCAACATAGCCAAGGACGTTTGGTAGGCTACTGCTCCGGACTTTTCCGGGGTCTGTTTCTGGTGCTGAAGCAAGTGCCGCTCACCGTTACCCCTTCGTCTTCACCCCTCCCAAACCCGCATTGAATCCTCTTTGAAACAGATATTAATCCCATGATCTAACCCATCATCGGAGGTATCTATGCAGACCAAATTTCGCTTTACCAATGCAGCCATCAAGGCTTTGCCCGCACAACAACGAGAGGCTGGCGCTACTGAACTGGAGTTCTCCGATACAGAGGTCATCGGCTTAAAACTCTTGTCAGGAAAAAGCCAGGGCAGTAAGCGTTTCCTACTGCGCTATACCCTCCAGGGCAAGAAGCGCAGCATCGCTTTGGGACGATTCGGTGATATCGATGTGAGCCAAGCCAGGACCATTGCCCGCAAGTACAAGGCGATGCTGGCAGAAGGCATCGACCCGGTAGCAGAACGCGACAGCTACAAAACAGAGCCCACCCTGTCGGAGTTCTTCTGGCAGACCTTTTTGCCGCACCTCAAGACCATTGGTAAACGGTCGATCAGCAGCGACATTCAGCGGTTTAAACACAATATCGAACCACGCTTTGGTGCCATGCGTTACCGGCAACTCAAGGCGATGGATGTCCTGCAGTTGCAATCGGAGATGGTTCACCCTAACAACCCTCAGCAGACGGCCTACGCACCGAGTACTGCCAACCGTGTGCTGGCCCAGTTAAAGACCATGGGCAGCTATGCGGTGCGCTGGGGCATTCTGGACACCAACGAGGCGGCCAAGATCAAGCTGTTGAAGGAGGACAATGCCAGGACGCGTTTCCTATCAATTGAAGAGATGAAACGGGTCATTGAGGTGGCATTGCAGGACCGCAATCAAGCCGCAGGCAGTTTCATCGCGATGCTCTATCTGACGGGGGCAAGAAAATCAGAGGTGTTACTCGCTAAATGGGAGCATGTGAACTGGGAGGATAAGACACTGTTCGTACCCCTGACCAAGAATGGCAAGAGCCGGATCATTTACCTGAGCACATTGGCTATCGATATTCTGGAGAAGCTCCCCAGAATAGCCGGTAATCCCTATGTGTTCGCGAGCCAGCATATTCGATGTCAGGGCAAGCCCATTGGTGAACCCAGATGTGCCTATGAACGGGTGTTGCAGAAAGCGGGTATCGAAGACCGCGATGAGGTTTGCTTCCATACGGCTCGCCATTCTGTCGCCAGTGCCTTGGTCTCTTCCGGTCAATACAGCCTGTATGACGTCAAGGCGCAACTGGCCCACGCCAGCATTCAATCCTCCCAGCGGTATGCAAAGCTGACTTCTGAGCGCAGTCGCAATATCAGCGAAGGTCTCTCGTCTATGATCCAGGCGGAGTGACCGAAAAGGTATTGTTTATAAACAGATATTAATAACCAGACAGCGCTGTTACATAGGCTGTTGGTCCACATTTCACAGTTCCCAGGCCCTTAAGTTCATCTGAGCTTAAGGGCCTTTTTATTGGAGAGAAACACGATGAAAACTTGTATGGAATGGCCGGAGGATGCATTGCTCGCGGCCTACCCGGCACTCCATGTCTCGGTCATGGAGCAAATTATCGAGCCCTTTTCATCAGTAGAGGAGGCGAGGGCATTCTGGGTCGAGACCGGGTGCAGTCTGGTCATTATCGAGCAGGGGGATTCGGTCAGCGAATTTCAGGTTTTACCGCAGCATACCCAGAATCAGGTGATGTTCGGTTTGCGTTACCCGGAGCAAGAACTCTCCATATCCGAAGATTGGCGTCTGCTGCTGGCCATCCTCAACGATGAGGGGGCGGGGATTTACCTGCTGATCCACTCAGATGCACCGCTGAACACCACCCTGGAGGCGATGAACCATGAGTAATCCCAGCCATAGCGACATCATGCGCAAGTTAAAAGAGATCAAGGGGATTAAGGAGCTGTTGGAAAAGGCCGTGCTCTTGTATGTCCTGCTCACGGATGGCGATCTGCCGGTCTGGTGCTATGCGCTCATCATCGGTGCGCTGGCTTATCTGGTAAATCCGTTCGACGTGGTACCAGATCCCATTCCATTTGCCGGTTATCTGGATGATTTATCGGTCATCACCTCGGCATTAGCCGCACTGCCGGTTAAGTCACACCACCGTCAATCCGCGAAAGACCGAATGAGATCACTGTGACAGTGATGGAGCCGGTCCTGTCACGCTATCGCGTTTTCTATGACCCTTTATCTATGACCCATCTAGCGATGAACTGGAGATCGCAATCTCCGGTTATCTAATGACGTTGTAAGGAAACTATCATGACAAGACCCCGTAAAAACCGCGTTGAAGAGACCCCTAAACCTGTCAGTAACACGGCAGCAGCATCAAACACCCCCGACACCGCGCCAACCACAGAGCCCCCACTCACATCCGGAGCAAGCGGCTGCGCCGACCCCCTCTCGCCAGCCCTTGCGGCTGACGCCGACAAGGCCAGGCCTGGCCCCGGCGACACTGCAGACTCCGTGCCCGGCGGCCCTGTACCCATACACACCTTGCTCAACCATACCGCCGAGAAACTCAGTGCCCGATCAGAAGGTTTGATTTTCTATGCCATCGGTCGTCATGAAGAGAGTGGCGAGCTGTTCCTGAAAATCACCGGCAATCAGGGTGGGGGTTTGCATAGCAAGGAGTGGATTGCGCTGTCGGCGATTGACGATGTGTTGCGCTCTTTGCCCGCAGACAAGCCGTTCAAATCCAGCGTCATGAAGCGACTGTTTAAAGGGGGCAGCGCCAATAACGCCGGATTCTTATCAGCCATTCTGCGTTCGGATGGGCTGAAGTTGGTCCAGAAGGCAGACGGCAATCCGATGCTGCACGAACTGGTGCCTGATTACCTTGAGCGCTGGGGGTCGCTAACCAATGAGCTCTGTACCGTAACTTCTACCATCGAATAACCCCTGCATAGTGCTCACCTGTCCAAGGGTGAGCCCCCCCAAACAACCAATCTGAGGTGATTATGACGATCCCATTTGCGGGCGATTTTGCCCTGCCTGTCAGTCAGGCATTGATGAGTATTCTGGATCTGGAACTGGTTAGATCTGGAATGGTGCTGAAGGGAAAATCCAGTCTGGTCTTCAACTTCCGAGACCCGGATTACGGCCCGGTTCGTGGCGGCTTTCATCCGGTAGAAATACGGCTGCTAAAGCGTAGAGACCAGTGGCAGTTCGATTACGTGACAGACTTTAGCTATCAGGGGCCGGATGATATGGCGGAGTTGGTCAAAGAGATCGACTTCAACTTTTTGAGCGAAGAATACTACCTGCTCCGTTACGGCCAGATGGGACCAGCGTCGGCCAGGGAGCTCTATACGATGTGGGAGTCGAACTTCGTCAGTTACTACCAGATGGGCGTGTTTACCGTCTCAGTGGCTGCGTAACCGTCGCACCGGACAGGAGAGGAACAGGAACCCGCGGCGGTTCGGCACTGGCAGTGGTGCTGTGGAGTTTACCTTTCCATGCAGGGCAAGGAGCCATGGACTAACCCAACTCAAAACCGGTCAGCGGCTCAGTAGGTTAGTCCATCCCTCGTCTGTTTCAGGTGTCCCTCTCAGCCACCACCCCCAAAACAAGTATCCCCAGCCCGAGGTTGGGAAGCTTGTTTTTTTGTCATCGGCGGGGAGGGAGAAAGACAGATATATGTGTATCCCCAATAGCGTTATTCCACCAAGCATGATTTGCATTAATTATCAGTTGGTTATGTGGTTATCCTCTTATGCAACAGGAGGTGGTTGCGCAGTCTGTCCCAAAGCGTCTCTGTCCATTGAACATCGACAACAAAGAAAGTTCGAGCATCTTCTCATTGTGTGATGGCCGCAAATGTCCATCAGCTCAATGAGGTGATAAGGTAGGACTCTTATGCACCATTAGTTAGTGTTGTCCACAACTGGAGGTCTGAGCAATCTGGTAGCGACAGCCTGGGGAGGTAGCGTGTTGCGAGTCGAACAGGTCCCAAGGTTGGAGGGGAAGGAAACCTGCCGTGATTGTCAGTTCGGTTAGAGCGACGAACTCGTTTAATGCATTGATAATGCGTGATTTATGGATATGAAGTCGAATGTGGGATGCTCATGCTAGGCGGCATCCACCAACGCAGATATACGGTAAAGTGGGGTTGGTGTCAGTATCCATACTTTTTCTCCGAGGTAATATGAGCAACCATGACATTGTAAAAGAGATTCGCGAAATCAAAATGCAATTAGCTTACGCTAAAAACTTTGGTTTCTTCTTCGGAGCAGGCACATCCTGTGCCCTTAATGTCCCGAACATTAAAACATTGACAGATCTCGTTAAAGCAGACACTGAATCAATCTACAAAGAAGTATTTGATAACTTAATTACAGACCTAAAAACAAATATCCCCGATCCTACGATAGAAAACATTCTTAATCGTATACGTCAAATAAGATCAATTACAGATGAAGATGAAAAAAAAGAATACTTAGGCATTAGTGGCGTAATTGCTAAGGAATTCGATGTTGCAGTCTGTAAATCTATTTATAAAATTATTAGTCATTATGAGGAAACTGCAAATCGTAAAGCCATGAAAAAATTCATAGCGTGGCTAAATATTCAAAGTAAAGATTTTTCTAAAGAGATATTTACACCTAATTATGATCTCATTATTGAAAAGTCACTAGAAGATAATGAAATACCATACTTTGATGGATTTGTCGGTGGGTATGAGCCCTTTTTTTCACAAGAGAGTGTAGATGCTCAAATTTCTGGTTCAGATTTAACTCGTAATTGGATAAGAGTGTGGAAGCTTCATGGTTCATTAAGCTGGTTTTGGAAAAACACGCCTGATGGTAAGCCGCAAAGAGTTGTTAGAACCGGGAAAGTTGAGGATATTGATAAAATCAAAGATGAATTAGTTATCTATCCTTCACGTGAAAAATATATGTCTTCAAGAAAACAACCATTTATTGCATACTTTGATAAACTAAAGTCATTCTTGAATGGTGGAGAGCTTCTTTATATTGTATCTGGTTATTCTTTTCTTGATGAGCATATAAATGAAGTGCTATTTGGGGCACTGAGACAAAACCTAAGGCTATCAATGATTGTTTTTATGTACTCCGATGCCGAAGTTGAACGAATTTACACGCAAGCATCATCTTATTTTAATTTAACAGTCATTGGGCCTAAAAAAGGTGTTATTTCGGGTGCTCTATTGGACTGGAGTTTCGATTCAACACAATTAAAACCGAAAGAGTCATCTGCAGAATATTGGGTTGTACCTTCTGCATACTGTTCACTTGGCGATTTTAACTCATTAGTAGAGTTTTTGGTTAGTTCTTCAGGACGGCGAGAGAGTATCGAGGTTGTAGCCAATGGAAAATGATATCACTTATTTGGGGAAAGTAATCCGTGTTGACTCAGGCAATGTGGAAGTCGAAATTTCTGACAAAATTCCATCTGCGGCTCCTATTATTAATGGTCGACTTTATAAAATCGGTCAGATTGGAACATTTATAAAAATACTCATCGGCAATATCTCAATTTATGGCATTGTCGCGTCCGTGAGTAATTCACCAAGTAATGGAGACATGAATTTAACTCGCGAAAGATTTGGTTCTCGATTTTTAAGTATACAACTTGTAGGCGAGAAAATCGGCGACGAAGAATTTGAGAAAGGAATTGGAACTTATCCTACCATAAACGATGAAGTTCATCTCGTGGTTGAAGAAGATTTACATTCCATATATGGGAGTAAGGATGATGGGTCAATTGAAATTGGAAAACATTCATCCTCTGATAATTTAAGTGTGTACGTAAACCTTCACAAATTTGTACTAAGGCATTCAGCAATTTTAGGGTCAACAGGCAGTGGGAAATCAAATGCCACAGTGAGCGTTCTCAAAGCAATCTTAAATGACTTCCAAGGATCACGAACAATTCTTATCGATCCACACGGTGAGTATAGTTCTGCATTTCCTGATGCCAAGGTTTTCAAAATAAATGATACTACTAATCCTCTCTATATACCTTTTTGGTTAATGAATTTTGATGAACTGTCATATTTTCTTGTCGGCGCTAAACCCAGCGATGATCAACGACCTGAGTATCGACAATTTCGTGAAATGATAACAGAAGAGAAAAAAAAGAATGTCTCTCTAAAGGCGGGTGATATAAATGCGAATTTTGTGACTGCAGATTCTCCGATCCCGTTTGATTTACGTCTACTTTGGCACGAAATGAATTGGTGGCTAAATGCAACATTTTCTGAGACAGCTGAGGATAAGCAAACAAAAACTAATGCAGCAATACTGACACCAGGCAATCCTGAAACGTTATGCGCAGCTACATTTACTCCGTATGCTATGGGTAATGGAGCCCCATACAAGTCAAAGCGAATGGGGTTTTATGCATATGAAAAGAAACTGTTCTCAAGGTTAAAAGACACACGTTATGATTTCATGTTTAATCCGGGTGACTATAAAACTCGTGACTCAGCAAAGGACCTTCACAATCTTTTAGCCGAGTGGATCGGAGGTGATAGCCGTCTTGCTATAATTGATTTAAGCGGGGTTCCTTTTGAAATTCTAGACTTAACCGTGGGAATGATTTCGCGTGTTATTTATGACAGTATGTTTTGGGGAAGAAACGAGGCATATACCGGTAAACAACGGCCTATCCTTCTGGCATATGAAGAAGCACACACATATTTAAATAAAAATGAATCATCTAGTTACTCTAAGGTTGCAGTCGAACGCATATTTAAAGAAGGTAGGAAATTTGGAGTAGGCGCATTGGTTATTTCACAGAGGCCATCTGAAATATCAGACACAATACTGGCTCAAGTGGGTACAATAATTGCTCTAAGGTCTACAAATTCTTCTGATCAATCAATAATTACCTCTGCTGCACCAGATAATTTGAATAGCTTAATGGCGTTACTGCCATCTCTTCGAATTGGTGAGGCAGTCGTTGTTGGCGAAGCGATAAGAATTCCTTCACGTGTTCGGATTAAACTAAATACCCCTAGACCAACCAGTGATGACCCGAAACTCATTGAAGCATGGAGTAGTTCATTCCCTCAGTCTGACGAAAACTATAAAACAGTCGCAACAAAAATCCGTCAACAACGAATGTAGGAGACTAACAATGGATAGAGAATTTGTAAATTCATCTATGATAAAAAGTATTGGCTATGATAATTCATCATCAACTCTCGAAATTGAGTTTTCATCCGGCGTAATTTGGAATTACTTCGATGTTCCTGAAAGTCTTTGGTATGAATTCCAAGGGAATGAGTCTAAGGGGAAATTTTTTCATGCGAATATTAAGAATAAATTTGCAGAAACACAAGTCGGCTAGAGTGTATCTCGATTGCCATACCTAACCAACCATTCAAAACAGATTTGCCATTCAACCTTAGTTATAAATTAACAAAATAAGTTGGTGGCAAACTGTTTACTGGTCAGCCGTTAGGCCGCAGGGAAGGAATCATAAATCTGAATGGTTGAGTAAGGCTTCGGGTCGTTGCTTCTGTGCTCATTGAGCTGCTTGTAGGCGCAGTAGTATTTAGTGCTCAGCCATCTATTACTGCTGTCTATGATACCTGGTGCAGTGGCGGCGTAACTGTGCCGTGGCAAGCCCTGGAGGGAGCACACTTTGTTAAATCAAGTAATAAGCTCGATTGTTGCTCATTGAACACACAAGCCAAGAGTAGATAGCACTCGATTTTACTCCGCGGAGTCAGCAACGTTTATACCGATTGATGTTGTTTTGTCTGCTCATTTTTTTTTAGGTTAGTGTGCTCTCACCCTGTGGTAAGCCGGGGGGGCAGTTGTACTCAGACGGCAGGATATTTCCACGAGAAGCGATTTTAATCACCCATCCCGCTATTTTACCTTGCGTTGCTGCCATTCATGCCCACGGGTCATACTGACCGGCTACTGGTCGTATAAAACGGCTCTGGTGATTCGTGTTCTGGCGCGCATCGTCATCATCACATTGCCAGTAAAAAGAGAAGGGGAAGCAACATAATAGTTGTTTCCCCAATCGCCTTATTACACCAACCAGATATTGCTATATCAATCAGTCTGTTATCTCACACGTGCTCGGCGCATCCAGCGCGATTTGCGCCATCTCGGTCTTGGAGTTGCTCAACCGGCCTTGAAGTTGAGGCATGTCCTCGGGCTTGAACAGCGCCCCCAGATCTATCCCTGGACACTCTTGCAGGATCACCCGCATCAGGCGGACGGTGCGCGTCGTCACCGGCACACACTGCCCGACCAGCTTGGCGCGTTTGGCGGACTTGCAGTCATCCACGCTGGTTGGGCAGCCATTGACCGTCAGCCATTCGGCCAGCTCGCTGTAGCCCATTGTTTTCGTCATACCGAAGGCGGACTGGGTATAAGCACGCAGGAAAACCCGCTTGAGGATGCCAAGCGAACCCTCATCCGTCATACGCATCACGTTGCTTTTCATCGAGCCCTTGCAGGTTAAGTAATCTTCCCAGTTCCCCCAGTCCTCGAGTGTTTTGAGACAGTGATTCTTGCGCCAGCTGTCGAAGATAATGCGCTCTTCAATAGCGGCTTGGGCTGTCGGCCAAGGTTGCGTCTCAAAGCAGATATGCTCACTGCCTAACACGCTCTGCATGGATGGCTGCATAGGTTTCCGTTTGAAGTCAAATTCAAGATTCAGTGTCTTGGTCTTGGTCATCGAGACAAGATCACACTCATTGATCCACATCTCTGAAATGCTGACTAACTGTTCACTATCTACTTTTTGACCAGGTGTACGGTTCAAATAGAGGTCTAACATGTAGTTTTGGTGCTGATCTTTGGAGCAGGGAGGCTTGACTCCGGCCTTAGCCAAGATATCCGGCTGACCCTCCATAGGGATAGCCGTCAGTTGCCCACGTGTTTTCATGGCAATCAGCTGGTTAGCCCCGTGTTTGAGCTCTAGCATCCGAAAACTGTCGCCATCAAGCCGTTCACCAAGCGCCTGAAATCGACGGCATAGCGGTCCACTCAGATCTAATTCTTCATACGTCGCATCTGTAAGGAGCCCGTCGGTGGTCGCGCTAATGACGGTTTTATTAGCCGGGATTGCGGCCAGGATCTCGCTCAACACCGCACGGACTATGCCCGTTGTATGAGCGGCAAAATACGCATTAGTAATGGCAGAACGGTCAATTTTCTTGCTCAACCCGGTTGTTGTATCGAAGGCGGTTTTACCTTGTAACCCTTGTGCTAGCTTGCCATAGACAGAATTGCCTATCTCTTTCCACAACAGCTCGTCACATGATTTCTTTGTGTAGGATTTACGCATCTTTCGGACAAAGGACACGAAAGATTCAAACGGACTAACTTCCACGTCACACCAAGGGATAATGATCCCCTGAATGATATCGATTTGGCATCCCATGTTGAGAGCAACCTCGATTTCAGGTGCAGTGCAGTTTGACTCACCACTGAGGGGGTAGAGCAAACCATATTTCTCATCAAAGACCGGTAAGCAGGGGAAGCGTAATCCAGTGGGAAAGGAGAATCTGACACGCGCTAGCCCGAGGACATGACCTCGAAAATCTTCTGGGTTACTAGTTAGTCGAGCATTTCCATAATCTAGTGGGAACAGATCAACGAGGGCTGTGGTGTAGGCACCACTCAAGTCAAAATCATAGAAGCTGGAAACCGGCGTCGGCCCATTCCAATAGCTCTCATTACGGCCACCGTGGTAACAATCGATAGCTAATGGCTCAAAAGTCCTAGCAAGCGACATCATTTGACGCAGCTTTTGGGAGGTTAGTCGACTTTCTTTATCATTCCACCGTGAGCGTTCAACCACTTCTGTTCCGAGCAATTGGTGCTGGTCATATTCCTGATCTCGGAGGAACTTTAGAAACATACTGCAGCTCAGACTCCCAAGGGACGCTGGTAGTCGAGTGAGGCCGTGCTGTTTAATGAATTCATGCAAGCGTAGCCCGTACTTAACCGCAATCTCTGCATCTCGAAGCGCATAGGCTTCAAAGGCCGATTTGTCCCCGGCCAAGAGTTCATCCATGCGTTCAATGGAATACCCATCTGGGATGGAGAGTTTGGGGATTCCGATCATCTCGCCTACCGTTGCCAACCCTGTTCCACCGGGGGTATGTAGCATCGTGTCGACAAAGGCAATCAGAGTCATGTGTTTCTTGCGTTGTGAATCTTTCAAGATCATCGGCTCAGGTTGAGCCCTGCGTGCCAGCAATGCTTTGATATCTACACCGTAGGTTTCTGTCATTGTCGTCACGGTCTTGCGGATACCGCTGACCTTCGTTTTCTTGCGGAAGAAATCACTAAAGGACGCCAGGTCAGCGCGAAGGAAATGGGCATAGACATAGATCTTTTTGGGCCATTTCGTGATGATCCCTTTTTCTTTACACATGATGACGATGCGGGCTATGAACGGGTCAAACTCTAACCGATCACTCACTTTCCCGGATTTGGGATAGATGATTCCCGAGTGGGACCCTAACTCAGTTATCACGTGGAATTGATATGACAGGATGACATTGCGCTTGGTCTTGGGGTCGTAGACATATTCGCTATCAATACCGATGTGGATGGGTTCCCCCTTTGCTAGGGTGACCGTTTCCCCCGCTCGCAATCGGGTCAATGCTTTTTTCAGCAACAGATCTTCTTCGGCGGACGCACTCTGCCCGCGCATTATGGGATCTACGGCGTTTCTTGAGTCCAGGATGTAGGTGCTGGGATCAAGCGCAAGCTGTATAGAACGAGCCAATTCTAATTGCTCGTAACCGATGTCAGGCTGTGCATAATCCTCGTTGACGGTCATTGCGTCCGGTTCTGGGAATGCAAAGAGGCTGTCGTTGATGGGACAATCTATAGCAACTGCAGTTCCGCTCTGTAGTGGCGGTTGGTTGTGAATACTCATGGTTGTTTTTCCATAAAAAAGGGCCTCTTTAGAGGCCCTTGGTTGAATGGGGTCAGTTAGTTAGCTAACTGCTGTTCGATCTTTGCTAGGGCCTCATCGAGCTCTTCTTCCGTGTCGTAGGTGATCCAGGTCGCTTTGGCATCCACTATCTGCGGAGTGATGCTGAGCAATACGCGCTCTTCATCAACAACAGACGAAATGTTGGCAATAATATCTTTAGCAAACAACAGCTTGTCGACGTGGATGAATTTGTGCTTCTTTTGCTTGAGCACAAGGCTGGACACCTGTTTGAAGCGTTCTGCTATCTCTTCAGGGTCACGACTTTTGTGCATAATGGCCGGGAAAAGACTACTGTCGGACCATGCCATCAGCGCATGTGGCTGTTCTGGGTCATTTAGTTGAATTTGAACAACGCGGCTTATCGTGTCGAGGTGCGTGAAGCGACCGTTTACTTTGATGAATGCACCTACGATTTGGTAGACAGCAGCATGTTGGGTGTTATTTGTGCTCATGAGAGCCTCCTGTAGTTAGGGTTGTTAATTTAGGTTTTGCAGTTGTTTACGTTCCCACTTCTCCACTTCACTTAGTGGGAACCGGGTTTGCCGACCGATGGTTACAAACGGGGGGAGCTTCTCAGGGGCGATGATCATCTGCTTATCGATGGTGCTTTTACTGACGCGCCACCGCATAGCTAGTTCGCTTCGTGTCAACATATGTACATCGCCCATCGCAACCTCTCGTTTGTGCCGTTCGTTCGACTGGATTGCAGTATTCAGAAGTTGGCCCCCCAAAGCATTGACAACACATGCATTGCGGAATTTTGTGCATTTTGGCTGCGAATGGGTCTTGGTGATATTCCGCGCAACTCAACTGCAACACGCTGTGGGCAGTGGTATGTCTTCAGAGAGCCATTGCTGTTGAGCGGCATTGATATGAGGGAGTAAGTGGGTTGTGGTGCGTTGCTGATATCGCATCGCCATCTGTAGTGATGAGTGGTTCAGGGCCTGTGCAACCATGGCAATGTCACCCGTCTGTAGCATCAGTTCCGTGGCAAAGGTTCGGCGGAGATCATGAATGCAAAGGTCACTGATCCCTGCTGCAGCACAAATCCGCTGAAAGGCATGCCGTGGGTAGCTCATGTACCCCGAAGAGGATTGGGAGGAGGGGAAAAGGAACCTCTGTTTGTTGACCAGTAGTTGCTGTGTTTCGATGAGCCTGATGGCATGAGACGTCAGGGCCACTTGGTGAGGTAATCCATTCTTGGTCGTAGGCAGGATCAGGTAAGCCTCATCGAGGCGCAAGTGGGCTTGTTCTATGGAGCACACCTCCCCAATTCGCATCCCTGTATAGAGAGACAGTAATAGCGACCGACTTGCTTCCGAGTTTTGGGCATAACATGCATCGATAAAACGTGACCGTTCATCAAGGCTCAGGATCCGCTTGCGTTCATTATTTTCCTTGAGTTGCCGTAACCCATTCATCGGTGAGACAGAGAGGTATCCGTGCTCCACGGCCAAGGTCAGCATCCTTGACAGGGCAGACAAGATCTTGTTCACAGTGGCAGGCTTGAGGTGTTCAGCAAGTCGCCTTTGGAAGGCCAAAATGGTTTGGCGATCCAGTGTTTTTAGACGACAGCTTCCAAACTCCGGCAGGATGTGTTTTCTGACCTTGGACAGCTCTGACTGCGTATTGCGCTTATGCAACTGCATATCGTCGAGATAGGCGGTTTCAAAGATCTCTTGGAGGGTTTTGTTTTGTCCCAGGGGATACGTATTGCGGGCAAGTTTATGGAGCCTCGCATGCACCTCGTCCCTGGCCTCTTGTATGGAGAGCTGCGGATAGGTGCCAATGGTCTCGAAGACCCGTTTGTAACGATGGGTTGTGTCGAAGACGAAAGACGTAGATAGAGCGTACCGATACACGTATAGCTGCCTTACGTCAGCATCACGATATACCTGCTGCTTGCCATTGGCTGGCGGTGGTAAGGTCTCAAGTGCTCGTTTTGTCAGTTTCAGATTAGTAATGGACATAGATCCTCCTTCAGAAAAAGGAGGATGCTAGGTCATCTGGGGTGGTTACATCATTGACATCACATGCATTCAGGAAATGCCATTTTGTTAAATGGCATTCTCATTATTTGTGGGCTCAGGCAGGAGTGGTCCATATTTTCCGATAATCGTATTAAGGGTGCGTAGCATCACTCTTTTTTCATGCCGGGTTGTAAGACTGTCTAGTTTCGGCCCAGTAGAGGGGTCGATTGGAGTCTTACTATTACAAGTAAAAACATCATCACAAATACTTATCAAAATAAGCAATAGGTTGTTTATAGTGTATGTAAAGGGCTTCCCTGGCGTACTGTATAGTGCGGAGACGTGATCCCAATTTCTTTCTAAATAATATATGACTAACTTGATGTATAGGTTTCTTGTGAGCTTCCGTACTGCACTGTTAGTTATTGTTGTTCCTTGGAATCGCGCGTTCTTCATGTTTAAAATTGCATATGCATCAGGAGATTTAATCCAAGACCTGTGGTCTTCTTGTTCCCCTTCGTCGACGATTTTTGCCAGAACTTGGAAAGCTGCGATGCTAAAAACAGTTCCTATAAACCCTGCTTTATCAATTGCGTAGGCTGTGGAAGTGTTTACATCTATCTTAGCTAGCACACGAATCGCATGCTCAATAAACAGACCTCGGGCGAAGTGCGCTTTTATTTTCATTCTATTAACTTTAATATACGAGGGGATGTCTACTCTATCTAAGAATGATATCAGCAGGGTGGAAAGGTTTGTTGCGTATTCAGTGAGTTCATTGTCCTCAGGATAATAATAGGCATCCATTGTTGATTTATAGATTTGGTCGCACTTTTCAAACTCATCTAATAGTGCTACATACAAGCGTTTAGTTTCTCCAGTTAAACTTTCTCTTACGTCAGTTTCCCCAAAAAGGCTTAAGCAAAAAGAAATTAAGGTTTTTGGGGTTTCCCCCTGTACATTAGACTTTTTAACACTTTCGGCATGAAGGTAGTGCAGATATTTACTAAGTAACTCTAAGTTGTAGTATTGCTCTAGGCGAGAAGTTTTACTTGCATCGTAAATTTTTATGGACTGCTTCTTTAACGTAACTTTATCGCCAGTGACGTCAAATACGAGATCAGGGGAATAATCAGGGTGATTTTCAAGAACGTATGCGATATCTGGGTCGTTATCATCAATTAGACATTTGTGCTGCATAAAAAATCCTAAGGTGAG
The DNA here is from genome assembly GCF_027707425.1 of Aeromonas sp. QDB63. Taxonomy (NCBI): domain Bacteria; kingdom Pseudomonadati; phylum Pseudomonadota; class Gammaproteobacteria; order Aeromonadales; family Aeromonadaceae; genus Aeromonas; species Aeromonas sp. QDB63. The sequence goes on from NZ_JAPCIS010000004.1 coordinate 207,088, forward strand.
AATAACAGCTTCTAATAGTATTTTTCCTGATTATCCATGATCCTTAACTCGCTTCAAGTGCTGGTATAGCATTGAAGAGCAAGCAACTACGGTGGGTTGCCATGTCGTTGCTTCCTAAATCATCCCTCCCCTCAGGTCATCACTTCTCCAGCTCCTGCCTTGGACCAGTACACTATGTGTACCCCCAATGGCGCTGTTACACCTATTACTTCTTCGTCAATAAATCAGATGGTTACGAACAATCGGCAATGCGCATTTCACGCGTGTTGTGCAGGATGATGGTTTTTCATATGGACGATTGAAGCTGGATCAGGGGATGCGACTCGGCCATTAGTCAGGATTGCTCAGTTTTAGCTAAGCTGTGTGAAAAAGAGGCCAGTGCCGACCGGCCCTGACCTCTGCGTTTTCTGCTCTATGGTGCCGGATCACTGACAGGACCCCCAGTTTATGCCGTCCGTGCCACATTCCAGGCTATGAGTACCGTCCGATTTTCGCAGTGTTTCGGCCTCAGCACATCAAGGTGCAGACAGTTCTGTCTCGCACACGATGACCTCGCACTCTGATGGATCGGGGAAGTCTCCGCCTTCGTCGGTGACATATATCTTGTCGGCATGGACGCGGTAGTTACCCGCCGGGGTCAGCAGGGGATTTTCATACATGCCCTGATAATCGACAGAGACAGAGGTCGCACCATGGGATCTCAATGTGACGCGTCCATTGGGGGCGATAGTGATGGATTGTTGAGTCCCACCTTCACCCCCGAAGTTGAAGTACCGGGTTCCCGTGAACGGCAGCACCACGGCTTGCTGCTGTGGATCCACGGCATGGTCAGCACCTCTGGCGCTCTGGCACATTTTCTCCAGCAGAAGATCCAGCATTCCCTCTGGCTGGGGTCGTCCGTTAATCTCCAGCGCCTCCACAGAAAAACCATCGTCTTGCATCCAGACCTGCACCATGGCCCGTGCGGGCTGACTGGCATAGGTGATGGTGCCGCTGACATTCACTAACTTCCGACCATCTGCCGCTTTCCCGCCAGTCCACTCGGGATCTTCGAAGAAGCTGTTGACCATCTTCTCGACGGAGATGTTCGGGCACATCTCCAGCTCGCTTTCCTTGAGGGTTGCCACATCCAGCAGGCTGAGCAAGCCAGCCTGAGCCCCTGTCGAGCAGAGCATCAGTAAACCGACTGCAGTTTTTATGTTCATACAAGGCGCTCCTCACCACACCCATGAAAACGCGGATATGGGGCGGTAGTTATAGCGACGGTCAAACTCCTCCTGTGTCAGGCACAACACACGGATGAACTCGATCACGGACAAGACCAGGGGAAGGCCGGTGGTGCAGAGCGCTAAGTAGATAAGCCCCCAGCCCCAGTTCCCGGTGTAGAACTTATGCAGACCAATGCCGCCGCCCAAGAATGCGAGCACAGCGGTGAGCCCCTTGCGCTTGCCACGGTGCGCAACGGCGTTTGCGCCGTTTAGCGGTGCCTGTGGGGGAGTGGTCGTGGCAGAGGGTTGCTGGGAGGATACCGCCCCCTCTTTAATCGGCCATGCCGCGATATCGATAGGCTTCAACAGCTCATCCGTTATGGCTCGGGCTTTCTTCTTTGCGGCACCGAAGGTATCGATGGCATCGACAAACGAGCCATTGAGGGTGAGCTGGATGGTCTCATCACCTTGGGAGGCGAAATTCACGGTGATGCGCAACCCGAAAGGGTTAAAGCCATATTTCCATGCGGCTTCGATCCTGCCTTGGGTGCGCTCGATGGTTTTTAACGTGCCGCCCTGAGCTTGCAAATGGGCGGCGACATGATCGAAGAGTTGCTCATAGGGACTGGTGGAGCAAAGAGTGTTGTCGGTCACTTTTTGCAGGCTAATGGTGTTCATGCATTACTCCTTGGATATCGACTGCGGGATGGTTGACGACAATGTGAAACAGCGGCGACAGGTGGTGTCGCGGCATGTCAGGCGCTGTCGCCAGATGTATAAACTGGGATCTTTGTCACAAATGGGTCAGGGCGGAGCCTGACTCATCAGGGCCAATAAATGGCGTAAATCACGGACGATCTGCTCATGGATAAAACCGGGCGAGATCACGGTGAGCCCCGGCATCCAGGATTTGATGACGGGCAGAATTTGATTGGCATCGAGCACACGACTGCTCAATAACAGCGAACCATCATCCAGGGTTTTGACAATCTCCTGCTCGGGCAGCAACGGGCGATGCTGAAAGTTGATGGCGATGGAGGCATTGGCCTTGAGCAGCACCTCAATCATGCCGGAGTGCCAGAGCGTCGGGTCGGTATCGATTTGTCGCGCAATGAGCGCATCGCGGGTAAAGGTCTGTTGCGATAGCTCAACCAGTGCGATGGAGCTCAGCGGATAGGCTTGCAACCGCCCCTCTCTGACGCCGACCAAGTGCCAGGTGCCCTTGTAATTGACGAGCTGATAGGGGTTAAACAGTTGCTTGCGCTGGTCTTTGGTGATGAGCCAGCATTGCAGATGGTGGGTCAGTGCCTGCTCTAATACCGGTATCTGGTGAATGAGTGAGTCGGCTGATTGACCATCGAACCCCTTGATGGCGAAGAGGCTTGGATTGCCTCTGTCCAGCAGCTGACCCAGACGATGTTCACTGGCGCGGGGGAACAGGTCGGTGATACCCAACTGCTCGGCCAGCTTTCGCAGCTTTCCATCGCTCTTGTGATTGAGAAACCCAGGATCCAGCCAGTATTGCTGGCTGCGATGCTCTATCGGTAGATAACTGAGGCGTTGATTGAAATCCCTCTGCAGGGTGCGCACGGTGACGTTGTACTCGGTGGCCAGATCACTCAGGTGCAGCTTCTCACCGCTGTACAGGCGGGTGAGGAGCATACCGAGGCGCTGAGCAATCTTGTCGTGTTCGTGCATACCATCACAGAAGGGAAATAACCGTGTCGCGGATTATCCAAACAGGCCGCGACACGGCGTGACGAATTGGTTGGTAGGCAGTTTTTCGCAAGATCCATCATTGGCGATGGGCTTTTGTCATCAGTAGAGGGGTTTTGTTATCAACCGGCGAGAAGCGGTTGAGCGGGCCAGGAAGTGCGACCATAACTAGTCATGACGGTTTGCCAAGTGGTTGGTTCAAACGGCTTCTAGCGTGGCCTCACAATCAGAATGCGGCATAGTGGGAGAGGGGGCGCCGCGAAACGAAGTGGTGACGGTCCTCAGCTCGGCAGCAGAGCATCTGAGCACAACCGGTGCTTGGAGAAAGTCCGCTCTGCTTAGGAATTATGCACCAAGGTCCTTATGGGGGGATGGCATCTGACTACTGCGGTCTCAAAAAATATCAGTAGCATAGAGCATAAATTTCAAGCCATGCTACCGTACCGTTTTGTCATGATCACGGCAACCTAGCTTCCTCAGACTGATAATCTGTCCTCACCACTCTAAAAAATTACGCTTCAACTCAAATAAGTTGATAAAAACCCTAATCGTGATACTGTTGGCAACAGTGATTACTCGTAGCATTAACGATTAAAAATCAAACACCAATCAATACGTTGGCTTTGAATTTTCCAATGCAATAAAACGCAAATGTGATGTATACGACCGTGGAGAGAGCATGATCCGCTGCCACCTTGCCCGTTTAATGGGCGAACGAAAAATGCGCATTAGCGACGTGATGCGAGAAACCGGCATAAGCCGTACCACTATCACGCTACTGTACAAAGAAACCGCGCTCAAGGTGGATTTAGAGGCATTAGATAAATTATGCGATTTGTTTAACTGCCCATTGAACGACATATTGGAAAAAGTGCCAAGCGATAGCCAAAGCTAAAAAGCATAAAGGAGTGACGATATGTCGTCAGAAGCAGATACCAGAGCAAACTACATCGATCCAGCATTAAAAGCCGCACATTGGCATCCAGGCAACATCATTCGGGAGCACTACTTTACCGATGGTCGCAAGCTTGCCGCTGGAGCCCGTGGTCGCCGTTGTTTTGTCGATTATCTGCTCCACAAAGACAATCGTTACCTTGCAGTTGTTGAAGCAAAAAAAAAATCTGAGCACCCAACCAAAGGCCTTCAACAAGCCATCGACTATGCCAAGAAGCTACTCGTTCGCTTTGTCTATTCAAGCAATGGCAAACAAACCTATGAGTTCGACTTAGAAACTGGCAAAGGCGACTACATCGAGTTTTATCCAACACCACAAGAGCTTGAAAACCGCTACGCGGGTGTTAATTCGGATCTAGGCCAGCAACTTCGTAATGTGCCCTTTCATTTAGAAGGCGCAATGCAGCCGCGTTATTACCAAGAATTAGCGGTCCATGCCGCCACAGATGCTATTGGTAAAGGTAAGCCACGAGTGCTGTTAACGCTGGCGACCGGTACAGGTAAAACGTTTATTGCCTTTCAAATCGTCCATAAATTGTTCCAGTCACGTTGGAACAAAGAATCTCCGGGTACACGTAGGCCTAGAATTTTGTTTTTAGCGGATCGCAATATTTTGGCCGATCAAGCCATTAACACTTTCAACCCATACGAAAAAGATCTCATCAAAATAAATGGTGAGGAGGTACGCAAGCGTGGCGGAGTCGTGCCAACCAATGCGCATATCTTTTTTGCTATCTACCAAGCCATTGCTGAGCGAGAGAATATTGAAGGCTATTACAAAGCGTATCCAAGTGATTTTTTTGACCTTGTAATGATTGACGAGTGTCACCGTGGCAGTGCCAATGAGACAGGTTCTTGGCGAGTCATACTTGATCATTTTGGCAGTGCGGTACATGTCGGCCTAACAGCTACACCAAAACGTGAAGCTAACGTGGATACCTACGACTACTTTGGCTCCCCCGCTTTTGAATACTCATTAAAAGATGGCATCAACGATGGTTTCTTAACGCCATATCGTGTCAAACGCGTACGCACCAACTTAGATGAGCTGGTGCTAACCAAAGATGACCAAGTGATCGAAGGTGAGTCAGGGCAAGATGTCTATCAGGTTGCAGATTACGACAAAAAAATCGTCGTAGATGAACGTACCGAACTGGTCGCAAAAGCTATTTTGGACAATATCAATCCACTAGAAAAGACTATCGTCTTTTGCGAAAACCAAAATCATGCACTTACCATGCGTGACATGATCAACAAACACAAAAAGCTGAAAGACCCACATTACTGTGTGCGTGTAACCAGTGATGAAGGCAAAGTTGGCCGCGATCTTCTGGAAAAGTTTCAGGATAACGACAAAGACATCCCTACCATCATTACCTCATCGCAAATGCTAACCACTGGAGTAGATGCCCGCAACGTGCGTAACGTAGTGCTGGACAGAACCATCGGCTCAATGGTGGAGTTTAAACAAATCATCGGTCGCGGCACCCGTGTTTTTGATGGCAAAGACTATTTCACGATTGTTGATTTTCGTGGTGCAACCAATAAATTTTATGACAAAGATTGGGATGGAGAGCCTGAAGTACCAGAGCCAGGTGGCATTGGTGAGCCAACAACACCACCTTACACACCAGAGCCACCCGGAGGAACAGATGGCCCAGAGCCTGAACCGTGCGAGTCAAAACCTCGATTGAAAGTAAAGCTAGGCAAACACCGTGAACTGAAAGTCATTGATGTAGAAACCCGTTATATCGATGAAAACGGCAAACCTCTAACGGTGCAAGAATTTGTTGAGCGCTTGATCACCCAATTGCCAGGGTTGTTTAAATCGATTGAGGAATTGCGGCAGATATGGTCAGACCCCGACGAGCGCGAAATCTTGCTCGGCAAACTCGTTCAAGCAGGCTTTGATAAAGAGCAACTCGCCATACTGCGACGCATGTTTGAAGCAGAAGAGTGTGATATCTTCGATCTGCTGGCTTTTTTAGCCTTTGAACAGCCCATGGCAACCCGTAAAGCTCGCGCTGAGCAAGTTCGTACTAACAGCTCTTTCTTTAAACAATATCAGCAAGAAAAGGCACAGCAGTTTTTGCACTTTGTACTCAATCGTTATGAGCAAACCGGCAGCACGGAGTTATCACGCGAACGCTTACCTGCTCTCATCGAGCTATCAGGGTTGGGCACAGTGAAAGACGCTTCAACAGCATTCGGTGGAAAGCCGGCCTATTTACTGGCGGCTTTTAAAAAATTACAACAACAGCTTTATCATGTGAATTGAAATGGAATTAACACTCGCACCTAACCCGCTGCACGACCAGCCACAAACCTTAAACATCAATAAGGTTGCTACTTTAATTGGTGAAAATGGCAGCGGTAAATCCAGCATCTTGCAGTCAGTATTTGAAGAACGGTTAAACAAGCGCGCACATCACCACCTAAATGTGGTGTGCTTTTCTTCAGGGCAGAATGAGAACTACTCTGAAAAGTTTGGTATTTACTTAAAACGCGAACGTCAAGCGGGTAGAGGGTTGGGGTTGGAATGCCTGTACTTTGACAAGCCTTGGTCTAAATTACTCATTTTCCTTGCAACGGCGACCAAGCGTAGTGGCAAAGTTCGTTCATTTTTGCGCGAACGAGGCTATGTTACTGAATCGGCGCTTGGAGGTGATGACCAATCTACTTGCTTAAAATGCGCATTCAAAATTGATAAAAACTACGTCAAACGAGTTCAGGACGCCCTGAGGCGTGAAGAAAATGGCGAAGTTGATACACTACGAAATACGCCATATTTCCGTTCGTTAGACAGCTTTATTAGCACTTTTCACTCTAGAGACTATGAGTTTGAGCAACCACTGCGTAAGCGAATTATTGAAATACCTGCAAGCCGACTCATCGATGTCTCGTTCGATTATGCAAGACAAGCACAAGCAGGTGAAGAAGGTATAGAAGCCGGTGAGGCAAATGCTCAGGCTCAAAATACGGCTTTTGATCCTGAAGTGAGTTTTTTTACCCAAGCAGCTGACAATGATTACTTCATTGATAAACAAGGCTACAAGCTCGTTTTTAAAGATGGAATAGAGCTTGACAAGTTAAGCGATGGTGAATACCAGTTGCTCTTTTTATACGCGTTGATAGACCTATTTGATGCGCCGAATACACTATTTCTGTTTGATGAAGCAGACTCACACTTGCATTACAAAAATGTAGAAAAGCTATGGTCGTTGCTACACGGCATACAAGGCAATGCTATTACCACTACACATTTATTGGACTCCATTTCAGCAAAAGAAAACCGCATCGAGCACCTGAAAGTCGTGGAACGTGGACGCATCAATGAAGACAACAAAATCAAGCAACTGATCAGCCGACTCAGTGTACTTTCTCGTGCCAAATCCGTTGAATTTGAAGTGTGTGGCAAGTTGCCAAACATTGCCTTACTAGATGACTATAACGACTGGATTATCTTTACTAAACTCGCATCACGTGCGGGGTTAGACGTAAACCGACTAGCCACTGTGCATGCCATGAAAAAGTCATCCAGCTACGCTACTGCCAACGAAACCTTTGGCAAAGGCAAGATTGATTGGCTACACGGCCTTAGTAAAATCGAATCCCCTTTGATTACAACCCACATTTTTATGATTTGTGATCGGGATGAGGCAGCATTGGACTGGAATGCTGCCAATGGCGTTCAAGTGAACGGGCAAGTGTACCGTGACTTGCTGAATACTATTCACTGGCCTCAAGGTATGAGGGTAACACCCTATTTACTTGCGTGGAAACGCCGCGAAATAAAAAATTACTTGCTTTCGCATACAGCACTGTCGCATTACAACGTGCTCGCTGCAATCAACAACCCTGATATTGCACAGCGAAATCATTTACAGCCAAATAATCCAGGTGATAACGACGATATCCGTCGATTGAATGCCAAAAATGTTATTGATCCTCTGATCAATACCGAGGGTATAGGACTCGACATTAACAAACTCCAAGCCTATATCGACCTGATTCCGCCAGAAGAAATCAGCGGGGACATTACCAATATGTACAATTTTATTATCGGAAAACTATAAGTCATGTCATTACAACAAAAAATTGACAGAATTACCGACATACTGCGCCGCGATGATGGCATCAGTGGTGCCATGCACTATACCGAGCAAACATCTTGGGTGCTGTTTTTAAAGTTTTTGGACGATTACGAGTCTGAAAAAGAAGATGAAGCAGTACTGTCAGGTAAATATTATCAACCGGTATTGGACGAAGAGCACCGTTGGTCAAATTGGGCATGCCCGAAAAATGCTGATGGCAAGCTAGACATCAATAAAGTTCGCACGGGTGATGACTTAACCGATTACGTTAATAATGAGTTATTTCCTTACTTAAAAGGTTTTGCCAATTCGACTGTTTCTGGTTCAGACTCAAAATCCTTCGCCTATAAAATTGGTGCTATCTTCCAGTATTTAGACAACAAAGTTGCTTCTGGCCATACCTTGCGTGAAGTGCTGGATATTATCGACACGCTTAATTTCCAGTCCAGTGATGAAATGTTTGAGCTCTCGTTAGTCTATGAAGGCTTATTGCAAAATATGGGCGATGCCGGTGGTTATGCGGGTGAATTTTACACGCCGCGCCCAGTTGTACGCGCTATGATCAAGGTCATTGATCCACAAGCTGGGCAAACCATTTACGATGCAGCCGCGGGCTCGTGCGGATTTTTAGTTGAAGCCTTTGACCACTTAAAAGCCAAAAAAAGTGCGCTTTCTACCGAGCAATGGGACTTTATCCAGCGCGATACCTTCTTTGGCTTTGAAAAAACCTCACTGGCTTACGTGATGGGTATGATGAACATGATTTTGCATGGCATCGAATCACCTAATCTATTCCGGGGTAATACCTTAACCCAGAATATCCGTGATATTCAGGAAAAAGATCGTTACGACATTATTCTGGCCAATCCACCATTTGGTGGAAAAGAGAAGTCACAAATTCAGCAAAACTTTCCTATCCAGAGTAATGCGACTGAATTGCTATTTTTGCAGCACTTTATGAAAACCTTAAAAAGTGGCGGCAAGGCAGCCATCGTAGTGCCAGAAGGCGTGCTGTTCCAAACCAACAGTGCGTTTAAACAAGTCAAACAGGAACTGCTGGAAAATTTTAACCTGCATACCATTTTAAGCCTACCCTCTGGGGTATTTTTGCCATATTCGGGCGTTAAAACCAACGTACTGTTTTTTGAGCGCAGTGGCGGCACCAGTGATGTGTGGTACTACGAATGTGAGCCTGAGCAAAAGCTCACTAAAAATAAACCAATTACCGACGAACACCTAAAAGAGTTTGTTGAGCTGTATAACAGCCGTGAAACGACCGAACGTTCGTGGACTATCTCTGCCAGTAAGCTGGCTGAAGACTATGATCTATCGGCAAAAAACCCGACCAAGCAAAAAGATGCCGAACATTTATCACCAAGTGATGTTCTCAAACAGATCCGAATCAAAGAAAAGTTGGTATCTAGCCTCTTGGATGAAATTGCAGACCTTTTGGCGGAGAGATAACAATGGAGCAGGTTTTATATCAGTTGCCAGATGGGTGGGAGTGGCAACAATTAGCAGATGTTGTTGTTAAAACGGAAAACTTGAACCCATTAAAAAGTGCGAATCAGCTATGGACGTATATTGACATATCCTCAGTGGATCGTGATCGGTTTACGATTACAGCCCCAAAAGAAATCTTAGGAAAAGATGCTCCATCACGAGCGAAAAAGCATATACAGCTAAATGACGTGATATTTGCCACAACACGACCCAACTTGAAAAATATAGCGTTGGTTCGGGATGAATATAGCTCACCAGTAGCATCGACAGGATTCTGTGTTCTCAGAGCGAATGAAAAGGTTTTACCTTCTTATTTATTTTATTATGTCACAACAGATTTTGTGCAAGCGCAAATTGAACCCTATGTCGGTGGTGCTTCATATCCCGCTATTACTGATGGAAACCTTAAAAAGGCTCGAATCCCGATTCCGAGTATCGAAGAACAGAAACGCATTGTCGAAAAGCTTGACGCTCTGCTCTCTCGCATCGATACATCCATCGAGCTTTTGTATAGCAAGCTAGCTTTATCCAAACAACTGTTTGACAGCGTATTGGATGAGTTTTTTAAACTGTCAGATTGCGACTCTGTGCCACTTACGGAGGTGGTTGATTTTATCGGTGGATCTCAGCCGCCAAAATCACAGTTTTCTGATGTTCAGAAAGAAGGCTATGTTCGGCTAATTCAGATTCGTGATTATAAAAGCGACAATTATATTGTCTATGTAGATAGTGCATCAACGAAGAAATTTTGTACGAAAGATGATGTGATGATTGGTCGCTATGGGCCGCCAGTGTTTCAGATACTGAGAGGGCTTGATGGTGCTTATAACGTTGCCTTGATGAAAGCAGTACCTAACGAAGCTTTTTTGACAAAGGACTACCTATTCTGGTTCCTTCAGTCACCGTCAATACAAAACTATGTTATTGGTATTTCTCAACGGGCTGCTGGACAGTCAGGGGTAAACAAGAAAGCGCTGGAAAAATACCTTATCCCTGTTCCAAGTAAAAACATGCAGAATAATATTGTTGATAAAGTTGGGCAATTAGTAAGTAAAAGCCGTGATTTGGAAGCTGAAGTAACAGCAGAAATTGCGACTTTGTGCCAACTCAAAGCATCAATTCTCAATTCTGCCTTTAAAGGTGAGCTCTAAGGAGGGCATATGAGTTTACAAACCAATCTCAAAGGTCGCTTACGCAATACGTTTTTACCAAAGAGCCACGGCCTGATGCCAGTGTTTGAGGCGGTTGTAAACTCTATTCACTCGATTGAAGAAAAAGGTAGTAGCGATAATGGTCAGGTTGTTCTTCGCATCAATCGTGCTACGCAGGGGAGTCTAGATTTCGACGCCAAATCGCTACCACCTATTTTAGGTTTCACCATCACTGACAATGGTTGTGGTTTTGATGAAACCAACTTTAAGTCATTTGAAACACTGGATTCCGACCATAAAATTGACAAAGGCTGCCGAGGTGTCGGCCGCTTGATGTGGTTGAAGGTGTTTGATCTAGTCGAAGTAGAAAGCCATTTTGTCGATGTTGATGGCCAGCTTAAAAAACGTGTATTTCGCTTTAATGATAAATCAGGTGTCCACGGTGAAAATGTTCAAGTAGCTACCCAGAAGCAGTCAGGTACTCAAATCACACTGGTGGGATTTGATGAAAGTTATCGAAAGCAGGTACCAACCAAAGGGCTAACAGTAGCTAATCAGCTACTTGAACATGTGCTCTGGTACTTTGTTCGTCCAGGCAGTGCACCCAATGTACAAGTCGAAGACGCTGGTGAGATTTTCGAACTGGATTTCTTGCTCGAAGAACATATGCACGCCAGTGCATTTCTCGAAACCATTAAGCTCCGCGATTATTCGTTCGACCTAACTCACATCAAGTTTCGTGCATCGGTAAATAAAAAGCATCAGTTAGCCTTGTGTGCCGCTAATCGATTAGTTAAAGAAGAATCTATTCAAGGAAAAATTCCCGGCTTATACGGCAAAATATCTGATGCATCAGGGGAATTTACCTATACCTGTTACGTATCTTCAGGCTACCTCGATGAGCGAGTACGCAGCGAGCGCACCTCTTTTTATATTACTGAAAATGTAGAGGACATGCTCAACGAAGTAAGCTTTAAAGATATTCGCGATGCAGTGCTCGCACGCACTAAAGAATATCTGCAAGATGTTTTGGCTGAAAATGTCTCGGCGGGTCGCAAGCGAGTCGATGATTTTATTGACTATCATGCACCGCGATACCGGCCTATTGCTCACTATGTAGCAGAAGAACAGCTCATTGTTGACCCAGAAAAATCGGACAAAGACTTAGAGTTACATCTACATGCTCAGTGGTATGAGGTCGAGCGACAGTTAATAAGCGAGGGTCATGGCATCATGCAACCTCAAAATGAGGAGCATGTAGAGGAATACAAGGAACGGCTAAGCCAGTATCTGCGAAAAGCTGAAGATCTGAAAAAATCAGACCTCGCCAATTACGTATCACATCGAAAGGTCATTATTGATCTACTGCAAAAATCCATCGAGCGACTGGATGATGGCAAGTATGCCCGAGAAGACATAATTCATGAGCTAATCATGCCAATGCGCAAAGATTCTAGCGAGGTTTTACTGGATTCTTGTAATCTATGGTTGATCGACGAACGTTTAGCATTTCACAACTATTTGGCTTCCGACAAAACTCTGAATGCGATGCCGATTACTGGTAATGATTCGACAAAGGAACCAGATTTACTCAGCCTAAGAGTGTTTGATAACCCGCTGCTTGTTAATGATCAAAATAGCTTTCCCTTAGCATCTATCACCGTGGTCGAAATCAAACGTCCAATGCGCAACGATATGCGTGAAGGTGAAGATAAAGACCCGATTGATCAAGCGCTTGGTTATTTAGAGCGAATACGAGAGGGTAAAGTAACGACAAAATCCGGTCGCCCGATACCCGGGAACAAGGATATCCCCGGGTATTGCTATGTGCTTTGTGACCTCACTGAATCCATGCATCGTCGCTGCCGTAGAGCCAATTTGCGAATAACATCTGATGGGATGGGTTATTTTGGGTATAACGAGCCATCTCATGCATATATAGAAGTGATTAGTTTCGATCAGTTAGTAAAGGCGGCCAAGGAACGTAACCGTGCGTTCTTTGACAAGCTTGGATTGCCATCTAATTAGGTACGCTTGATGACAATATATAGGGTCAATCACGATGGTAATCACCCCATGCTTAGCTGGATCCGCATGTAGAAATTATGCCGCTTTGGCTAAGTACCGGAGGTAGTGGTCAGATACCGCGAGCGACGAGAATTCCATTTCGTGCGTTTTTTGCGGATGTGATGAGGACTGGTTAGCTGACCTGTAAGAGTCTATCCATAAGAATGTAGAGCAAGTAACACAGTAGTTTCTATCCCCAATGGGATTCTTACACCTTGTAGTTTTTGTTATGAAAAACAAGATGTTATATTTTTCTTTTATGCGCAAAGAGGATTCATTGCGCTTGAGTTTACTTTGACTGTTACAGAAGGAACCTGAAAGGGGTCTGCAAAGATTGTATCGACGGGGGTGATTCCCCTCATCTTTGCGAATTCTGTGATAAGCGATATGCGATGCCCTATGACGTGGTGCCATTCGTTGTGAATTAGCGGTGTCACTCGCTCCATCTACTTGCTATTTCATGCAATAAGATGCAAACGAGGCCCTTTGATTTAAAATCCCTCGACGTTCGCGTCGTGCCGGTTCGATTCCGGCCTCGGGCACCATTAAAATCAAAGAGTTACTAAGGCCACTAGCAATAGTGGCCTTTTTGTTTCTAGCTAATTGACTGCCAGAATGGCAGCGACCTGAAGAGCCGGTTCATCTCTTGAATCTGCACGTGCCAAGCTACGACACCCTGGTGTGAACATCAAAGAGCCTGCTCGATGGCAGGCTCCTGAGTGCTTCCCAGAATTATCTAGAGTTCCGAGATGATGGTCGACACCTCTTCTGCTCCGTGTCTTATCTCCTCCATCACTTTTGCAACGTCATCGATCTGCTTTTGCCCGTGGATGGCGCCGTCTGCCGCGGACTGGATCTGCTCGCTGACCTGCCTGGTGAGCTGCTGATTCTGGCTGACGACATTGGCTATTTCGTTGGTCGATAGGGAGGTTCTTGCCGCCAGTTGACGAACTTCATCGGCCACGACGGCAAAGCCCCTGCCTTGTTCGCCGGCTCTCGCCGCTTCGATGGCGGCATTGAGCGCGAGCAGGTTGGTCTGGTCTGCAATGCTGCTGATGGTGGATACGATGGCGGTGATATTCTGGGATTGAGCGTGGAGCTTGCTCATCAAGGTGCTGGCATGTTCCATCTGCCTGACAATATTGTCCGAAGTGGAGACGACGGTGGTCAACATCTCCTCTCCTTTGATGGCGGAGGATTTGGTTGTGACAGATGTTTCATTTGCCACCTTGGCCACATGTTGTACGGCCTGATCTTTGCTGATCTGCGGGGTGATATTGGAGGCAAACTTGATGACCTTGATCACCTTGCCATGGCTGCCTCGCACAGCGTTGTAGGTTGCCTCCAGCCAGACTTCATGGCCTTTTTTATCAAATCGCTGAAAGCGCCCCGATTTGAACGTCCCCTGAGCCAGCTCCTGCCAGAAATCGGGATGTTCCCGATAAAACAGCTCATCACAAAACATGCGATGTTGATGGCCTTTAATTTCATCGAGTCGATAGCCCATGGTATCCAGGAAATTACGGTTGGCGGAAATAACAACACCAGTCGGTTCAAACTCGATGACGGCAAGGGAGCGATCCAGCGCCTCAAATATTGCTTTTTGAGTCATGAGCAGATCATGTTGCACTGTCACATCTGACGCTATTTTGATGATCTTGATTATTTTTCCGCCCTGGCTGACGGGGAAATAGGTGGCTTCCAGCCATATTTCCTTGCCTTGTTTGCCAACCCGGTGGAAGGTGCCATGCTGGCTGTGCCCATTTGCCAGATCTCGCCAGAATTCCCGATAGGAGGGAGAGTCGGTATCTTCTTTCATGCAGAACATGGCGTGATGCTGCTGCACGATCTCATTGAGGGAGTAGCCGACGGAATGAAGAAAAAGCGGGCTGGCATCGAGAATATAACCATCGGTGGTGAATTCAATCATGGGAAGATGATCGTGCATGGCATGATCCAGTGCCTCGCTTTTCAAGGCCCTCTCTCGTTCTGCTGCCAGCTCTTTTTTAAGTTTCGAGTCGAACATAAGCACACCCCAGCCAAGAAAATAGAATCATCCGACATCTCTTCGTTGACGAACCCTTCACACTTTCTGGGTATGAAGCGTCGTTTTGAGTGTAATGCACCCCTGTCATTTGATTCGGGCTTTTCCATACAAAAAACAGGTTTAATACAAGGTGATGCGCCCTTTTTATATGCGGTGATAAATAAAACGTATTCCTATTCTGAATTATTTGTTCGATGCATCGATTGTTTAACGGGGGTCTGTCAGTGGGCAAGACAATGGTTCGCAGTCGTGGGCGAACAGGACCTCATTTCGGCGAATACGGGTATCCAGGGCAGGGGCTTGTCGGTGAGGAGTGACGGTTGTCTGCATCGATGGGGGAGGGTGCGCAGCGGGAAGGTGCTGCCTATAGAGATGTCTCGGTCCCTCTGTCCGGGAAACCTGCACTTGAGTGTTTGAACGCATCTGTTGTCCATTGTCATGGACGATGGGAAGGGGGGTGACGCTCCGTGTGGCTGCGAAATGCCCTGGAGAGGCTCGCCTGACCTGGTCAGGCGAGCCGGCTCATATCGCGTCAGTCATCACCCCTGGACATTGACCAGGATCCGGCCGCGCACCTGGCCTGCCAGGAAGGCATCCCCCAGGGTCACGACCTGGGAGAGGGGTACTTCCCGGGTGAGGAGATGGAGGCGGGTCAGGTCGAGATCCTCGGCCAGTCGGGCCCAGGCCTGCTGGCGCAGCGGGCGCGGTGCCATCACGCTGTCGATGCCATAGAGGGTGACGCCGCGCAGGATGAAGGGCATGACGGTGGAGGGGAAGTCCATCCCTCCCGCCAGACCGCAGGCGGCCACGGCGCCGCCGTAGCGGGTAGTGGCGCAGGCATTGGCCAGGGTGTGGCTGCCGACGGTGTCGATGACGCCGGCCCAGCGTTCCTTGCCCAGCGGGCGTCCCGGCGCGGCCAGTTCGGCGCGATCGATCACCTCGGCGGCGCCGAGGGACGTCAGATAGTCGGCCTCGTGCAGCCGCCCGGTGGCGGCCACGACCCGATAGCCGAGCTTGGCCAGGAGGGTGATCGCCACGCTGCCCACACCGCCGTTGGCGCCCGTCACCAGAATGTCACCGTCACCGGGGGTGATGCCGTGTTTCTCCAACGCCATCACGCAGAGCATGGCGGTGTACCCTGCGGTGCCGATGGCCATGGCGTCCCGGGGCTGGAAGCGCTCAGGCAGGGCGACCAGCCAGTCGCCCCGGACCCGTGCCCGCTCTGCCAGCCCGCCACTGTGGGTCTCGCCCACGCCCCATCCGTTTAGCACCACCTTGTCTCCGGGGTGCCAGTCGGGATGCTGGCTCTCCAGCACGGTACCGGCAAAGTCGATGCCGGGGATCAGAGGGAAGCGGCGTACCACGGGGGAGGCGCCGGTGAGGGCCAGGCCATCCTTGTAGTTGAGGGAAGACCACTGTACCGCCACGGTCACATCCCCGGCAGGCAATATCTCCTCGGAGAGGCTCTGGTAGCTGGCGCGATAACCCGCCTCGTCTTTCTCGATCAGAATACCGTTGAACATCTTGTCTACTCCCATTAATTGGACTGACTGACTATTAATCTTCGTAAAAAAATCACTTTGCTAACTTCATGAAAAAATTGAGAAAAGAGAGCATGGGCTCGGTATCGCCCACCAGGCGTGCGCGCAGTACGGCCCCTTCCCAGCCGATCCAGAACTGATGGGCGAGGGCGGGGCAGTCGCAATCAGGGGGCAGCTCGCCCGCCGTCACCGCGTCCCTCAGGCAGCGGGCGAGCAGCGCCTCCCAGTCGAGGAGGATCTGCTCAAGGCGCAGGCGCAGCTCGGGGGACAGTTGCACCACCTCCTGACCCAGATTGCCCACGAGGCAGCCCCGCTGGAACGCAAACCGGGTCATGCCCCGGCAGGCGCTGTCGACGAAGGCAACAAGACGGGCCAGGGGGGGCAGGCTCTCATCCTCCAGATAGCGCGTCAGCTTGCGGCAGAAGTAGTGGTGATAGGCATCCATGACCGCCAGAGTGAAGTCGTGCTTGGTGGCGAAGTAGTGATAGAAGGAGCCCTTGGGGATCCCGGTCGACTGCAACACCCGCTCGATGGAGGTGGCGGCGATGCCCTGCTCGGTCAGCAGCTCCATGCCCCGGCGGATCAACAGATCCCGGGTATCGGCATAGGTGTGCCCGTGCTGGGCAGGGCGGCCGCGAGGGCGGCGGGGCAGGGGGTCATTGGCTTGCATGGGGCTTATTAGACGCCTCAACTAGAAATAATGCAAGCGCGGCACCGAAGGGACGAAACGAGTGGATGAGATCGGGTAGTCGAGACAAGCTGGCGCCAGCGGGGCTGAAAACAGCGAGGGCGCCAGTGGCGCCCTCGCATCGATGGGTGGCTGCGTCTCAGCTGCGCAGCTTGTTGTAGACAAACAGCACGATCAGGGCGCCAACGGTGGCGATGATGATGCTCGGCAGGTTGAAGCCGGTGACCGTTCCCATCCCGAGCAGGGTGCTGACATAGCCCCCTACCATAGCGCCGACCACCCCCAGGATCACCGTCATGAAGAAACCGCCGCCATCCTTGCCCGGCATGATCCATTTGGCCAGGATGCCGACGATCAGCCCCAGTACCACCCAAGTAAGAAATCCCATGGTCATCTCCTCGTTGTGTGCAGAGAACCAGAGTATATGCAGGGATCCTGCTTGTATCCCACGGCAGCACGGCGTGAGTCAGAAACGGTCATATGAGACTCGCTCATGACCATGGCAGGCAGAGGGCCTCAGCCGAGCGCGCGGGTGTCGAGGCGCTGCCCGGCGGGGGAGCACACCAGCACCGACCCCTGCTCGAACCAGTCCCCCAGCACGATGCGCCGCGCCGCACGCCCATCCAGGGTGAAGTCGTGGATGGCGGGCCTGTGGGTGTGACCGTGGATCATCAGGCGGCAGCCGTGCTGGCGCAGCATCTCGTCCACCGCCTCCGGGGTCACGTCCATGATGATCTGGCTCTTGTGGGCATTCTCCATCTGGCTTTGGCCGCGCATCTTGTGGGCGATGGCCTGGCGGCGCGAGAGCGGCAGGCGCAGGAAGAGCCAGCGCAGCCACTTGAGTTGTGTGATGCGGCGAAACTTCTGGTAGCCCTCGTCCCGGGTGCAGAGCAGATCCCCGTGGCTCAGCAGCACCCGCTCGCCGTACAGCTCGATGACGCAGGGGTCGCCGAGCAGGGTCATGCCGGCCCGCTTGGCAAACTGGCGCCCCAAGAGGAAGTCGCGGTTGCCGTGAATGAAATAGAGGGGCACCCCTTGCTGGCTTAGGGCGAGAAAGGCAGCGGCCACCTCGCGGTGGAGCGGGTTGGGGTCGTCGTCCCCAATCCAGAATTCGAACAGATCCCCCAGCACATAGAGGGCGTCGGCCCCGGGCGCGTCTTCGGCCAGAAAGCGCACCAGGGCCGCCGTCATGTCGGGCCTGCCTTGGCTGAGGTGAATGTCACTGATAAAGAGGGTGCTCATGAGTTCCTGGGCATCATGGTAAGAGAGTCCCGCCTGGGGGCGGACAAGGCCTGTGACCTTGCTCGTCGAGCGGGTGGGGGAGGGAAGGGCAGCAGAGCCCCGCAAGGTTGACGCCCTCCAGGGTCAGCAACGCCTCGTAAGGGTCGCCGGACAGACCCAGCAGGCGGCACATGGCCGCTTCCCCCTTGAGCCCTTCATCAAAACGCAGGCGCAGCACCTCCCGGTGGAAGGGGGCGCCAAAGCGCTCAAGCAGGGCGGCCATCAGGCTGAGGTGGCGCCAGCCATGACACGCCTCGAGGGGATCTGGGGTGAGGTAGAGCTCGACTGGCCAGCACTGGCCATCTGGCCCGTGGCGTCGCTGCTCGGCGATCCAGACCTGTTCGCCCTTGCTTCGCACCTGCCAGCCTTGTGCTGCCAGTGTCGCGGCAAGGAAGGCCGGATCCGGATGCTGGCAGAGGATGTCGAGATCGCTGCCGGGCCTATCCAGCCCGATGGCGATCGTGCTCACCAAGGCCAGATCGTTGCACAGGGGGCCAAGCTCATCCCACAGGCCGCCGCTCAGCAGGGCGTGGGCCGAGCGCTGACGTTCGTTGCCCTGGGCCAGATAGTCGAGGCGGCGCCAGTTGGGGGCGGCAGATGGAAAAACTGCGGCCGGGGCCGCAGTGGTATCAGAGCCTGGCCGGCAGGGATTACTCGGCAAGGGTCACCTTGGTGATGACGACGTCTTCGGTCGGAACGTCCTGGTGCATGCGGCCGTAGTTGCCGGTCTTCACGCCCTTGATCTTGTTGACCACGTCCATGCCGGCGGTCACTTCACCGAACACGCAGTAGCCGAAGCCCTGGGTGGTGGCGGACTTGAAGTCCAGGAAGTCGTTGTTGTTCACGTTGATGAAGAACTGGGCGCTGGCGGAGTGCGGCTCCATGGTGCGGGCCATGGCGATGGTGCCGACCTTGTTGGACAGACCGTTGGCCGCCTCGTTCTTGATGGGAGCGCGGGTCTCTTTCTCTTCGAAGCCCGGGGCATAGCCGCCGCCCTGGATCATGAAGCCGTCGATGACGCGGTGGAAGATGGTGTTGTCGTAGTGACCGTCACGGCAGTATTGCAGGAAGTTGGCCACGGTCTCCGGGGCTTTTTCCGCGTTCAGGGTCAGGGTGATGTCGCCGTGGTTGGTGTGCAGAGTAACCATGAGTTGTCCTTTCATTTTGACGCGGGCAGCAAAGTGCCCGCAGGTGTATGGCATAAAGTGGTGGCAATTCTAGCCCATCAAGGCCCTGCGGCATAGATGGCAGGGGGGAGAGGGGGCTTTTTCTGCCTCGTTTTCTATACCGGATGCGGTTAGAATGGCAGGCCATTTTACTCACAGGCAGTGGTCATAAGATGCTGAAGATATACAACACACTCACTCGTCAAAAAGAAGAATTCAAACCTATCCACCCGGGCAAGGTGGGCATGTATGTGTGTGGCGTCACTATCTATGATCACTGTCATATCGGCCATGGCCGTACCTTCGTCGCCTTCGACGTCGTCGCTCGCTACCTGCGTTATGCAGGATACGACCTCACCTATGTGCGCAACGTCACCGACGTGGACGACAAGATCATCAAGCGCGCCGCCGAAACGCACGTGACCTGTGACGATCTCACCGAGCGCCTCATCGGCGACATGCACCAGGATTTCGACGCCCTCGGTATGGTGCGTCCGGACATCGAACCCCGCGCCACCCAGCACATCGGCGAGATCATCGCCCTGGTTGAAACTCTGCTGGAAAAAGGGCACGCCTACGTGGCGGACAACGGCGATGTGATGTTCATCGTCGAGTCCTACGCCGACTACGGCAAGCTCTCGGGCCAGGATCTGGAGCAGCTGCAGGCCGGCGCCCGGGTCGACGTGGTGGATGCCAAGCGCAATCCGCTCGACTTCGTGCTGTGGAAGATGTCCAAGCCGGGCGAGCCGACCTGGGACAGCCCCTGGGGCCCGGGTCGCCCTGGCTGGCACATCGAGTGCTCCGCCATGAACTCCAAGCACCTTGGCAACCATTTCGACATCCACGGTGGCGGCTCCGATCTGCAGTTCCCGCACCACGAGAACGAGATTGCCCAGTCCTGCTGCGCCCACGGCGGCGACTACGTCAACACCTGGATGCACAGCGGCATGGTGATGGTGGATAAAGAGAAGATGTCCAAATCCCTTGGCAACTTCTTCACTATCCGTGACGTGCTGGCCCACTATGACGCCGAAACCGTCCGTTACTTCCTGATGTCCGGTCACTACCGCAGCCAGCTCAACTACTCGGAAGATAACTTGAAGCAAGCCCGCGCCGCCCTGGAGCGCATGTACACCGCTCTGCGCGATCTGCCGCTGGCCGCTGCTGCCGGTGGTGACGAGCAGGTGGCTCGCTTCAAAGATGCCATGGACGATGACTTCAACACCCCGGAAGCCTACTCTGCCCTGTTCGACCTGGTGCGCGAGATCAACCGCCAGAAGGCCGAAGACATCGCTGTCGCCGCCGGCCTCGGTGCCCGTCTGCGGGAGCTGGGCGCCGTGCTCGGCATCCTGCAACAGGATCCGGATGCTTTCTTGAAGGGTATTGAGGCGGACGAAGAGGTCGCCGAAATCGAGCGCCTGATCGCCGAGCGCAATCAGGCCCGCGCCGACAAGAACTGGGCCGCGGCGGATGCCGCCCGTAACCGCCTCACCGAGATGGGTATCGTGCTGGAAGACAGCGCTGGCAAAACCAGCTGGCGCCGTGCCTAAGGCCGGTTGGCCTTGTTGGCGCCTAGGCAAACCGGTTGAGCCAATAAAAAAACCGCAGTCCTTGGGCTGCGGTTTTTGTTTGTGGCCTGCCGAAGCCTCGGCATCCTGCGGTCTGATCCCCTCGCCCCTTTGGCGAGAGGGTCAGGGTGAGGGGGCTCGCATCATTACTCACCGGAGTGCCTGCAAGCCGTCTGTTACTTGCCCCCAGTTCCTACTTGACCTGGTTGGCGCCTCTGATCATGGCTGGTCCGGCAGTGTGCTCAGGTCTTTGGTGCGCGCCTCGGTCAACTGGGTGAGACAACTGCTGTGGACCATGGGCGCCATTGATCCCCCTTCATAGACGCCGGCCTCGTAACGGCACTGGGCATCGCGAAAGGTGATCCAGGCCCGTTGCGCAGTTCTCAGCCTCTCCAGCTGTGCCTTCTCCAGGGGGGCAACCCGCTTTTTATAGGCGGCATTGAGCTTGGCATCGGCTCGCTAGTAATCCTGAAACGCACAGATGTTCATGTCGGTTTGTGTCACCGGCGCAGTACAATCCTGTTCGGCCTGAACGGCAGTGGTTGCCAGCAAGAGCAACAGGGCGGGATAGGGTCTCAAGAGGCAGTTCCTTTGTGGTAGGGAGAGGGCCAATATACGGCATAAACCGGCCCGATGGAGGCTCTGTTTTTCAAGAATAACAAGGAGATGACGTCATGAAGTTGAACTGGATGCCGTTTCTGGCCCTGCCTCTGCTGGCGTCCGGGCTGTCTGTGGCCGCCACTGCCCCCGATATGCAGGCCCAAGTACGCGCCAAGGTGGCCGAGTTTCTCGACTGGGAGCGCCAAGTCAAACCGAGCGGCCTCTATCAGGCAGACCTGGGCGGTGCGTTGCCCAACATCGTCTCCCCCGAGCTGCTCTGCCTGCTCAATGCCGCCTCCAAGGCGCGGGAGATAGCCACTCGCGGAGCCCCAGACGAGAAGCCCCCCTTCGTCGAGGGCAACCCCTTCCTGCCCAACGCCTGGGATAACCTGCTGGGCTCGGAGATCCTCTCGTCTCGCGTCATCGCCGGCAGCCGGGAGCGCAGCGAGGTCAAGGTGCGCTTCACCTTTGGCGAGCCGGGCACCCCGCTCGACGCCCCCAGCGGCACCTACCGTTTTGTCAGCACCTATCTGGTGAAGGAGGGGCCGCAAGGAGCTCGCATCACCGATATCGACGCTGGCGGCAGCTGCGACTTCTGCCAATCCGGCAGCCTGCGCGCCGCCCTCTATGAGACGCTCACCGCCTATCCCGCCGCAGGGGGAGAGCAGTGCAAGGGGTTGGGGAAATAGGGCTTTGGCTTGAGTGAAAAAGTGTTTGGGGAATAGAAATAAAAACCGCAGCTCAAGGCTGCGGTTTTTATTTAGGTTTGACTTTAAAATATTAAACGCAGTGCTAAATGTTTGTAATTACTCTCAGTTTTATACCACTTATTTCATCTATATAAGCTGCAGTGGCACCTAATACTGTCAACTGATCGTCAGATATTATCCTTTTTGATATTGCAGGTTGAACAACAGAGATTCCACATTTAAAAGATGCATATCTAGCGATTTTTGCTAATTGTACTAAATCTTCAAACTGGCCCTTTTCTATTCTTGATGTTCTGCCATTTTTTAAGCGACTACGTTCACGTTGCATCAAACGTAAAATTAGATTCTCTTTGTCACCAAGCCACTTGACACTTTTTTCTGCTTGTCCCGCAACTTGATATACATCATCAACCCTTGCTCCAGGTTTTGCTATACCATTGGATCTTGTACAATATTTGCAGTGAAATAGATCGATTACAAGTTCTCTATTATCAATGTTTTTTATTGCTACTATGTCGGCTACTTCACCTGCACCATCATCATCAAATACTATGTCATAGTGATTTAATAATCTTTGGATTGTATAGTATTGAATTGAATTTTTTATTTTTGATTCTGTTTGAGATTCAATAGATATGTCTACACCAGCCCATTCCCAATCCTCAACATTGTTTTTGTCGTAAAGGTAAGCGTATTTTTCATTGGGATAATACCTTAGGCCTCCATCAACTACAGAAGTGTCTGACATGAAAATTGTTGGTGGGTTTTCATTAAAATAATCAGTGATATTAATGATGCTATCACCTAAGTTTATTTTTATGTTTTCTGTGGAGTGGAATATAACCTCACCTTTTTTATGTATTTTTGCTGTTATTAAGTTAGTACCATGCTGAGTTTTTATTCCTATTGTCATTGATTTATTATCAATGTTAGTCTTGTCTATCAATATTAATTCGCATTGTATTAATTTTTCCTCCCAAGTATCGGAGAGAACTGTGACCTTTAATTCATTTTTTCTTAGTAACTCAACGGGCCATTCGATAGATAAAGGATGTAAGTCAGGATATTTATCCAATTCTTCAGTTTGCATTGCCGTTTTCATTACTTCGTTAGTGTTTATTGAGTCATCAAGAATTTTTTTACCGACATTTTTGCACCAAGTAATCCATTTATCCAGAGAGTCACTGTCCATGGCCCAGACTTTCCCTTTATGAGAGCAGCCTATACTAACTAATTCCCCATTTTCATATCCTTTACCAAAAATGTTGGATTTAGTTGCTCTGTTGGCTTCTATATCTGGAATTTGGTCATTTACTTCAGTTCCGGTATGCATAGAATAACGCAGGCCTCTCTTGTTTTTATTAAGGCCAACATTTTGTAGTTTTAACCGTTTTAGTCCCGCAAGCGCTCTAAAAACATACTCACCTTGAACTAGAGATGCATCAGGAGCGACTAGTTTAACCAAGCGCTTTACTAATCCATCTTTAGCAGAAGAGTGAATAAATAGGAGGTTTAATTCCTTATTGTAATACGCGATATATAAATCCCATGATTCATCAAAAAGCTCTTTTGAGCTAGTCCAGCCAACTGGCAGAAAAGATTTTACAGAGAATATCAGAATGTCTTGGTCATCATTAATGGTAGAGTCGACTATTTGAAAATGTTTGTTCCCAAATGATATAAAATTGTTTGGTTGCCATTTTCCTAAGCTCACTCTATAAATTGTAGAGCTTATGCTGGGTGTTAGACCTAAATCCAATAGTTTGCTCGGGGTGGAGAATTCAGACCTAAACTCATGATATTCTCTCTCATCTTGGATTTTTCGTGAGCTGATATCGCTGATGACACTATTCCAGTCAGAGTCTTCTTTATAAAGTTCCTCAAGACTATCACTCATATTGGGATTGGCAATATTAGCGATGAATTTTGCATCGCCAACATTTTTTGTCGTGCGAGTAAATCGTCCTGTGAATTGAAGCATTATATTTATGCTTTTGTGAGGGTCATGTAATGCCGATATTTTTAGTTGAGGCAGATCAAATCCCTCACCTAGCATATCGACGCATACTATTATTTTATGTTCTCTGTTTCGTATGGCAGCCAAAACCTCTTTTTTATTTTTTGTCTGGCTGTTTATTAAAACAGGATTAAGATCTTTTTCATTAGAGTAAATTTTAAAAATAGATTTTGCACGTTCAATTGTACTTGCTCTTGCCATCATTATGTGATCAAAACCATTAGCTATATCTTCCCTGATCAAATATATAGCCTTTTTGGCAATCGCTGCGTCTGATTTTTCCTCAACAAACTCCCGAATTGGGTGGAATTCGATAGGTTTAAAATATCCATCTTCTTGAGTTTTTTTTAGTGGATAATTAAATATTATTTTTCCACCAATTCTTGTGCGATCTGACCTAAACGGGGTTGCAGTAAATTGAAATATTGGTTTGTTTTCAAAATGAGATTTAATCCTCGCCCAAGTGGCAGCAGTGATATGGTGAGCCTCATCGACAATAAGATGTGTACAAACACTTGTCAGTTTTGAAAGATTTTGATTGGAGAAAAGAGAAAGGGCTGATGCGGATGATATTATTACATTTGACTGTAATATTTCCTGTAATTCATCCTCATTGTTAATCCCATGTTTAATAGTGGCTACAATAGGATTTGAAGTACCGCAGTCAATTAACTCTAAATAACTGATCCCAATAGTGCTACACCTTCGCTGTGCCATAGCCATTCCCCGGGAAAGGAGACACGGTATCCATG
>NZ_JAPCIS010000005.1:0-222027 GCF_027707425.1 Aeromonas sp. QDB63
ACCAGCGGGGCTGACGCCCCGGCGAAATTCCCCTCCCACCTACGTCGGAGGGAGTCCCCTTTCGCATTTAAGATGGCTGCAAGCAGCAGGTTATCTCGCTGTCGTCGCGTCACGGGACAACCTCGATGCGGATCACCTGCCAGACCATGTTGTTGTGGATGGCGGACACATCCATGTCGGGATGGGCCGAGAGGGGGACCAGCAGCCAGAGCGGCCCTTTATTGCGACGGGTGAGCGGTTTGTCATCCTGGTAACGCACCAGGGTCAGCGGCACCTTGGCAAACAGGGAGAGATCGACCCGCTGCTGGTAGCCATTGAGTGCGGCAACATCGATGGCGCTGGCACTATCCACCTGCTGCTGCGCCAGCACGCTCTTCAGGGTCGGTCCACGATAGCGGTGAGTGCCGAGGGTCCAGGGCGTCGCCGTCTCGAACTCCACTTGTGGCAAGGCTGCCAACGCCGCCTCATCCAGGGTGATTTCCCGCTTGTCCGGCAGGATCAGTTGCAATAGCGAAGAGGAGGAAGCCTGGGTACCGAACGAGAAAAGCACCAGCAGGAGCGAGGCCATCCCGCGCGTTGGAAAGTTCATGACATGTTGTGCCAACTGCATCTTGAAGTTAGGAGCCAGTGTGGCGATTTCAGTGGGTCAATGCAACTGTGTGAAAAATCAATAATTAGGGGCCCCGCATCTCCATCCAGTTATGGCCCTCGACGGAGAGAGGCTGATGCACTCCGCAACTTTGCAGGAGTTCATCCACAAAAGCGGGCACAAGCAAGGAAGCCGGACCATAACGTTTTTCATCAAACTGGCTGCCCACTTCGCTCGGCTCCAGATTGAGCTCCACCGTATGGGCACCGTTCAGGCCGGCCTCATGGACGAATCCGGCGGCAGGGTAGACCGCCCCGGAGGTCCCGATGGAGATGAAGAGATCGCACTGAGCCAGGGCCGAGTAGATGCGGTCAAGTCCGAGGGGCATCTCCCCGAACCAGACCACATGGGGGCGCAGCGGGTGGGGAAACTGGCAGCAGGAACACAGCTCTTCCTGATGGAGATCCCCGCGCCACTCGATCACCTGACCAGAGCCCGGGCAGCGGGCCTTGAGCAACTCGCCGTGCATGTGGATGAGGTTCTTGCTGCCGGCACTCTCGTGCAGGTTGTCGATGTTCTGGGTGACCAGGGTGACGCGCCCCGGCAGCAGGCGCTCCAGACGGGCCAATGCATAGTGGGCCGGATTGGGGTGGATCTCGGCGCGCTGCAACTGATGGCGCCGTGCATTGTAGAAACGTTGTACCAGTTCGGGATCCCGCGCATAGCCTTCAGGGGTGGCCACGTCCTCCACCATGTGCTCTTCCCACAGGCCATCACAGGCCCGGAAGGTCTTGATACCGGATTCGGCCGAGATGCCGGCACCGGTGAGGATCACGATATGTTTGGCTGACTGCACCATGGTTGTTCTCCTCCAACGGGTAACAGGCTGACCTTAGCACAGGAGCAAGAGGCGGCCCATTCGCCCTTGGTCTTAGGCCGATGGGAGCACAAAGCTCGCCATGGGCGCGAGATCCAGCCTGGCAAAGACCATCTCCCGTCCTGTCACCAGGGTAAGCGGCAACCCGAGCCCCTTGAGCAGAGCCAGCATGGGGCGATTCTGGCCGAGCACTTCCGCCGTCCACTCCCGGATCCCCTCCCCGTATGCCAGCCGCGCAAGCGCCAGCAGGATGCGACGCCCGGCGCCGCGATGCTGAAAATGATCCGCGACGATGCAGGAGAACTCAGCCCTGTCCGGGTGCAGGCGCCGGCGAACGGACTGGGCCATGGCAAGCGGCCCCCCCTGCTCGTCGGTCAGCAGCAATCCTATCTGGGGTTCTCTGGGGTAGTCGAGAAAGAAGGCGAGCTGCTCGGCCGTCGCAGGCTGCTTGGCCCGCATGAAGCGCAAATAGACGCTCTGCTCGCTCAGGGCGTCATAGGCCGCGCTTATTCGCTTCGGGTCGCTGCCCGCCAGCTCCTGCAAGCGGCAAGTCAGCCCCCCCACCACCATCGTCATCGGCAAGGCGGCCCGTGAGGCGGGAGCCGTCCAACCCGACATTCCCTGCCACAAGCGCGGCTCATCGAGCGGCCAGCAAAGATAGCGAGCCATTTACCAGCGCCCTGCCACGCCGCGATCCTGCCACTGGGCGGCATCCTGCAGGTTGAAGGGGTCGTCGAGGTAGAGCGCGATGCCAAGCTCCCGGGAGCGCTGGATGAAGCGGGCCAGCAAGGAGTCGGCAGCCATCGCCTCCAGTTCGGGCAGCAGGTGTTGCCCGAGCAGCAAGGATTGCAACGGCAGACGCTCGATGAGATCAAACGGCAGGTGCTGGGCATGATCGAGCAGCAGCGCGAGTCTGGCCCCCGCGAGGCTCGCCTGCAGCACCAGGGCGAAACGGTCCGCCTGGCTCAGCAGGTGATCCCGTCGGTGGATGACCAGGGTGAGTTCGCTTGCTTCTCGTCCATGCTGCTCGAGCCAGAGCTTGAGCGGCTCCCAGTGAGGGGAAAGACCGCTCAGGCTCAGCCAGATCGGCAGCGTGCAGGAAGCCGCATCTGCCAGCAGCCCAAGCTGTCCTCTCGCCTCTCCCTGCCAGCTACGCACGGTGCGCTTGAGCCCGCCCAGCCTGCGCTGACGCTGGGGGCCAAGATAGAGCATCTTGAGCAGACGCAGCAGATCGTCGCTTTGCAGCGGCTTGGCCAGGGCGGCCAGCACGTTGAAACCCGCATCGTGCAGGAGACGCCGGGCGCCGTCTATCAGGGTCTGATCATGAGCGGAGAGCAGGATGATGGGCAGACCGCTGTGGTGATACTGGGGATGGCTCATCAGCAGGCTGATGGCATCCTGCTCCGCTAGGCTGAGATCACAGATAAGCAATCTCACGCCCCCCTCTTCCAGCGCCTTGAGGCACCCTTCGCCATCCTGAACCCAGTGGCAGGGCAACCCCAGTCCCTGGATCTCCTGCTGAATGCAGGCTCCCTGGAAGGGGTGATCTTCGAGCAGCAGGATCTGGCACTGGGCGAGCCAGGCACGCCACCCCTGCTCCCGTGCCTGCAACCCCTCGAGCCAGGGATCGCTGAGGCGATAGATCCCTGCCCCGGGAGCCAACAGATGAGGCAGATAGTCGGCCCCCTGATGAGAGGCAGGATCAAACAGGGCGATGGCCCCGGCGGCAAACAGTCCTTCCCATTGCCAGCCGGCATCGGGTCGGGTGCGGTGCAGATTGGCATAGGCCGGCAGGCCCGCTCCCTTGACCGCCAGATGGGAGACGGCGTCCAGGGCATAGACGCTGACCGGGTAAAACGTTGGCTCCTGGCTGTCATCAGACTCCAGCAAGGCCATCAACTCTTCATCTGTGATGATCATGTCATGCTCTCTCGCCCAGTTGTCGGCAGACCTCTTCCACGCACTGCCTCAAGGCGGCTGCAAAGGGATGTCCGGGGGCCTCCTGCCAACGGTCGATCACCTCTACCAGGGGGGTAGCCCCCACCATTTTGGCGGCCCCCTTCATCTTGTGTAAAGCCGTATTGAGGGCCTTCTCGTCCCCTTGTGTGACACACCGCTCAATGTCGGCCAGATCATGGTGAACCGATGCCAGATAGATGTCTACGAGGGCCGGGCTGAGGGACACGGGCAGGGAAAGGGCTGCCGTTGGCTGCGGTGCCTTCCCCCCGTCATGGGGGCCAAAGACGGTACGAAGCAATACGGCCAGATCCCTGAGCAAGACGGGTTTGTCCAGATGGCCCTGACAGCCGCATTCCGCCAGTCGCTGCGCCGCCTGCTCGCTGAGATCCGCGGTGATCACGTAGACGGGTAGATGCTGCCAGCGTTCATCGGCGTGCAATTGCCTGCAGAGCTCGGCGCCGTCCATCACCGGCATCTGCAGATCCGTCAGCACCAGATCCACCGACTCCGATTGCAGGATCTCCAGTGCCAGACGGCCATTGGCCGCGCTCAATACCCGGGCCCCCAGCTGACCCAGCTGCATGCTAATCAGCATTCTGTTCACCTCGTGATCTTCCACCAGCAGCACCCGCCTGCCTGCCCCCGGCAGGTCCGTGATCTCCTCGGCGCCACGGACGAGTCTGGGCTGCAGCAGGCTGACCACGGAGCCCGGGATCCAGGGTTCCCCCTGCCAGTACCAGGCGCGCAAGCCCCCATCGTCCTGCATGGCCCCAAGGCAAGGTGCCGCCGGATCCTCGGCCACGCCAAACTCTGCGAGCCAGGCCCGCATATATTCGAGCTCCCCGGGCAACAGTTGTAGGGAGACCGTCTTGACGCGCGGTTGCCAGGGCGCCTTCTCCTGCGCATGCCTGAGGGGCAACGAGCAGAGGAAACGGCTACCCCCGCGAGCCAGAGGCTCGACCCGGATCTCGCCCCCCATCTGCTCCATCAACTGGCGGCAGATGGCTAGCCCAAGCCCGGTTCCCTGGGCTCTGGGCTGGCCAGGCTCCTCCCCTTGTTCGAAGGGCAGGAACAACCGGGGCAACAGCTCGGCACTGATCCCGGGCCCCTCGTCGTCCACCCCGCACAAAATCCACTCCCCTTGTCGCCGGGCCCAGATCACCACCTCTCCCCGCTCGCTGAACTTGATGGCGTTGGAGAGCAGGTTGTGCAGCACCTGCTGCACCCGGTGGGGATCGAGTTCCATCAAGGCGGGCAGCGCCGGGTCGAGCGCCAGGCGCAGTTGCAGATGGCGGGATCGCGCCTTGGACCAGTGCACCGCCGCCACGTGTTCGCACAGCTCCACCAGATCCGTGGGCTGTACAGAGAGGCGCAACTGACGCGTCTCGTTGCGGCTGAAGTCGAGCACGTCGTTGAGCAGCCCGAGCAGTTCATTGCCCGCCTGCCTGACATGGGCCAGAGCCGAGGCCTGCTCTGCATTGAGTCCGGTCTGCTCGAGCCACTCCAGCAAGCCGAGCATGGCGTTCATGGGGGTGCGGATCTCGTGGCTCACGGCGGCCAGGAAGCGCCCCTTGGCAAGCACGGCCTGCTGGGCCTGCTCGTGGGAAAGCTGCAGGGAGTGCTCCTGCTCCACCCTGGCCGTCACATCCTGCACCACCCCGTAGATCCGCCACCCCTCCCCCTGACGGCGCCCCCTGCCGGAAAATTGCAGCCAGCGGGTTCCCTTGGCGGGGTGCTGATAGCGCAGCAGATGGGAGAAAGGTCGCCCGGCTTGCAGCATGGCCAGCATGGGGGCTCGCATCTCGCGCCTGTCCTGGTGGGAGATGCGAGTCAGGGTCTCGTTGGGATTGACCCGGATCTGCTGGCTCGCCAGCCCCAGCAGTTCGTGACTGCCCCGGCTCACAAACTCCACCCGGGTGATGGCTCCCCCCAGCAGGGTGAATTGCAGCACCACACCGGGCACCGTATTGGTGAGGGCGCGCAGGCGCCGCTCTGCCTGACGCAGCAGGCGGGTACGCTCGCGCAGGGCGCTGATGTCGGAGAGGGCGATAAGATCCCCTGCCGGTGCCTGGGGGCCCAGTCGCAAGGGGATCTGGGCATAGGAGTAGACCTGCTCGTGCAGCGCCAGCTCCCCTTCGGCGCCCTGCAACTGTGGCGCGGGCAGCACCAGATCGGCGGCGTAGCGCGCCTCCATGCGCTTGGCCCGCTTGTTGCGCTTGATCACCTCCCCTTTGTCATTGCGCAAGAACACGGGCACGGGGAGCGCCTGGAAGAGAGACTCCCTGAACTTGCTTTCCAGCGCCAGCGCCTGCTCTACCTTGTGACGCTCGCGGGCCTCCTGGGCCAGTTGCTGGCGGGAACGCCAGACTGACCAGATCACCGCCATGCTGATCAGCAGTGCCAGCAACACGGAGCCAAGCCAGAAACCGTAGCTGACCCCTTCCTGCTGGTTGACCACCAGGCGACGCCAGCGTTGCACCAGCTCGTCCACCTGCCGATCATTGAGGGTCATCAGGCTCTGATCCAGCACCCCTGCCAGGCTGGTCTGTTCCGGCCGGATGGCAAAACCGAGGCCGAAACGCTCCGGCAATTCGGTGATGGTCAGCTCGCTCAACTGGTTGTTTCGAATGGGATATTGGAGCTGGTACAACTCCGCCAGCATGGCCTGGGCATCCCCATGCCGCACCGCCGCCAATCCCTGCAGCAGGTTGTCGGTCACCTCCCACTCATGCTGGCCGAACCGGGCAAGCAGGCCGGGATCATAGAGCATTCTCGGGACCACCACCTTGCCACTGACGTCCGCGAGGGAGGCAGGCCCCCTCTTGCTGCGACTGACCAGAGCATAGCGGCTGGTCGCCACCATCCGGGTGAAGTCGAACTCCTTGTTCAGGGCGGCGGACTCCATCAGCCCGACCATCATGGCGGCATCGCCACTGCGCAGCAATGCCAACGCCTCCTCCCGGCTGGCGGCGGGTACCAGCTCGAAGCGCAGCCCTGTCTGCCGACTCACTTCCCGCAAGACATCCGCACTCCAGCCAATGAGCTCTCCCTGCTGGTTGACACCGCTGTATGGCATGAAGCCGGGATCCGCCACCATCTTGATGGTGTGGGCCTTGCCGACCAGCCAGGCCTGCTCCTTGTCGTTAAAATGCAGAGGATTCACATCCTGCTCACCCTGAGGCAGATACTTGCCCAGATCCCGGTAGAGACTGCCCGGCGGCAAATAGCGGATGGCCGTATCCACCAGCTCCAGCAACTCGGGCTGGTTGCGCATCATCAGCCGGTAACTGATGACCAGATCATCGCTGCGAAGACGGCGAAGGCGCAGCCCTTCATCCGGGAATTCCCGCATCAGGTAGCGCAGTTGCAGATAATCGCCGAGATAGGCGCTGCCCTTGCCGGCCACCAGGGCACCATACCAGTTCTCGGCATCGGTCAGCTGTTGCTGGGATGAACCAGGATAGAGACGCTTCAGG
Source organism: Aeromonas sp. QDB63 (assembly GCF_027707425.1). Lineage (NCBI taxonomy): Bacteria > Pseudomonadati > Pseudomonadota > Gammaproteobacteria > Aeromonadales > Aeromonadaceae > Aeromonas > Aeromonas sp. QDB63. Next base: position 6,902 of record NZ_JAPCIS010000005.1, read on the forward strand.
ATCTCCTGGGCCTGCCAGATAGGTGACACCAGAAACTGCGCCTGATCGAGCTCACCCCGATAGAGGATGGCGGACTCCGCCTCCATCATGGCCCGGCTCAAGACGGTATCGCTCGAGTTCGACCGGGCAGGCCCGACGTGAGGAATGAGATCGCAGCGCCCGTTCAGCAGATCCTGCGTCATGGCTGCCCAGCTCGGCCGCTTCTCGAAGCGCACCGGTACCGGCAACAGCTCTGCCAACCGCGTCAGGCGATCGATAAGCAGGCCCCCCTCCGCCTCCAGATAGGGAGAACGTTGCAGGGCCGGGTAACAGAAGGTCAGTCCGGTGAGCGAATCGGCATAAGCCTGGGCACCCGGTGACAGCGGGAGTATGGCGGCACGCAGTGGCAAGGCCAGCAGCGCGCCGGACAACAGAAGGATTTTTATCATCGGAATGGAAAAGCCAGGCGATTGCCTGGCTTTTTGTCACTCGTTGGGTTCAACATTTTCTACCCTGGCCTTGAGCTTCTGGCCGGGCCGGAAGGTCACCACGCGACGGGCGCTGATGGGAATATCCTCCCCCGTCTTGGGGTTGCGTCCGGGACGCTGGTTCTTCTCGCGAAGATCGAAGTTACCGAAGCCGGAAATCTTGACCTGTTCGCCACGCTCGAGCGCCTGTCTGATCTCCTCAAAGAAGGCTTCCACCATATCTTTGGCTTCACGCTTGCTCATCCCGAGCTGGGTGAACAGGTGCTCTGCAATGTCGGCTTTGGTAAGCGCCATAGATCAATCCCTCAAGGATGCATTCAACTCTTCACCGAGGGCCCGCACGACATTGTCCACGGTCTCGGCGATCTCTTTCTCCTCCAGGGTGCGCTGGGTGTCTTGCAACACCAGGCTGATGGCCAGGCTCTTCTTGTCCTCTGCCATACCAGCGCCCTGGTATACGTCGAACAAGTTTATTCCAACTAACTGATTTCCGCCAACTTTTTTAATTACTGCCAGAACGTCGCCTGCCAGGATCTGTCTGTCAACCACCACGGCGATGTCGCGACGGTTGGCCGGGAACTTGGATACTTCGGCAGCAACCGGCACCTTGGCCGGCGTCAGTTTGTCCAGCTCCAGCTCGAACATGACAGCGCGGCTCTTGAGCCCCAGCTTCTTCTCGAGGCTCGGATGGATCACGCCGATGTGGCCGATCACGACGCCATTACGCAGAATGGCTGCGCTCTGGCCCGGATGCAGGGCACTGTGCTCGGTGCGCTCGAAGGTGAAGGTAGCCCCTTCGGCAGTCAGATCCAGTACCGCTTCCAGGTCACCCTTCAGATCGAAGAAGTCGACGGGACGGGCCTTGACATCCCAGTGCTCGTCCCCCTGGTTGCCGGTGATGATGCCGGCCAGCATGGGTTCCTGACGGATGCCGTTCTCGGCATTCTCGTCCTTGATGAAACGCAGGCCCTGCTCAAACAGGCGCACGCGTGGCTGCTGACGGTTCTGGTTGTAGACCACCGCCTGCACCAGACCCGGGAACAGAGAGACGCGCATGGCGGACATCTCGACCGAGATCGGGTTCGGCAGCACGATGGCATCGCTCTGCGGGAACAGGGTTTGCTGGGTCTTGGGATCGACGAAGCTGTAGGTGATCGCTTCCTGGAAACCGCGATCAACCAGCAGGTCGCGTACCCGCTTCAGGGTCACCTGCCCTTCAGCCTGCTCCACCATCGCCAGAGAGGCGGCGGGTTTCAGGTTCGGGATGTTGTTGTAGCCGTAGATGCGGGCCACTTCCTCGATGAGGTCTTCCTCGATGGCGATGTCGAAACGCCAGGAGGGAGCCAGCGCGGTCCAGCCGTCAGTATCCACGGTTACCTGCATGCCCAGACGAGTCAGAATTTCGACCACCTGCGCATCCGCCACGCTGATGCCGATCACCTTGTCGAGCTTGGTGCGGCGCAGCTTGATGGGGGCAGCCTTGGGCAAATGGGCATCGGATTTGACTTCGATGACCGGACCCGCTTCACCGCCGCAGATGTCCAGCAGCAGACGGGTGGCACGATCCATCACCTTGGCCTGCAGCTCGGGATCCACCCCGCGCTCGAAGCGGTGGGAAGAATCGGTATGCAGACCGTAGGCACGGGCACGGCCGGTGATGGAGAGCGGCGCGAAGAAGGCGCACTCCAGCAGGATGTCGGTGGTGGTCTCGGAGACACCGGTGCGATCGCCGCCGAAGATGCCGGCCATGCAGGCAGGGCCTTTGGCATCGGCAATCACGAGCGTGGTCTCTTTGAGCTTCACCTCGTTGCCATCGAGCAGGGTCATGGGCTCGTCGGCCTTGGCGCGACGCACCACCAGTTCCCCTTCAAGCGTCGCCAGGTCGAAGGCGTGCATCGGCTGGCCGTATTCCAGCAGCAGGTAGTTGGTGATGTCAACGATGGCGTCGATGGAACGAATACCGCCACGGCGCAGCTTCTCCTGCATCCAGAGCGGGCTCTGGGCGTGCAGGTTCAGCCCCTTGATGACACGGCCGAGATAACGGGGGCAATCTGCCGACGCTTCAACCCGGATCGGGAATGTTGCATCGATAGTGGCAACAGTCGGCGCCCAGGTCGGCTCGACCACGTCCACGCTGTTGAGCACGCCGATTTCACGGGCAAGACCCGCGATGCCGAGGCAGTCGGCACGGTTCGGGGTCAGATCCACATCGATGCTGACGTCGTTGAGCGCGAGGTATTCACGGATATCGGTCCCGATGGGGGCATCCAGCGGCAGCTCGATGATGCCATCGGCTTCGACGTCGATGCCCAGCTCGCTGAAGGAACAGAGCATGCCGTGGGACGGCTGGCCGCGCAGCTTGGCTTTCTTGATGGTGAAATCACCCGGCAGGGTCGCCCCGACCTTGGCCACGCACACTTTGAGGCCGGCGCGGCAGTTCGGCGCACCGCAGACGATGTCCAGCAGCTCGGCCTCGCCCACATTGACCTTGGTCACCCGCAGCTTGTCGGCGTCCGGGTGCTGGGCGCACTCGACCACTTCACCCACCACCACATTGTTGAACTGGCCGGCTACCGCTTCCACGGCGTCCACTTCCAGACCGGCCATGGTGATCTGCTCGGCCAGTGCATTGTCACTCAACTCGGTGCGGACCCACTCCATCACCCAGGATTTACTGAATTTCATGTTCTCTCGCCCTTACTTGAACTGCTTGAGGAAGCGCAGGTCGTTTTCGAAGAAGGCACGCAGGTCATTGACCCCGTAACGCAGCATGGTCAGGCGCTCAACGCCCATGCCGAAGGCAAAGCCGGAGTATTTTTCCGGATCGATGCCGACCGAACGCAGCACGTTCGGGTGCACCATGCCGCAGCCCAGCACTTCCAGCCACTTGCCGTTTTTGCCCATCACGTCCACTTCGGCGCTCGGCTCGGTGAACGGGAAATAGGAAGGACGGAAGCGAATCGTCAAGTCTTCCTCGAAGTAGTTGCGCAGGAAGTCGTGCAGGATGCCTTTCAACTCGGTGAAGCTGGCATGCTCGTCAACCAGCAGGCCTTCGACCTGGTGGAACATCGGGGTGTGGGTCATGTCGTAGTCGTTACGATAGACGCGGCCCGGCGCGATGATGCGGATCGGCGGCTGCTGATGTTCCATGGTGCGGATCTGCACACCGGAGGTGTGGGTACGCAGCATCAGATCAGGATCGAAGTAGAAGGTGTCGTGATCGGTACGCGCCGGGTGGTGAGCCGGGATATTCAGCGCATCGAAGTTGTGGAAGCCATCTTCAATCTCGGGACCACGGGCAACCTTGAAGCCCATCTCGCCAAACAGGCGCTCGATGCGCTCGATGGTGCGGGTCACCGGGTGCAGACCGCCATTCTCGATGCGGCGGCCCGGCAGGCTGACGTCGATGGTCTCGGCGGCCAGCTTCTGGTTCAGCACGGCGACTTCGAGGGCTTCACGACGCGCGTTTAGGGCATCCTGAACCTGCTGTTTGGCCTGGTTGATCACGGCGCCCGCTGCGGGACGCTCTTCAGCGGACAGGGCACCCAGTCCCTTCATCTGCTCGGTAAAAAAGCCCTTTTTACCCAGATATTTGACCCGGATTTCGTCGAGGGCGGCGATGTCGCTCACGCCCTCAATTTCGGCCTTGGCCTGGCCGACTACTTCTTCAAGCTGTTGCATGTCTTCCTCGTCACCACTCCCGGAACAGGAGCCTTTAGGCTAAATAAGGTCAAGAGGGGAATAATACAAAAAAAGCCCCTTGGCTGACCATAGTTATGACGGGCTTTTCTCCCTGCAAATCATTTTGTTATATGGATAAAGCCACAAGCCAGATGCAACAGGATTAAGACAAGCGTCGTTTGTTCTAGTTTGTTGGCATATGGAAGGATAAAGCATTCATGAACGTGGCATGCTACCTGCCAACGCTCAAAAATGAGCAACAAAAAAGGAGGCCTGAGCCTCCTTTATTTTTATAACAGAGCTGGATTAGACCAGAGCTGCTTTAGCTTTTTCAACCAGGGCGGTGAAAGCCAGCTTGTCGTGAACGGCGATATCGGACAGGATCTTGCGATCGATCTCGATGGAAGCCTTCTTCAGACCGTCGATCAGACGGCTGTAGGACAGGCCGTTCTGACGGGCTGCAGCGTTGATACGTGCAATCCACAGTTGACGGAACTGACGCTTCTTCTGGCGACGGTCACGGTAGGCATACTGACCAGCTTTGGTTACCGCTTGTACCGCTACGCGGTAGACACGGGAACGGGCGCCGTAGTAACCCTTGGCGGCTTTCATTACTTTCTTGTGACGAGCGCGAGCGGTCACACCACGTTTAACTCTTGGCATTTTTCACATCCCCCCTTATGCGTACGGCAGACAAGCGACAACACGTTTGTGGTCGGCAGCAGAAACAAAGAACTTCGGTCCCAGCTGACGCTTACGCTTACTGCTCTTCTTGGTCAGGATGTGACGCAGGTGGTTATGCTTGCACTTGAAGCGACCTGAGCCAGTCTTCTTGAAGCGCTTTGCGGCGCCCCGGTTGGTTTTCATCTTCGGCATTTCATACTCCGCATTGTGAGTGACAACAAAATCGCAAGGCGAACCGACTCATGGGGCCAGCCCCATGAGTCAATTTCTTGTGGGCCTTAAGATTTCTTCTTGGGTGCGAGAACCATCACAGCTTGACGGCCTTCGACTTTCGGGAACGATTCGACTACGGCCAGCTCTTCCAGATCGTTCTTGACGCGCTCGAGAACCTTGATACCAAGATCCTGGTGGGCCATTTCACGACCACGGAAGCGCAGGGTGACCTTTGCCTTGTCCCCGTCTTCCAGAAAGCGAACCAGGTTGCGTAGTTTTACCTGATAGTCGCCTTCGTCGGTGCCAGGACGGAATTTGATTTCCTTGACCTGGACGACTTTCTGCTTTTTCTTCTGTTCTTTGGTGGTCTTGCTCTTTTCGTAGAGGAATTTGCCGTAATCCATGATCCGGCAAACGGGCGGCTCAGCGTTCGGACTGATCTCGACCAGATCCACTCCAGCCTCAAGGGCCAAGTTCAGCGCATCCTGAATGGAGGTGATGCCAATGGCTTCACCATCCAGACCAGTCAGACGAACTTCTTTCAGACGGATCTCTTCATTGATCCGGTGAGCGCGGGCTTGCGGTTGCTTGCCCAGTTTTTTTCCGCCTTTTATAGCTTATTCCTCCACTTTCTTTTGTCCGCGGGTCTGAACTTCCTGGGTCAACAGAGCAATCAGCTCTTCAACAGGATAAGAGCCCAGGTCAGCCCCTTTACGAGTACGCACTGCAATCTTGCCGGCTTCTACTTCTTTGTCGCCGCAGACCAGCATGAAGGGTACTCGCTTCAAAGTATGCTCGCGGATTTTAAAGCCAATCTTCTCATTTCTCAAGTCCGCTTTTGCGCGAAGGCCCGCATCATTCAATGCCTTGGCAACTTTCACAGCATAATCGGCCTGGTTATCCGTGATATTCATGACCACGGCCTGGGTCGGCGCCAGCCAGGTCGGGAACAGACCGGCGTACTCTTCCGTCAGGATCCCGATGAAGCGCTCCAGCGAGCCCAGAATGGCGCGGTGGATCATCACGGGGATGTGGCGCTCGTTGTCTTCGCCCACATAGGTGGCGCCAAGACGGCCCGGCAGGGCAAAGTCGAGCTGCACGGTACCACACTGCCAGGCACGATCAAGGCAATCGTGCAGGGTGAACTCGATCTTGGGACCGTAGAAAGCCCCCTCGCCCGGTTGCAGGTCGAACTTCAGGCCGTTGAGTTCCAACGCCTCGGCCAGCGCGGCCTCGGCACGATCCCAGGCTTCATCAGAGCCGATACGCTGCTCCGGACGGGTCGAGAGCTTGACCACGATGTTCTCGAAGCCGAAGGTACCGTAGACGTCATAGACCATGCGGATGCACGCAGACACCTCTTCCATGATCTGCTCTTCGGTACAGAAGATGTGGGCGTCATCCTGGGTGAAACCCCGAACCCGCATCAGGCCGTGCAGGGAGCCTGACGGCTCGTTGCGGTGGCAGGAGCCGAACTCGGCCATGCGCAGCGGCAGATCGCGGTAGGATTTCAGACCCTGGTTGAAAATCTGCACGTGACCCGGGCAGTTCATCGGCTTGATGGCGTACTCGCGGTTTTCGGACTGGGTGGTGAACATGGCCTGGGCGTATTTCTCCCAGTGACCTGAACGCTCCCACAGCACGCGATCCATCATGAAGGGGCCTTTCACTTCCTGATAGTCGTACTCTTTGAGCTTGCCGCGGATGAAGGTTTCCAGCTCGCGGAAAATGGTCCAGCCGTCGTTATGCCAGAACACCATGCCCGGCGCTTCTTCCTGCATATGGTACAGGTCGAGCTGCTTGCCGATCTTGCGGTGGTCGCGCTTGGCGGCCTCTTCCAGACGCTGCAAATAGGCCTTGAGCTGCTTCTTGTCAGCCCAGGCGGTGCCGTAGATGCGCTGCAGCATCTTGTTGTTGGAGTCGCCGCGCCAGTAGGCACCGGACATCTTCTGCAACTTGAAGTGGTGGCAATGACGCATGTTGGGCACGTGCGGGCCGCGACACATGTCGATGTACTCTTCGTGATGATAGAGACCGGGCTGGTCATCACGGGCAATGTTCTGATCCAGGATCTCGACCTTGTAGGTCTCGCCACGGGCTTCGAACACGTCGCGCGCTTCCTGCCAGGAGACCTTCTTCTTGATGACATCGTAATCCTTGGCGGCCAGCGCCAGCATGCGCTCTTCCAGGGCAGCCAGATCTTCGTCGGTCAGGGTGCGGTCGAGATCGATGTCGTAGTAGAAACCGTTGTCGATAACGGGACCGATGGCCATCTTGGTCTGGGGCCAGAGTTGCTTGATGGCATGACCCAGCAGGTGAGCACAGGAGTGGCGCAGAATGTCCAGACCTTCTTCGTCTTTGGCGGTGATGATGGCCAGGGAGGCATCGGCTTCGATCAGCTCGCAGGCATCCACCAGTTCACCGTTTACCCGACCGGCAATGCACGCCTTGGCGAGACCGGGACCGATGTCCGCGGCCACATCCATGACGGAAACGGCGTGGGCAAATTGACGTTGGCTGCCGTCAGGCAGAGTAATGATTGGCATTAGGTGTTTCCTTATACAGTGGTGACCCCTACCAAAGGCCACATGCAGGTTGGAGAAACCCTTTCATGTCCAGCTGTTCACTCCCGAGTTTCACCGTTCACAATACGGTTGGTACACGGCAGTGGCACACCATATGGCGTGTGCAAGGCCATCCATTGAGAGGTACAGCGGGGGATTGTATCAGACGCGACAACCCAGACAAGCTGTCTTGGCGATTTTGCATACCGCTTAAGCGCGGGTGTCAACCTGTCCTACTTGCGAGGGCGCCCTTCTGCTGCCATACCCTGTACCAGATTGAGGCGTCAGCCAAAGCAAGGAGAGCATGATGTACACCTACGATATTTCATTTCCGGAGCATGCAGAAAAGCTGGTTCATCCGGATCACCTTCTCACGACTCACTGTCCCGTCCATATCGGTGAGCTGGTGATCCTGGGTGATGGCAGCAAGCGGGAGGTATGCAGCATCGTCCACAGTGCCGAGCGCAGTACCCTCTATGTCACGGACGTGACGCCCGGCAAAGTCACCGCCAGCCGTTGATCCCTAACCGGCGTTCAGAAAAGAGTGGCCATTGAAATCGAAGGCGCTGCGTCCCTCCTCGGCCAGCGCCATCTCCTGCAATACCTGTAGTGCCATCTTGTTGCCCTTTTGCGAGGCCTGATAGAGCCACTGCTTCGCCTCGGCCAGTTCAACCCGCCCGTTGACCCCCATCAGGTGCAGGATGCCCACCTTCAGCATGGCGGGCACATCACCGTTCCTGGCTGCCAGCTCCATCCAGCGAAACGCCTCGTGCAGATCCCGCTTCACCCCGGCCCCGCGCAGATAGACCTCTCCCAGCCGATACTGGCCGAAAGCGTCCCCCGCCTGCGCAGCCTGACGATAGAGTCGGATGGCGCGATCCATATCCTGCTCGCTCCCCTGCCCCACTTCATGGCTCCAACCCATCAGCGCCTGTGCCCGTGGCTGGCCCTGCTCCGCCAGGGGCGACCAGATCCGGGTCGCCTCATCAAAGTGCCCTGTCCGCCAGGCGCGGTTGGCCGCCGCCAGCTCCTGCTCGGTGGAGAGCGGGATCAGACGCCAGATGACCAGCGCAATGAGGGCGATGAAGAGCCAGCGGGCGGTAGTAGGTTGCATGACATTTTCCGTGATCTGGTTCGCATTTCGTCTATGTAAACGAAATGTAGCAACAGATCAAGCAGGAGATCACCCGGGTTCACCCTCTTTCATGGGGTCGCTCTTTGCGAACTTGCAGTTTAACGGGCTACACAGCAAAATAACTGTATATATAAACAGTGAATTGGTGATGTGATGGCAGGACGAGGCGCGAACCACAATGTCGAGCACCGCTTCAGCGGCCCGCAAATCGAAACCGTTGACGACGGCTGGAGTCAGAGCGACTGGGACGCGGCATTTGCCGCCAGCGCTCCCCGCACCGAGGTGACGGAGATCAGCGCCCGCAGCATTATCAGCTACAACGATTCGCCGGATCTTCCCTTCGGTCGCTCCATCAATCCCTATCAGGGGTGCGAGCATGGCTGCATCTACTGCTATGCCAGACCCAGCCACGCCTACCTTGAGCTCTCCCCCGGGCTGGATTTCGAGAGCAAGCTGTTTGCCAAAATCAATGCTGCCGAGCTGCTGCGACGGGAGTTTGCCAAGCCAGCCTATCAGCCACAAACCATCGTGCTGGGGGCCAATACCGATCCCTATCAACCCATCGAGCACCACTATCGCCTGACTCGTGAACTCCTGACGGTGATGCTGGCTCATCGCCATCCGGTAGGGCTCATCACCAAGAGCGCCATGATCCTGCGCGACCTCGATCTGCTGACCGAGCTGGCCCGAGAAGGGTTATGCCAGGTGATGGTGTCGGTCACCACCCTCAATGACACGCTGAGGCGACAGCTGGAGCCCAGGGCCAGCACGGGGGTTGGTCGGATCAAGGTGATCGAACGACTGGCCAAGGCCGGTGTGCCGGTCGGGGTGCTGGCGGCCCCCATGATCCCCAGGCTCAACGAGCCGGAACTGGAACAGATCATCAAGGCCGCCGTCGACGCCGGGGCGGGCTGTGCGGATTACATCTTGCTGAGATTGCCCCACGAGCTCACCACCCTCTTTTGCGACTGGCTCGATACGCACTATCCCGGCCAGAAAGAGGCGATCCTCAACCAGCTGCGGGCGAGCCGGGGTGGCGCACTCAACAGCGCCACCTTTGGCAGCCGCATGCGAGGTGAAGGACAGTTTGCCGACCTGCTCGCCCAGCGCTTTCGCCTGATCAGCAGGCGGCTGCAACTGGGCAAGCGCCATGTAGCACTCAATACAGCCGCCTTCATCCGCCCGGGCGAGCAGTTGCGTCTTTTCTGAGCGCCGTCAGCCCCGTGGTCTCGGCGGGCAGCTCCCCGCTGGATGGCGCTGTGCAATCAGCTCCGCAGGCAGGCGTGATGGCTCGTGCGCCACCTCCTCCTCATCCACCCTAAGGCGCGCCTTCTCCTGCCCTCCCCACATCCGGCTCCACCAGATCTCCCACATTACCCAGCTCGTCATAACAGTGCTCCTGGCAAGCGATGCCTGCCTCTGTGGTGGCCTCATTCAACGCAGGCAGCATGGCTGGCAGTCATGACAGGGCCATGACAGCCGAGTGAAGGAATCGTGTTGATGCGATGGGGTCAACCCTGCATATCAGGAAGATGACGCCGTGGCAGGCAGGGCTGCATGCACGGCAGACGGAGCCGGGCACCAGAGAAGAGAGCGCCAGGGCAAGCACAAGGACGGGGAGAGCCTGCGGTGAGGCGGACAAAAAAAGAGCGACCATCAAGGTCGCTCTTTTGCACCGGACAAAGGGGGACGATTACTCGTCGCTCGCCTCTCCGGTATCGACGGCGCCAGCGTCCGCTGCGGTGTCGGTGCCTTCAGACACCTCCCCTTCAACAGCCAGGGCCTCGGTTTCCTCTTCGTCGCTCTCGGCAACACGCTGCAGGCCGACCACGGTCTCGTCTTCACCGGTACGGATCAGACGCACACCCCCGGTGTTGCGGCCGATGACGCTCACCTCGGACACCCGGGTACGAACCAGGGTACCGCCGTTGGTGATCAGCATGATCTGGTCGGTATCTTCGACCTGGATCGCATCGATCACCTTGCCGTTGCGCTCGTCCACCTTGATGGAGATGACGCCCTGGGTACCACGGCTCTTGGTCGGGTACTCGTCCAGCGCGGTACGCTTGCCGTAACCGTTCTCGGTGGCGGTGAGGATGGCACCATCACCACGGGGCACGATGAGGGAGACCACCTTGTCACCGGCGCCCAGCTTGATGCCGCGCACACCGGCAGCGGTACGACCCATGGGACGTACGCCCTTGAAGGTGCCCTTGCTTTCGGTGCCTTCGCCGTTGTCGCTGCCATCATCGTCGTTGCCGGCGTCGTCGTCGGTGTCGACTTCGTCAGTGGCATCGGTATCAGCGCGACCACTGCCTTCCGCGAAGCGAACAACCTTGCCCGCATCGGAGAAGAGCATGATCTCGTTGCTGCCATCGGTGATGTCCACCCCGATCAGCTCATCACCCTCTTTGAGGTTGATGGCACGGATACCGGAGGAGAGCGGACGGCTGAAGTCGGACAGGCTGGTCTTCTTCACGGTGCCGTTGGCGGTGGCGAAGAAGACGTACTTGTCGGCGTCATATTCTTTCACCGGCAGGATGGCGGTGATGCGCTCACCCTCATCCAGCGGCAGCAGGTTGATGATCGGACGACCGCGGGCGCCACGGGACGCTTCCGGTAGCTGATACACCTTGAGCCAGTAGACCTTGCCACGGGTGGAGAAGCACAGAATGGTGTCGTGGGTGTTGGCCACCAGCAGACGCTCCACAAAGTCCTCTTCCTTGATCCGGGTGGCCGACTTGCCACGACCACCGCGGCGCTGGGCCTCGTAGTCGGAGAGCGGCTGATACTTCACATAGCCCTGGTGAGACAAGGTAACGACCACGTCTTCCGGGGTGATCAGATCTTCGATGTTGATCTCGGCACTGGACATGCTGATCTCGGTGCGACGCTCGTCGCCGTACTGCTCGCGCACGGCCAGCAGCTCGTCACGGATCACTTCCATCAGGCGTTCCGGGCTTGCCAGGATGTGCAGCAGCTCGGCGATGAGATCCAGCAGAGATTGGTACTCTTCCAGAATCTTCTCGTGCTCGAGGCCGGTCAGCTTGTGCAGACGCAGGTCAAGGATGGCCTGGGCCTGGATCTCGGTCAGGAAGTACTGCCCTTCACGGATGCCGAACTCCGGCTCCAGCCACTCGGGGCGAGCCGCGTCGTCGCCCGCTTTTTCCAGCATGGCGGCCACGTTGCCGAGCTCCCAGCCCTTGGCTACCAGGGCGGCTTTCGCATCCGCCGGGGTCGCACTGTGGCGAATGAGCTCGATGATGGGGTCGATGTTGGCCAATGCCACCGCCAACCCTTCCAGGATGTGCGCCCGATCCCGCGCCTTGCGCAGCTCGAACACGGTCCGGCGGGTCACCACTTCACGGCGGTGCAGCAGGAACGCATCCAGGATCTCTTTGAGGTTCATCACCTTGGGCTGGTTGTTGTCCAGCGCCACCATGTTGATGCCGAACGTGGTCTGCATCTGGGTGTGCTTGTAGAGATTGTTCAGCACAATCTCACCGGACTCGCCGCGCTTGATCTCGATGACGATGCGCATGCCGTCCTTGTCGGACTCATCGCGCAGGGCGCTGATGCCCTCGATTTTCTTCTCTTTGACCAGCTCGGCGATCTTTTCGATCAGGCGAGCCTTGTTCACCTGATAGGGGATCTCGTGGACGATGATGGTCTCGCGACTGGTCTTCTCGTCCACCTCCACTTCAGCCTTGGCCCGCACATAGACGGAGCCGCGACCGGTACGGTACGCCTGCACGATGCCGGAACGGCCGTTGATGATGCCGCCGGTGGGGAAATCCGGGCCGGTGACATGGGTCATCAGCTCGTCAATGGTGAGGTCGCCGTTTTCGATCAGCGCCAGGCAACCGTTGACAATCTCGGTGAGGTTGTGAGGCGGGATGTTGGTCGCCATGCCCACCGCGATACCGGAGGAGCCGTTGACCAGCAAGGTGGGGACCTTGGTGGGCATGACAGCCGGGATCATCTCGGTACCGTCGTAGTTCGGCACCCAGTCCACGGTCTCTTTGTCCAGATCGGCCAGCAGCTCGTGGGAGATGCGCGCCATCCGCACTTCGGTGTAACGCATGGCCGCGGCGTTGTCGCCGTCCACCGAACCGAAGTTGCCCTGACCGTCGACCAGCATGTAGCGCATGGAGAAATCCTGCGCCATCCGGACGATGGTGTCATACACGGCGATGTCGCCATGCGGGTGATATTTACCGATTACGTCACCGACCACACGGGCCGATTTTTTATAGGGCTTGTTCCAGTCGTTCCCCAGCTCGTTCATTGCATACAGAACGCGGCGGTGAACCGGTTTCAAGCCATCACGCACATCCGGCAGAGCTCGTCCTACGATCACGCTCATGGCGTAATCCAGATAGGAACTCTTGAGCTCTTCTTCGATGTTGACCGGCGTGATCTCTCTGGCCAGATCGCTCATAGAAAGCCTTAATCCCTAATTAGTTGTTCTTTGGCTTAAACAGCGCGACATGGTAACACACTGAGCCAAATACATTAAGCCACAAATCCGATGAGCACATCGGGCTGGTGCGACGAGGTCGGTCCGTTATAATGCGCGCCAGGACAATAGATTGCGCGCGCCCAGCCCGCTGCGCGCCTTGCCACAGGATCATCAAAACATGAATAGTGATGCCAATGTCGATCTGACAGAAATCGCCAAATTTGAAGCCATCGCCTCCCGCTGGTGGGACATGGAGGGCGAATTCAAGCCGCTGCATCAAATCAACCCGGTGCGCCTTGACTGGATCACCGACAAGAGCGGCGGCCTGTTTGGCAAGCGCGTGCTCGACATCGGCTGCGGTGGCGGCATCCTCTCCGAGAGCATGGCCCGCCGGGGGGCCCGGGTCACCGGCATCGACATGGGCAAGGAACCCCTCGGCGTCGCCCGCCTCCACGCGCTGGAACAAGGTGTGGAGCTCGAGTACCGCCAGATCACCGCCGAAGCCCACGCCGATGAAGCGCCTGGCCAGTATGACGTGGTTACCTGCATGGAGATGCTGGAGCACGTGCCGGACCCGGCCTCGGTGCTGCGCGCCATCGCCACCCTGGTACGGCCGGGGGGAAAGGTGTTCGTCTCCACCATCAACCGCAACCCCAAAGCCTATCTGATGATGATCCTCGGGGCCGAGTACCTGATGAAGATGGTCCCCAAGGGCACTCACGATCACAAGAAGTTCATCACCCCCGCCGAACTGTGTCGCATGGGGGAAGCGGCGGGCCTCCTGGTGCGGGACATGAGCGGCGTTCACTACGCCCCGCTCTCCAACAGCTTCAAGCTCGGCAAGAATGTCGACGTCAACTACATGGTGGCGTTCGAGCGCCCGGAGCAAGGCTGATGAGCACACCTCACCCGATGCCCCTTGGCTGCGTGCTGTTTGATCTGGACGGCACCCTGCTCGACACCGCCCCAGACCTTGGCGCCGCCGTCAATCACGTGCTGATAAGCGAAGGCTTTGCCCCGCTCTCTGAGGACATCATCCGTCAGACCACCTCCCACGGGGCCCTCGGGCTGCTCAGGGCAGGTCTTGGGGACGAGCTGCTGGAGGAGCTGGGGGCCACCCGCCTTCGCACCGCCCTGCTCGACTACTACGCCGCCAACCTCTGCGTCGGCACCCGCCCCTATGAAGGCATGGTGGATCTCATCGAGTGGCTCGACGAGAAAAAGCTGCCCTGGGGCATTGTCACCAACAAGCCGGGCTTTCTCACCGAACCGCTCCTGGCAGCCCTGCCTGAACTCGCCAGTTGCGGCGTGACGGTGAGCGCCGACACCCTGCCGGTGCGCAAGCCCGACCCAGCCCCCATGTTCTTTGCCTGCGAGCGCCTCGGCATCGCGGCGAGCCAGTGTCTCTATGTGGGGGATCACGTGCGCGACATCGAGGCCGGCCGCAATGCCGGCATGCGTACCGCAGTGGCTGGCTGGGGTTATCTCAATGATGACGAGGATCCGGCCCTCTGGGGCGCCGATCTTCACTTTGATACCGTGCAGGCCCTGCACCACTGGCTGCGTTACGAACTGAGCTGACACGTTCATTGCCCATGACCGACAAGGCATCCGGATAGAGGTGGATCTGCGGGGCAACTTTGATGTTGTCCCGATGGCCATGTGGGCATCTGCCCCGGCGCGCAGCTCCCCCAGCAGCGCACCAGAGGGATCCCGGACGATCCCTCTTTTTACGGGCTTGGCAACCCCCCGAACGGCGTAACAGGACACCTTTTGACCCTGACTGCACAAGGGATGAGCAGGCCGGATTTGCTAGTAAAAACACCCTGCTTTCGCAAGCAAAAAAAGTTATTTTAATTTTCCATCTTCGATCTCCGGACTTGCATTTGACGGATCGGACGGATGAAAACCCGTTCGCTGTGAGCGTCCACTAACTCCCGTCCCGACACCCACAATTTATCCACAGCTAATGCGTTATCCACAGATTGCATTACCGCATCGACCTCACTATCTTGTAGTTCGCATTAAAAATAACACTACATCTTGTGATTCATCGCACAATCCCTGCCCAGTTTCCCTCGACAGACGGAGCCGGGTTGCGCCATTGTGCGATGGCTTTTCGGGAATCAACCGATACCGGCAGGTATCAATGAAAGGGGTCATCAGCCAATGAACTTGTTTGTGACGAAGCGTAACGGACACAAAGAACCCATCGATCTGGATAAAATTCACCGTGTGCTCGACTGGGCTGCCGAGAAGCTCGACAACGTGTCGGTCTCCCAGGTGGAGCTCAAGTCCCACATCCAGTTCTATGACGGTATCCGTACCGCCGACATCCACGAGACCATCATCAAGGCTGCTGCTGACCTCATCTCCGAGCAAAGCCCGGACTACCAGTACATGGCTGCCCGTCTGGCCATCTTCCACCTGCGCAAGAAGGCCTACGGCCAGTTCGAGCCGCCCCACCTGTATCAGCACGTCGCCAGACTGGTGGACATGGGCAAGTACGACAAGCACCTGCTGGAAGACTACACCCAGGCGGAATTTGAGGAGCTGAACGGCTACCTCGATCACTGGCGCGACATGGACTTCTCCTACGCGGCGGTCAAGCAGCTCGAAGGCAAGTACCTGGTACAGAACCGCGTCACCGGCGAGATCTACGAGAGCCCGCAGTTCCTCTACATCCTGGTAGCGGCCTGCCTCTTCTCCAAGTATCCGAAAGATACTCGTCTGGACTACATCAAGCGCTTCTATGATGCGGTCTCGACCTTCAAGATCTCCCTGCCGACCCCGATCATGAGCGGCGTGCGCACCCCGACTCGCCAGTTCAGCTCCTGCGTGCTGATCGAGTGCGACGACAGCCTGGATTCCATCAATGCCACCGCCAGCGCCATCGTGCGCTACGTGTCCCAGCGCGCCGGCATCGGCATCAACGCCGGCCGCATCCGTGGTCTGGGCAGCCCCATCCGTGGCGGCGAAGCCTTCCACACCGGCTGCATCCCCTTCTACAAATACTTCCAGACTGCGGTGAAGTGCTGCTCCCAGGGCGGCGTGCGCGGCGGTGCGGCCACCCTCTTCTACCCGCTGTGGCACACCGAGGTGGAGAGCCTGCTGGTACTGAAGAACAACCGCGGCGTGGAAGAGAACCGGGTCCGTCACATGGACTACGGCGTGCAGATCAACAAGCTGATGTACCAGCGCCTCATCAAGGGCGGTGACATCACCCTGTTCTCCCCGTCCGATGCACCAGGTCTCTATGACGCCTTCTTCGCGGACCAGGACAAGTTCGAAGCGCTCTACGTCAAGTACGAGCAGGATCCGGCCATTCGCAAGAAGACCCTGAAGGCGGTGGATCTCTTCTCCCTGATGATGCAGGAGCGCGCAGGTACCGGCCGCATCTACATCCAGAACGTGGATCACTGCAACACCCACAGCCCGTTCGATCCGAGCGTGGCGCCGGTACGCCAGTCCAACCTCTGCCTCGAGATTGCGCTGCCCACCAAGCCGCTCAACAACGTGGATGACGAGGACGGCGAAATTGCCCTGTGCACTCTCTCCGCCTTCAACCTGGGCGCCATCGAGAAGCTGGAAGATCTGGAAGAGATGGCCGAGCTGGCCGTGCGCGCTCTGGACGCCCTGCTCGACTATCAGGACTACCCGCTCAAGGCAGCCAAGAAGGGCAGCATGAACCGCCGCACCTTGGGTATCGGCGTCATCAACTACGCCTACTACCTGGCGAAAAACGGTGCCCGCTACTCCGACGGTTCCGGTCTGGCCCTGACCCACCGCACCTTCGAGGCGATCCAGTACTACCTGCTGAAGGCCTCCGTGCAACTGGCCCGCGAGTTCGGCCCCTGCCCGGCCTTCAACGAGACCACCTATGCCCAGGGTATCCTGCCTATCGATACCTATAAAAAGGATCTGGACACTCTGTGCAATGAACCCCTGCACCTGGACTGGGAAACCTTGCGCGAAGAGATCAAGACCGTGGGTTTGCGCAACTCCACCCTGACCGCCCTGATGCCGAGCGAGACCTCCAGCCAGATCTCCAACGCCACCAACGGCATCGAGCCGCCCCGCGGCCTGGTGTCGGTGAAAGCCTCCAAGGATGGCATCCTCAAGCAGGTGGTGCCGGAGTATCACCGCCTGAAGGATCAGTACGAACTGCTGTGGAAACAGCCGAGCGTCGACGGTTACCTGCAGCTGGTCGGCATCATGCAGAAGTTCGTGGATCAGGCGATCTCCGCCAACACCAACTACGACCCTGCCCGCTTCGAAGGCAACAAGGTGCCGATGAAGCAGTTGCTCAAAGACTTGCTGACCGCCTACAAATACGGTCTCAAGACCCTCTACTATCACAACACCCGTGATGGTGCCGACGACACCCAGACCGATCTGCAAGATGACGGCTGCGCTGGCGGGGCTTGCAAGATCTAACCGCGAAACGCACTGATAAACCGGGCGGGAGCATCAAGCTCCCGCCCTCCTGTTTTCCCTATTTCACGGCATTCGAACCATGGCTTACTCTACTTTTTGCCAGACCCAAAACGATCAGCTCAAGGAGCCGATGTTCTTCGGCCAGTCGGTCAACGTGGCTCGTTATGATCAGCAAAAGCACGACATCTTCGAGCGGCTGATCGAGAAGCAGCTCTCCTTCTTCTGGCGCCCGGAAGAGGTGGATGTCTCCCACGACCGCATCGACTTCCAGGCTCTGCCGCCCCACGAGCAGCACATCTTCATCTCCAACCTGAAGTACCAGACCCTGCTGGATTCCATTCAGGGCCGCAGCCCCAACGTGGCCCTGCTGCCCCTGGTCTCCATTCCGGAGCTGGAGACCTGGATCGAGACCTGGGCCTTCTCCGAGACCATCCACTCTCGCTCCTACACCCACATCATCCGCAACATCGTCAACAACCCGGGCCAGGTGTTCGACGACATCGTGACCAACGAGCAGATCTTGAAGCGCGCCGGCTCAATCAGCCACTTCTATGACGATCTCATCGAGGCCACCTCCGTCTATCACCTGCACGGTGAGGGAACCCACCGGATCGGGGATCGCGAAGTCACCATCAGCCTGCGGGAGCTCAAGAAGAAGCTCTACCTGTGCCTGATGAGCGTCAACGCCCTCGAAGCAATCCGCTTCTACGTGAGCTTCGCCTGCTCCTTCGCCTTCGCCGAGCGCGAGCTGATGGAGGGCAACGCCAAGATCATCAAGATGATCGCCCGTGACGAAGCGCTGCACCTGACCGGCACCCAGCACATGCTGAACCTGATGCGCAGCGGCAACGACGACCCCGACATGGCGGAGATCGCCGTCGAGTGCGAGCAGGCCTGCTTCGAGCTGTTCAAGGAAGCGGCCCTGCAGGAGAAGGAGTGGGCCGAATACCTGTTCCAGGACGGCTCCATGATCGGCCTGAACAAGGACATCCTCTGCCAGTACGTGGAATACATCACCAACCTGCGCATGGCGGCCGTCGGCCTGCAACCGGCCTTTGCCGGCACCAAGCAGAACCCCATCCCCTGGATCAACACCTGGCTCTCCTCCGACAACGTGCAGGTGGCGCCCCAGGAAGTGGAAGTGAGCTCCTATCTGGTGGGTCAGATCGACAGTGAAGTGCACGCCGACGATCTGGGTGACTTCGAGCTGTGATGCAAGGCAACCTCTGCTGGCAGACCATGATGCGGGAGAGTGACGTCCGTGAGTGACGCCACCGCCACCCTGAACGCGCCCCTGCATTCCGCCACCACGGCGTCGGAGGGGCAAGCCCTCCAGGTACAGACCCTGGACGGTGTGCTGCACCCCCATCCCGGCGAAAGCGTGCTGGAGACCCTGGAGCGCCACGGCCATCACGTGGAATTCCAGTGCCGCAGCGGCTATTGCGGCGCCTGCCGCACCCCGCTGCTGGCGGGCAAGGTGCACTACGCCGCCGTCCCGCTCGCCTTTGTCTCCCAGGGGGAGTGCCTCCCCTGCTGCTGTCAGCCGGTGGGCGCCATCAAGCTCGATATCCGAAAGGGCTGACGGCCCTTATCGCCAGATCTGCCCCGCAAACAAAAAGCCGCCGGATTGCTCCGGCGGCTTTTTTCATGGGAATGTCCCGTCTCTTAAATGAGGGGCCATGACCCTCTTGCGTTACAACCAGGGGGCGGCGGTCGGCCCGTGGTGCAGACCCAGCTTCCAGACCCGGCCAAAGTGCTTATAGTGACCGGCCGCGACACCGGCCTTCTCACCCATACCGTGGTAGAGATCGAGGTGGCCCTTCTTCACCGCGCCCCCCACATCCAGCGCAATCAGCAGCCGCAGCTGGTGCTTGCCGGTCCAGTTGCCTGCTTTGTCCAGCAGCGGCACTTCCGCGAGGATGGGGGTGCCCATGGGCAGCAGGGTCTTGTCGGCAGCCACCGCCGCCATGGGCAAGAGCGGAATGCCGGCGGCCCCCACCACGTCATTGGTGGGACGGCGCTCGAAGAAGACATAGGAGGGGTTCTGCTCCACCAGCTCCTTCACGCTCTCTTCCGGCTGACGATTGGCCCACTCCTTGATGGCCTTCATGGACATCTGCTCCTTGGGCACTTCGCCACGGTCGATGAGCACCCGGCCAATGCTGACATAGCCGTGGCCGTTCTTGCCGCTGTAACCGAGGTACTGCAACCGGTCGTCATCGCCGTAGTGAACGAACCCGGAACCCTGCACGTCCATCAGGAAGTTGTCGATGAGGGACTTGCTGTAGCCCAGCTCCAGCCCCCGGTTGGCCAGCGCCCCCCGGTGGATCTCGGCCCGGCTCGGGCAGCGGTCGCCGCAGTTGGGCATGGCATAGATGGGATACTTGTACTGGGCGTCCGGGCGATGGCGCACTTCCAGCACCGGCGAGTAGTAACCGGTGAAAAGCACGTTGCCCATGCGGTCGGCACCGCCAAGCTGCGCCAGGCTGATGCCGTACTGGGTGATATGGGCGGGATTGCCCCCATTGGCGACCCAGCGTGAGAGTTGACGGTAGAGCTCCCCATAGCGGCTCGCCATGCGGCCGGAGCGTTCCATCACCAGCCGGCTCTGGGGACCGAACTTGCTGTAATCGGCGCGGACGCGGCTGTTGACCCGCTCCACCCGCACCAGATCCCCCGGCAGGGCACCATCCAGATACTGCTTGCCCAGATTCTCAGGGATCTCGCAGTTCAGAAAACATCCGGATTCCGCCTTCTTCTGGGGCACCTTGACCGGTTCAGGATTGCCCGCACAACCGGCCAGCCCCACCACGGCGGCGGCCAACCAGTACGCATGTCTATTCATATGTCCTCATATAACACCGAGTGTCTTGCACGGCGGGGAAGATGCCAAAATTGCCCGGGGAAAGCAAACGCCTTCACGCCCCCGACGACGGATTTCTCCTGCCGTGATCTTCTGGGTTATAACAAGGTGACAAGGTGTGAGAGGTCATGGATGGAACAGCTCGAAATCTTCCCGCTCCAGAGCCCCTGTGTCGGGGTCTGCGAACTGAACAACAAGGGGTATTGCAAGGGATGCCTGCGAAGTCGCGAGGAGCGTTTCAACTGGCTTGCCATGACCCCTGCCCAGCAGCAGGAGGTGATGCGCCTGTGCCGCAGCCGCAAGGCCAGGGTCGAGGCCGCTCGCCGCAAGGCGCAGGCCGCAGAGGCGGCCGATCCGCCGCCCCCGCCGGGCTGGGATTTTTAAATCCCACGTTGCCCCTCCCCCCAACAAGAAAGGCGGCCCCAGGGCCGCCTTGTCATTAAGAGTGTGTCACGCCGTGACGCCCTCAGGCGGTCGCCAGCTTGGCCTGCTCCTCGCCACGCTTGAGCATGGCGTAGGCCACCCCGGTCACCAGAGAACCGGCCGCGATCGCCAGGATGTACATCATCACATGGCTGATGGCGTTCGGGATGAAGAGCACGAACAGACCACCGTGGGGTGCCACCAGCTCGCAGCCGAACAGCATGGAGAGCGCACCGGTCAGGGCACCGCCCGCCATGCAGGCCGGGATGACGCGCATGGGGTCCTTGGCGGCAAACGGGATGGCCCCCTCGGAGATGAAGCACAGACCCAGCACGAAGGAGGCCTTGCCCGCCTCCTGCTCCGCCTTGATGAACTTTCTGCTGGCCAGGAAGGTCGCGATCCCCATCCCCAGTGCAGGCACCATGCCGGCGGCCATGACCGCTGCCATGGGGGCATAGGTCTTGGAGGCGAGCAGGCCGACACCGAAGGCATAAGCCGCCTTGTTGACCGGGCCACCCATGTCGAAGCACATCATGGCGCCGATGATGACACCCAGCAGCACGGCGTTGGCAGAGCCCATGTTGTTGAGGAACTCGGTCATGGCATTCATGATGCCCGCCACCGGGCCACCCACCACGTAGATCATCACCAGACCGGTGAACAGGCTGGCAAAGAGCGGAATGATGAGGATGGGCTTGAGGGCTTCCAGGGTGACCGGCAGGCGCACCTTGTCGCTCAGGAACTTGGCGCTGTAACCGGCGAGGAAGCCGCCGACGATGCCGCCAAGGAAACCGGCGCCGAGCGAGCTTGCCAGCATACCGGCGATCATGCCGGGCGCCAGACCCGGACGGTCGGCGATGGAGTAGGCGATGTAGCCTGCCAGCACCGGGATCATCAGGGCGAAGGCGGAGCCGCCACCGATCTTCATCAGGGCCGCGGCCAGCGTCCCCTCTTCCTTGAACGCTTCAATGCCGAAGATGAAGGAGAGCGCGATGATAAGGCCCCCCGCTACCACCATGGGCAGCATGAAGGAGACACCGGTCAGCAGGTGCTTGTAGGGGCCCGCCTTTTCCTCTTTCTTGACCGCAGCCGCGCCGCTGTGGCGATAGACCTTCGCCTCGGTCCAGGCCTTGTCGAGCTCGGCCCGGGTTTTCTTCAGGGCAGCCCCCGTGCTGGTGCGATAGACCGGCTTGCCGTCAAAGCGCGCCATGTCCACCTCGATGTCAGTGGCGAGGAACACCAGATCGGCGGCGGCAATCTCGTCCGCCGTCAAGGCATTCTGGGCACCGACCGATCCCTGGGTCTCGACGCGGATCTGGTGACCCAGCTGCTTGGCCATGGTCTCCAGGGCCTCGGCCGACATGAAGGTGTGGGCCACCCCGGTCGGGCAGGCCGTCACCGCCACGATGCGCTTGGCACCGCTGGCCGGTTTGGCAACCACAGGCGTCGCCTCATGGCGATAGACGCTGGCACCGCTTCGCGCGGCGTCCAGCAGGGCAGCGGGATCCTGGAGCGCCAGATCCATGTCGCCCCGATAGAGCGACTTGCCATCATAGGCGGCCAGATCCACCGGTGCGCTGGCAACGACCAGCACCAGGTCGGCGGCGGCAATCAGCTCTTTCGAGGGAACCTGACGGGGCTGCACGCTGGAGTCGACGTCGAGGGTGAGCTCCCAGCCAGCCAGTTTGGCCTGCTGTTCTATCCGTTTTGCAGCGAGAAAGCTAGTGGCAATGCCCGCCGGGCAAGCCGTAACCAGAATTGCTTTCATTGGGCATCTCCTGAGTTAGCCATCAAATGGGGTTGGGGTTGAGTCGGTGCCAGATCATCCAGACGCTGTACGCGCACCTGCTCGAGTAACGGTTTGAGCACATTGATATCGTTGAAGCCGACCGCGACCTGGCTCACCGCCAGTGCCGAGACGGCGGTGGCCAGCCGCAGGGTCTGCTCCGGCGTCCAGTCCAGGCTCATGCCATGGACCAGGCCCGCCACCAGGGAGTCGCCGGCACCCACGGTGCTGACCACCTCCATGCGCGGCGGAATCGCCTGCCAGGTGGCATCCGGTGCAAACCAGATGAGGCCGTCGGCACCATTGGAGATCACCACGTTGGGGATCCCGCTGGCCTGCAGCGCGCGGGCGCACTCGGCCTGCTCGCTCAGGGTCTTCACGGGGCGACCCGCCCACTGGCTCAGCTCTTCCAGGTTGGGTTTGACCAGGGTCGGCGCCGCCTTGATCCCTTCGCTCAACGCCGCGCCGCTGCAATCGAAGATCACCTGCTTGCCCTTGGCCTTGAGCAGACGGATCAGATGGCCGCAGTAATCGGGGGCCACCCCTTTGGGCAGGCTGCCCGCCAGCACGAACCAGTCAGTGTGGGGTGCCAGTCGCTCCAGCGCCGCTTCCAGGGCGCTGACATCGCCTTCCTGCACCGCGAGTCCCGGCAGATTGAGATCGGTCACCCGGCCGGATTGTTCGGAGATCTTGACGTTGATCCGGGTGTCGCCCGCCACGCGCACGAAGTGATCGGCAAGGGCACGCTCCTCGAACAGGGAGACGAAGCTCTGCTGGTTACCCTCGCCGAGCCAGCCGGTCAGGCCTACGTCACGGCCGAGATCTTTCAAGACCATGGCGACGTTGATCCCCTTGCCCGCGGCGCGCAAGTTGGCCTCGCTCACCAGATTGACCTCGCCAGGGTGCATGGCCTCCAGACGGGTGGTGAGATCGAGCGCGGGATTAAGGGTGATGGTGACGATGTCCATCAGTGCGCCCCCTCGCCCAAGCCGGCGGCAATGGCTTCGCCAATGCCCTTGAGGGCTGCTTCGGCATCCGCTCCTTCGGCGCGAAACGCCAGACGATGACCGCACTTGACCCCAAGCCCGATCACCTTCATCAGGCTCTTGGCAGAGACGGCTTCACCGCTGCCATCGAGGTTGGCGACGCGGATGTCGGATTCATACTCCTTGGCCACCTTGACCAGCATGGCGCCCGGACGGGCATGCAGACCGTGGGGGTTGATGATGGTGAAGGTCTCGGACAGCCCGCTCGCCGGACCCGCCTGCAACATGGCCAGACCGTCGCTGCCAGAAAGGGTGGCCAACTGGCCGGCTGCGGCCAGCTTGGCCAGATTCTCGAGTTGCGGCAGATGGCCGCTATCTGCGGCACACAGCAGTAGCAGGGCGCTGACCGGCAATTCACCGACGTTCAGCGGGGTGCTCGGGGTGGCCAGCACCCAACCGGTCTGGGCCGCTTGCGCACGGGCCAGCCAGATGCCCTCCCCCAGGTGAACAGGCTGGCTGGCCAGGAGGGCGCTCACCATGGCGGCGTCTCCCCAGCCTGCGGATTTGGCGCGGGCCGCAGCCCCCAGCAGCAACTGGTCCTGGTCGTCGGCCGGGAAGTCCGCCAGGGTCAGGTATTGCACCTCTTTGGCGGCAGTCGCGCCAGTCAGGATATTGATGATGGTCTCTTCGTCGGTCGCCCCCTTGAGCTGGGCTGCGGCCTGCTCGTCACCCAGCACGTGGGTGAGCTGGCGCAAGATCCCCAGGTGCTCGTCGGACTTGGCGGCGATGCCGATGGCGACGTAGGCAATCTGCCCCTCGTCCCACTCGATGCCGTGGGGGAACTGGGCCACCATGACACCGGTGCTCTTCACCAGATGACGGGTGTCCGTGGTGCCGTGGGGAATGGCGATACCGCTGCCAAGATAGGTGGCGTGCTGCGCTTCCCGCGCCAGCATGCCGTCCACGTAACCTGCTTCAACCAGACCGGCGTCGGTCAGTTTGCTTGCCAGCAGGGCGATGGCGTCCGCCTTGGTCGTCACCGATTGTCCCAACAGGATTTGCTGTCGCGCCAACTTCAACATAGAGATTCTCCATCAGGTCCGGCTTCGCCTCGCGGCGTACCGGCGCAACTCAACTCGATTTTCGGGTAACTTGCCTGCTGACAATAGACGGTGATCTCTCGCTTTGGTGAGCCGGAACCCATTTCCAAGTGCAGATAATCATCCGTTACTGACAAGCTGAATCGTTTCACTTACACTCAGACTGAATCGTTTCAGCGCATTGTTCAAGATCCCGCAGAAAGTACGTTTCAATGATATGATCCCGCGCACACTTTTCGGCGCCCCAACCAGGAACCGGCGCGGGCCTTGCAACTCAAACAGAGCCAACATGATGAAACTGGATGAAATCGCCGCGCTGGCCGGTGTCTCTCGCACCACCGCCAGCTATGTGATCAATGGCAAGGCCGATCAATACCGCATCAGCCAGGCAACCCGCGACAAGGTGATGGCCGTGGTCCATGCCCACAACTATCAGCCGGACAGCCGCGCCGCCTCCCTGCGCGGCGGCCAGACCCGCACCCTCGGCTTCATCCTGCCCGACCTCGAAAACGCCAGTTACGCCAAGCTCGCCAAGCGCCTGGAGCAAGGGGCCCGCACCCAGGGATATCAGTTGCTCATCGTCTGCTCGGAGGACGATCCGGACACCGAAAAGGAGCTGGCCCGGATGCTGGTGAGCCGCCATGTGGACGCGCTCCTGGTGGCAAGCTGCCTCCCCCCGGCGGATCCCTTCTACCTGGAGCAGCAGTCCCGGGGCGTGCAGATCCTCGCCATCGACCGTGCCATGGCCACCGAGCACTTCGTCACCGTGGCGAGTGAAAACCAGAAGGCGAGCCTGGACCTCACCGCCTCCCTGCTCACCCCGGCCATCGGTCATATCGCCTTGATCACTGCACTGCCGGAACTGACGATCAGCCAGGAGCGAAAAGCGGGCTTCGAACAGGCGATTGCCAGTCACAGTGCGACCCGCCACCTGTGTGAAGGGGCCCACTTCTCGCGCACCGAAGGGTATCGCCTGATCAAGACGCTCCATCAGCAGCTCGGCCAACTGCCCGAGGCGCTGATCACCACCTCCTACATCCTGATGGAGGGGGTGCTCGACTACCTGCTGGAGCAGGAGGCCGACATGAGCCAGCTCGCCATGGCTACCTTCGGGGATGACCGCCTGCTCGATTTCCTCCCCTTTGGCATCAACTCCCTGCCCCAGCAGCACGACGCCCTGGCAAGCCAGGCCCTGACGCTGGCCCTCAAGGCGGTCAATGGCGACTACCAGAGCGGCCTGCACTATGTGAGCCGTACCCTCAAACGCCGCCGCTGACGCGAAACGGACGTGCCGAAGGCGACCACGGTCGCCTTTGCGTGTTTTTACGCCATCCACTCCAGACAACTGTCATCATTTATTTCCACACAAGCGCCTTTCACAGTAGAACCTTCGCTCACTCCCGCTTGTTTTCGATATTTTAATCGGCTAACGTGGCAACCCTGTTTTACAACCTGCGGCTGTTCGTAACGATGTGTCCACTCCGATATTGCTAGCCTCCGGCTTTTCCCCGGAGGCGTCTCCCGACACAGCCAACTGGCTCTCTCTTGTTTGCAACAGCGCCCCTCACTTTCGGATGGATGACATGAATACCAAGACCCTGGGTTGTACCCTGTTGATTGCCGGCACCACCATAGGCGCCGGCATGCTGGCCCTGCCGCTGGCCTCCTCGTCCCTGGGCGGCCCCGCCACCCTGATGCTGATGATCGGCCTCTGGGCCCTGATGGCCTTCACCGCCATGCTGCAGGTGGAAGCCAGCCTCAGCACCGGCAAGTGGTACCTGCACCAGCTGGCGGATCACCTGCTCGGCCCCTGGGGCAAGGGCATCGCCTCCTTCTGCATCCTGATGCTGTTCTACGCCCTGGCCTCCGCCTACATCAGCGGCGGCAGCAGCCTGCTGGCCCAGGCACTGGCCGATGCCGGCCTGCCCCTCGGCCAGGAGCAGGCGGCCTGGGTCTTTACCCTGCTGTTTGGCGGCATGGTGTGCGTCGGCACCAGGCAGGTGGATTACCTCAACCGCCTGATGTTCACCGTGAAGCTGGTGATCATGGTGGCGGTGCTGGCGCTGCTGCTGCCCCGCGCCCAGGGGCAGCACCTGCTCTCCATGCCCCTCGGGGAAGGCTTGCTGCTGGCGGGCCTGCCGGTCATCTTCACCTCCTTCGGCTTCCACGGCTCCATCCCGAGCGTCATGCTCTACCTCGGGGACAACCCCAGGCAGTTGCGCCGGGTCTTCGTGTGGGGCTCCGCCTTGCCGCTCGTGCTCTACGTACTGTGGCAGGTCGCCATACTGGGGCTGCTGGGCCAGCAATCCCTGATCCAGACCGGCGGCGCCCTGGACAGCCTGCTGGCCAACGTCGGCGGCCTGGTGAGCTGGCCCGCCTTCAACCAGGCGATGCATCTGTTTGCGGATCTCGCGCTCGCCACCTCCTTCCTCGGGGTGACCCTGGGACTGTTCGACTTCATGGCCAAGGTGACCCGTCGCAAGGACAACTGGCAGGGCCGCACCCAGACCGGCCTCATCACCTTCGTGCCGCCCCTGCTGTTCGCCCTCTACTTCCCGCAAGGCTTCATCATGGCGCTCGGTTACGCCGCCATTGCGCTGGCGGTGCTGGCGGTGCTGCTGCCAGTGGCCTTGGTGTGGCAGAGCCGCAAGCAGGCCGAGGCAAACCACTACCGCGTCCCGGGCGGCGTACTGGCCCTGGGTCTGGCCGGTGCCATGGGGGTACTGATCGTCGGGGTGCAGGTCAGCGTCAGCATGGGGCTGCTGCCCGCCCTCTGATCTCCCCGACCCGACAAGCAGAAACGCCGCAAAGAGACACGCCCCGCCAACCCAGTTGGCGGGGCGTTTCATTGGCACGGGCTCACTTGGCCGACCCGCGCCCCTCCTCGCGAAGCTCATCCAACAATGAACATTTGAGTACAACCATGTATAGATATGTACATGACTGCGCCCCTGCCCTACACTGCTTAGCAGACAACCCACGATCCCGTGCCCGTCTGGCACGCCAACCCGGGAGGCAACATGGCCGCCACCGCATCTCTTCCCCGGCAACAGCCCGCCGTCGATCCCAGCAAGGCCCTGCCCGTGGTGTTTCGCATCCTGGACAAATGGCAGTGCAGCACGGATGAACAGCTCAGGCTGCTTGGCATTACCTCCCGCTCCACCCTGAACAAGTACAAGGAGGCTAGCGGCGGTATTCGGCTGAGCGCCGATCTCCAGGAGCGGATGAGCTATCTGCTCAACATCCACAAGAGCCTGCGGCTGCTGTTCAGCCTGGATGAGAGCATCTATGGCTGGGTGCGCAAACCCAACAGCCACCCCTTCTTCGCCGGGCGCAGCGCCATGGAGGTCATGCAGGGTGGGCGGGTGGCCGATCTCTACGAAGTGGCCACCCGGCTGCACGCCTGGCGCGGGGAGATGGCCTGATGTCCTCCCCGCCCTTGCGCACCTTCCACAATGCCTGCGCCTATCGCATCATCCCGAGCCGCTTTCCCCCCATCTGCCTCTATGAAGACGTCGCTACCGCCGACGAGCTGGAGGCGGTCTGGGCCGTCGAGGCCCTGACCAACGACAGGCTGAGGGAAGAGGCGGGCGAGCTGATGCGGGTGCCCAGGGAAGACTGGCTGGTGGGGCTGCCCGGCGGCAGCTATGTGATGGCCGCCTTCACCCACCTCAATCCCGAGGGTGGCCGTTTCACCACGGGGGACTTTGGCGGCTACTATTGTGCCCCCTCCCTCGACACCGGCATCAAGGAGACGGTCTACCACAGGGAGCGGATCTTCGGGTACACCCGGGAGCCGGCCCAGAAGGTGCAGATGCGAGTGATCCAGGCGCAGTTCAGCGCCAGCCTCATCGACATCACGGGCCCGGCGTTTCTGCCAGGCCCCCTCTATCACGCCACCGATTACGGCCCCGCCCAGGCCTTCGCCCGGGAGCAGAAGGTTGCCGGGGCGGACGGCATCCACTACCGCTCGGTGCGCCACCCCGGTCACGGCTGCCACGTGCTCTATCGCCCCCGTCTGGTCAGCCGGGTGGACCACGCCCGTCATCTGGAGTACCACTGGAGCGGCGAGGCCATCACCCATGTGCTGGAGATCCGCCTCTACGGTGAATAGCGTCTACCAGGACAAAAAAGCCCCGCCAGATTGGCGGGGCTTTTTGTATCAACCGAACAGTGGGGGAGCCTGGCTCCCTGACCGCTTACTGGTTGTGGCTGGCGCGGCGCGGACGACGGGCCTGGGCCGGTTTGGCGGCGCCGCCTTCCGGACGCTGACCGCCCTGGGGCTTGGGCTTGCCACCGTTGCCGGAGCGGTTACCGCCGCCATTGCCACCGTTGGCAGAACGACCGGCACCCTGACGCTGGCCCTGACCTTGCGGACGCGGCGCACGGCGCTGCTCGCTCGGATCCCGCGGCTCTTTGCGAAGCGGCGCGCCGATGCCACGGGCGATGTTGTCGAGGGTCTCGCGGGAGGCTTCAAAACCGGCCACCTGCTCGCACGGAATGTTCTGCTTGGTCAGCCGCTCGATGGCCTTGATGAGCTTGCCCTCATCGGCGGCCACCAGGGAGATGGCGTGACCAGCGGCGCCAGCACGGCCGGTACGGCCGATACGGTGCACGTAATCTTCCGCCACGTTCGGCAGCTCGAAGTTGACCACCTGGGGCAGTTTGTCGATGTCCAGGCCACGGGCGGCGATGTCGGTCGCCACCAGCACCTTGACGCTGCCATCCTTGAAACCGGCAAGGGCGCGGGTACGGGCACCCTGGCTCTTGTTGCCGTGGATGGCGGCGGCGCTGACGCCGTTCTTGTCGAGGGTCTCGGCAACGCGGTTGGCCATGTGCTTGGTACGGGTGAACACCAGCACCTGCTGCCAGTCGTTGCTGGTGACCAGGTGACTCAGCAGGGCAATCTTGTTGGCCTTGTCGCAGGGGTGTACCAGCTGCTCGATGCGCTCGGCGGTGCTGTTGCGCGGGGTCACTTCGATCACCGCCGGGTTGTCCAGCAGACCGGTGGCCAGCTCGCGAATTTCGTCGGCGAAGGTGGCGGAGAAGAGCAGGTTCTGGCGCTTCTTCGGCAGCAGGGCCAGGATGCGGCGGATGTCGCGGATAAAGCCCATGTCGAGCATGCGATCCGCTTCGTCCAGTACCAGGATCTCCACTTCATCGAACTTGACGGCGTTCTGGTTGTAGAGATCCATCAGGCGGCCCGGGCAGGCCACCAGCACGTCCAGACCACGGCGGGTCGCCATCATCTGGGGGTTGATGCTCACGCCGCCAAATACCACGTGGCTGCGGATCGGCAGGTGTTTGCCGTAGTTGCGCACGCTCTCGCCCACCTGGGCGGCCAGCTCGCGGGTCGGGGTCAGCACTAGGGCACGGATGCGATTCGGGGAGACCTTGCGCTTGCTTTCAGTCAGACGCTGCAGCATCGGCAGGGTGAAACCTGCGGTCTTGCCGGTCCCGGTCTGGGCGGCGGCCATCAGATCACGGCCAGCCAGTACCGCCGGGATCGCTTGTTGCTGGATGGGAGACGGGGTGTCGTAGCCTTGCTCGGCAACGGCACGCAACAAGGGTTCGGCCAGACCGAGGGAAGTAAAACTCATAGTTACCTGCTAGGGATAGGGGCGCCAAAGATCGTGGTGGGGCTCCTCTGCTGAGCCGATGCCATCTCACAGGATCCGGGCCTATAGAGAAAACAACGATTTCCCCGGGGAGCAGAGCAAAGGGGAAAGAATAGAGGCGCAGTCTAACGGAGTTGGCGCACTTAGACGAGGAAAATGTGATGCGCCTCCCAGCACGGCTGGAAATAGGGACGAAGGCAGGACAAAATGGCCCGAATCGCCGTATGTATCAATGCCCCTGCGCAGCCTGCCGGGGACGGCGCGATACACGGAACAGGAGGTTTTGATTGAAACGGAAGTTCACCCCCACCGCCCGGCGCATGCTGGGCCTCGTCCTGCCCCTGCTCTTCGCCCAGCCCCTCGCCGCCAGGGAGACCCTGTCGGTGGCCTGGAGCCACTGGCCCCCTTTCAGCCAAATCGCTGCCGACGGTACCCTCGGTGGACTGGACGTGACCCTGACCCGCCAGATCCTGGGCAAGGCAGGCGTGGAGCCCGCCTTTCGCAACCTCCCCTGGGCCCGGGCCCTCTACCTCATGGAGCGCCAGCAGCTGGACGTGGCCATGGGCGCCCTGAAAACCCCCGAGCGGGAGCGGTTCGCCCGCTTCTCCGCCCCCTATCGGCGCGCCAGCTTCGTGCTGCTGAGCCAGCGCCCGCAGGCCGGGGAGCCCGAGGGCTGGCGAGAGATCACGGAGCTGGCAACCCTGTGCCAGGCCAAGGGGCTGCGCCTTGGCAAGCTGCGAGGCACCCGCCCCCTGCCGATGAGCGAGGAGTGCCCCGCCCTCGGGCAGGCGAGCGAATACAACAGCGATGACAGGCTGCTCACCCTCTTGCTGGCGCGCCGCCTCGACGGCGTCATCATGGAGTGGCAGTACGCCCGCTACCGGCTCGGCCAGCTCGGGGCGAGCGATGCCATCCAGTGTCAGGTGCTCTTGCACCAGCAGCCGGTGCGCCTGATGTTTGCCAAAGAGGCCGTGAACGAGGACGCGCTCGCCCGCATCGATTCCGCCATCGCCGCCCTGCCCTCACCGGATCCCGCCTTTGCGCCGCCCCGCTGCCGCCTGGACGCAACCCGGCTGTCATCGCTCTCGACGCCATCGGCCCCCTGACGCCGACGCCGGCAAAAAACCATGAAAAAGGCGACCCTGGGGTCGCCTTGTGGTTTTTGGTGATCACTCACCCTGCCTGCAGCATGATCAGCGCAGTTGCGGGGTCTGGGTGTGCACGCCCTGGTTCTGGGCGCGGTGGCGCAGCAGGTGATCCATCAGCACCAGGGCCAGCATGGCCTCGGCGATGGGCACGGCACGGATGCCGACGCAGGGGTCGTGACGACCCTTGGTGATCATCTCGGTGGCCTCACCGCTGGTGGTGATGGTCTTGCCCGGCACCGTGATGCTGGAGGTAGGCTTGAGGGCCATGCTCACCACGATCTCCTGACCCGACGAAATGCCCCCCAGGATGCCCCCCGCATGATTGCTGGCAAAGCCGGCCGGAGTCATCTCGTCCCGATGCTCGGAGCCTTTTTGCTCCACCACCGCGAAGCCGTCACCGATCTCCACCCCCTTCACCGCGTTGATGCCCATCATGGCGTGGGCGATGTCGGCGTCGAGGCGGTCGAACACCGGCTCCCCCAGGCCCACCGGCACATTGCGTGCCACGACACACACCTTGGCCCCCACGCTGTTGCCCTCTTTCTTGAGGGCACGCATGTATTCATCCAGCGCCTCCAGCTTGCCCGCATCGGGGAAGAAGAAGGGGTTCTGCTCGATCTGGCTCTCGTCGAACCCTTCCGCCTTGATGGGGCCGAGCTGGGAGAGAAAACCCACGATCTCGATGCCGTGCACCTGTTTCAGGTACTTCTTGGCGATGGCCCCCGCCGCGACCCGCATGGCGGTCTCGCGGGCCGAGGAGCGGCCGCCGCCACGGTAGTCACGCTGGCCGTACTTCTGGTGATAGGTGTAGTCGGCGTGACCCGGACGGAACAGATCCTTGATCTCGGAGTAGTCCTTGGAGCGCTGATCGGTGTTCTCGATGAGCAGCCCGATGGAGGTGCCCGTGGTCTTGCCCTCGAACACCCCGGAGAGGATCTTCACCTCGTCCGCCTCGCGGCGCTGAGTGGTGTAGCGGGAGGTGCCGGGCTTGCGCCTGTCCAGATCCCCCTGCAAATCGTCTTCGCTTATCTCCAGCCCCGGCGGGCAGCCGTCGACCACGGCGCCCAGCGCCAGACCGTGGCTCTCGCCGAAAGTGGTGACCCGAAAGAGTTGGCCGAAACTGTTCCCTGCCATGAATGCTCCTTGCTGCTTAGTTCTTGTAAATGGCGAAATGGGCCTGGTGCTGCTCGAGCTCTGCGCGGGTCATCACAAAGACGCCGTGGCCGCCGTTTTCGAACTCGACCCAGGTGAAGGGCACCTCGGGGAACTGGGCTTCCAGGTGGATCATGCTGTTGCCCACTTCGACCACCAGCACGCCATCCTCTTTCAGGAAGTCGGCGGCATTGGCCAGCAGACGTTTGGTGAGCTTGAGGCCGTCGGAGCCCGACGCCAGGGCCAGCTCCGGCTCGTGGCGAAACTCCTCCGGCAGATCCGACATGTCCTCGGAGTCAACATAGGGCGGGTTGGAGACGATGAGATCGTACTTGTCACCGGCCGGCAGATCCCGGAACAGATCGGAGCGAATGGGGATAACCTGCTGCTCCAGTCCGTGATCGTTGATGTTGCGCTCGGCCACGTTGAGGGCATCGACGCTGATGTCGATGGCATCCACTTCCGCATGGGGGAACTCGTGGGCCATGATGATGGCGATGCAGCCGGAGCCGGTGCACAAGTCCATGATCCGGGTCGGTTCGTCTTTCAGGAAGGGGGCGAAGCGGTTGGCCACCATCTCGGCGATGGGGGAGCGCGGAATGAGCACCCGTTCGTCCACGTAGAATTCCCAGCCCGCATACCAGGCCTTGTTGGTCAGGTAAGGCGCCGGAATGCGCTCCTGCACGCGGCGGATGATGAGCTCGGCGATGCGGTGGCGCTCGCTGGTGGTCAGGCGGGAGTGGCGCATGCCCGGATCCACGTCCGGCGGCAGATGTAACGCGGGCAGCACCAGTTGCACGGCCTCATCCCAGGCGTTGTCGGTACCATGTCCGTAGAAGATCCCGGCGTCGTTGAAACGACTCATGGCCCAGCGCAACATGTCCTGGATGGTGTGCATTTCGGCAACCACCTCATCGATAAATATCTTGTCCAAATCCACCTCCAAGTCGAGTAATATCCGGCCCGAGAATTTTATACAGCGAGCAAGACGAGTACCTGATGAAAAATACGCCCTCACTCACAGACGAGGAAAGCCTGCTGTTTCGTGATGCTGTCAAAGGTACCCGGAAAATTAAGCAAGATACCATAAGGGCCTCCTCAAACCCGGTCAAGCAGAAACGCGAAGTGCGCGAGAGCCGCGAAAAGCTTGGGGTTGACTACTTTTTCAGCGACGAGTACCAGCCCCATCTCGAGGCGGACGGGCCGACCCGTTACGTGCGCGACGACGTGTCAAAATTCGAGCTGAAAAAGCTCAAGCGCGGCAGCTACCCGCCGGAGATTTATCTGGATCTGCACGGCATGAACCAGCACCAGGCCAAGCAGGAGCTGGCGGCCCTGCTCACCCTGTGCCGAAAAGAGAACATCCACGTCGCCTCGGTGATGCACGGCATCGGCAAGCACATCCTCAAGCAGCGCATCCCGAGCTGGCTGGCCCAGCACCCCGCTGTGCGCGCCTTTCACCAGGCGCCGCGGGAGTGGGGGGGCGAGAGCGCCATCCTGGTGCTGCTGGACATCGCGGAGTGACCCCCTGCCCCGCCTTGCCCCGGACGAACGCCATAAAAAAACCACCGCCAGCTTGCGGTGGTTTTTTATTGGCACCCCGCAGGGGTCAGCCGGCGGCCTCCATATGGCGCTTGAAGTTATCCAGGATGCTCTGCCACCCCGCCCGCTGCTGTTCGCCGCTGTGCAGGGACTCGGCATCGAACCGCTCCTCCACCCGGGTGCCCCCCTGTTCTGCCACGAACCGCACGCTCACCTCGCGGCCATCGGCCATGACGTAGCCGAGCCCCGTCGGCGCCGTGACCTCGGTGAAGGTCCCCTCGAAATCGAACCCCGTGCTGCCATCCCGCGCCGCCATGTGGTGGCAAAAACGCCCACCCACCCGCAGGTCCACCCGGCTTTGGGGGCAGTGCCACTGCGGGGAAGCGGCGTTCCACGCCATGATGCTGGCGGGGGTGTTCCAGCCCCGCCACACATCGGCAATCGGCCTGGCAACCCAGACGCTGACGCTTATCTTCATCTCTCTGCTCCTCTGGCTTTCCTGCACGTTTTGCACTGTGGCACTGTCATGCCACGCCGGGCGCATCGGGCTGCGCCAAAAAGTGTGCCACCAGGGCATTGGCATGGCCGTGACCCATGGCGTGTTCGTCCTTGAGCCAGGCCACCAGGGCCATGTGTTTGCGCTCCTCCCGCCCCGCCAGCAGGGTCAGCCAGTGGACGATGGGGTGGCCGTATTTCTGCTCGATGGCGGGAAAATAGGAGGCAGGCCCCTTCACCTTCGGTTGTTCATCCATGATGGCTTCTCCTCGGGGTGATTACAGGCTCAGGGTTTGGGGGCGAACTGCTCGAACACCTGCTGCCCGGTCAGGGTCGGGGTGTCGTTCTTGAGGGCATAGAAGTCGGGCTTCTCGTCGATGAAGATCTGCCCGGTGAGCTCGAACCCCTGATCCTGAAACAGGCCGGCGGAGAGGATGTACTCGTCCGTCGGCAACAGATGGTAGAAAAGATGGGTGCCGCAGGTGGGGCAGAATCCGCGCTCCGCCCACTCCGACGAGCGGTAGGCCACCGGGGTCATCCCGGTGAACCGTACGCCCTTGCCCCCGTGCACCGCGAACATGGGCCCCCCTGACCAGCGCCGGCACATGGCGCAGTGACACAGGTTGACCTCCTTGTGATCGCCGCTCGACACGGTGATCCCGCCACACAGACAATGTCCTTCCATGATGCCTCCTGAGAGTTGGGGCGACAGACCGGGCGAACGGGTGCTCGCCTTCTTGCCGCACCAGATGAAGTAGCACGGGATCCGGGGGGCGGCAACTGACCATTCCGGGGCCTCACCGCGGGTCTGAGACTCCCGGAGCGGGAAAATCCCCCTCTTTATTCATCGCGTGAATGACTCAACATATCCCATGCACCGGATAAATAATGGTCAGGTTCCCTCCTGCAAGGCGATGCGATTCCCCTCGCAATCCCGACACTCCGCCACCCCGAGGCCCTCCCCGACCCGGGTGACGGGATAGAGACAGGCCCCGCCCGATGCCAGTGCCCGGGCCATGGTCCCCTCGATGTCAGGCACCCGCAGATAGATCCGGGTGCCATCCAGGCTCGGCACATAGCTCTCCCCCTTCGCCAGGGCGCCGGAGCAGCCCGCCGTGCCACTTTCCAGGGGAAAGAGCGCCATCTCGTTGCCATCGATCTGCACCCGCTCCAGCACCGTCTCGAAGACCCCCTCATAGAAGCGGATGGCTCTCTCCAGATCCTGTACCGGAATTTCAAAATGAATGGCGATGTTCATGGTCATCCTCCCTCGGTGTGAATCCGCAGGCTATCAGTGCCAAAAGAGGCGCAGCAAGCCAGCGCGGCGATCAACAAGGGAGGCGCGCGGCCTCCCCGGAGTGCTTGCGCTTGTACTGACTCTCAGGTTACCGGTGCCCAGGGATCCCCCTTGCCCGGCTCGTTGCCCTGGGTCCACCACTTGGCCTGATAGATGACCCCCTTGTGGCTCACCTTGTTGCCCGCGGTGTAGACCTTGCTTGCCTCCCAGGCCGGTACCCCGTCCACCGGCGGCGTGCCGGGGTCGACCGGGGCCGGATCCAGCGCGGCCACCACCCGTACCTTGGGCCAGCTGGCGTGGGAGCCGTAGAAGTTGGTCACGCACTTCTCGTAATCCCCCGGCACCAGGGCCGAATAGGCGGTCTGGTACCCCACCAGATCGCACTCGAAGGAGTAGCCGCCGGGTCTGTCCGGGTAGTATTTCCAGTTGCCGTCCCAGTTGGTGTAGAGCACGTCGGTGGCACCGTTGAGGTTGAGGCTGCCATAGGGGGTCTGCTGCCAGCAGGTGTTCTTCTCGTCCGCCAGCAGCGGGATCCCGTAGTGGGCCGCGAGCCCCTCCCAGTAGCGGATGCGGTTGACCGGCTGGCCCTTGTTCTTGTTCTGCTCGCCGCACTCGATGCCACCGTTGATGATGTTGATGGTGGTGCCAAAGCCGTAGCCGATGCCCGCCGCCAGCTCACGCTGGGAGGGCACCCAGGTCCGGTCGATGACGTGCAGCATGGCGGGTTTGGGAGCCTGGGGCGTCAGGAAGAACCAGATGGCGGAGGCGAGGTTGAGCCAGGAGTCCGCCACCAGCCCGGGGTTGTTGAGGAGCACAGAGGCGTCGCCGTCGAACATGGCCTCGGAGAAGGCGCCGTAGTTGAAGTGGTAGGAGAGCTGCTTGGCGCCGCGACCGAAATAGCCCTGACCGGTGCTGCAGGGCCAGCGCCGGTTCTGCCAGTCACTCTGGCCACACCCCGTGGTGTAGCCGGTCTGCCCCTCAGACCAGCCCATCTCCCGCACGTGCACCACTCTTCCAGCCCCAGGGGGTTGTCGGAGACATTCTCCTTGGCAATGTGGCCGCCGGTCTCCTGGGCAAAGTGGGCGAAGGCGGTGATGATGGACTTCTTGCAGATGGCGTCCGCATTGCGCCCGTCCGTGTAGTCGCCGCAGAAGGCGGGGAACTTGCCCACCGCCCGCAGGAAGCGCTCGTAGGTGTACTCCGGGGCGGCCATCTGGGTCAGGAACTCCCAGTCCGATTCGGTGAAGACCCGCTCGACCCGCTTGACGTTGTCCGGGTTGCCGGGGGCGCGGGCTACGATGGCCTCCACCACCGAATTGGGCCGGGTGGCCAGGGCGTGGGACCAGATCCCGTACATGGGGTTGGCGGTCTTGGCCTGGGCCGCACTGGCAAGATCCGCCGCCGCCATCACATAGCCGCCGCTGTTCTGGGGATCGGGCTGGATTGTCATGGCGCTCTGGCCGGGCAGTGCCCAGACGAGGGCAACCAGGCAGGCGGTGCGCGTGAGCATGAACATGGGTAACCATCCTTGTCTTGAAAATGTCAGGGCGAGCATAGGCATCCTGGCAACTAAATTCACGACAAGAATTAAGAATTTGGCGAAATTGTGAGCCACGCCTCCCTGCACTCAGATGGCGCTCGTTTGCAGGGGGATCCAGCCCCTGGCCTTGTTGGCGCAGCCATCCGACCTGTGCGGACGCTTGCTCAGATCCCCCCTGCGCGCACCGCCCGGATCAGCAGGTTGCGCGGGGTCATGGGTTTGGGGCAGAAGGTGCCCACCTCCACCCGGTAGCCCTGCTCCTCGAGGAAAAGGGCGCGATCGAGCAGCAGCCAGATTTCCAGGGGGCGGCGAAACAGGTGGCGCACCAGCTCCATGCGGGCGACATCGCCAAAGCGCCGCTCCCCCTGTGCCAGCAAGGCGGCGTAGTCGAGCCCCGCGGGCAAGCCCATCCCCTTGCGTTCGGCGGCCCAGTGGCAGAAATCCTCGAAGTCCCCGGTCAGCAGGCTCTTTTGCAGGTTGGGCACCGGCAGGTACTCATCCACCCCGCGCACCTGGCGCTGCAGGCAGTCAAAGGCGAGGCGCCACACCACCTCCCGCTCCCGCAACCGGGCGATGCGGGCGCCGCCGGTCACCGTCTCCTGCAGCGGCAGCTTCAGATCGCTCTTGCCAAGGCGCAGGGCACTGGCCCTGGCGGCCCGGGAGAGGGGCGCATAGTGCTCTCCTCTGATGAGGTGGTAGCAACACGGGGAGAGGGTCACCCCCTGGGCACGCCCCTCGGCCACCCGCGTCAGCAGATGGGTGTGCAGATCGCCGCAGGCATGGAGCGCCATGGCGTGATGGTGCGGGGCGATGAGGGCCCCGGACTCGGTGGCAAAGGCATCCGCCTCCACGAACCGCATGTTGGCGCCGTCGCGCGCGGCGAGCCGCCGCCCCTCCTCGCAGAGCGCCCCCTGCCACTCCAGGCTCAGGATCTCCGCGCCACGGTGCAGCGACACCAGGCGCCCCAGATGCCCCTTGCCGGCGCACCACTCCAGATAGGGACCTTGGTGGGGGGGCAGGCAGCCGGTGAAGGCCTCTATCTGCCCCTGCTTGCGTCCCGGCATGTACATCGCCATGGTCCTGGCGCACTGGACGGGCTCTGGGGCGAAAGGGGCAAGCTCGCCGAGGGCCTGCAACTCGGCCCCCGCCGGGATCCAGGGGGCGAGCAGGGTGCAGAGCGCATCCATGTCCCCGTCGAGGTGCGCTATCTCGTCAAGGGTCAGGGCTGCCAGGCACTTCGCAAGGGCTGGCGCCTCGCGGGCAAAGGCGATCCCCAAATGGTGATAGGGCTGGTATTGCCACCAGCGTCGCTCGGCGGTGAGCAAGCAGTCCAGTTGTCGAAAACGGTGGGCCAGCACGGTGAACCTGTCCTTTGGCGCAAAAAGGGAGGCTCATTCTAGCGATCTGCCGTCAAAAAGCACTCGCCTGTGCGCCGCTGGTAGCCTGACAAAAAGCAGGGATTTGTGCTATATTCCGCCCCCTCATTCGCGCAGCCCGCCACGGCGAGCCGCTTTACCCCTATAAACGGAACCCAATCATGACCATCAATGCCATCCTGCAAGCCCGTGCAAATGCCAAATGCGAGCTGTGTGGCGCAGAACATGCGCTGACTGCCTTCCCGGTGCCGCACTCCCCCGCCAGTGACGACGACCACAGCGTGGTCCTCTGCGCCACCTGCCGCGGCCAGCTGGAGCAGCCGGACACCACGGAGGTGAACCACTGGCGCTGTCTGGGTGACAGCATGTGGAGCCAGGTGCCGGCGGTGCAGGTGATGGCCTGGCGCCAGTTGAAGGCCCTCGTCGCCCGGGGCGAGCTCTGGGCCCAGGACATGCTGGACATGATGTACATGGAAGACGAAGTCAAGGCCTGGGCAGACGCCGGCGTGACCAGCGACGATGACGACAGCGTACCGACCGTCGACTCCAATGGCGCCGTGCTGGTGGAAGGGGACTCAGTCACCCTGATCAAGGATCTGGACGTCAAGGGCGCCGGCTTCACCGCCAAGCGCGGCACCCTGGTCAAGGGCATTCGCCTGACCAACAACCCGCTGCACATCGAGGGCAAGGTCAACGGCATGCAGATCGTGCTGGTGGCCGCCTACCTGAAGAAGGCCTGATACTGACCCCTTCAAGCCAGAAGCGCCCCCCGGGGGCACTTTTTTGTTGCCTCTGTTTCCTGCCGTTCGGGTGGCATCCGGGGGAAACTGGACTATCCTGCAAACCAGTTCCGCGGTATGCCCCCTCCCCTGGCCGCCAGTGCGCCAACGGAGAGGGCCTTCCCGGCACGCATGGAAAGACCCCGGGCACCCTGATCCCCATGGCGCCCACGAGACAAGGAGCCGCCCCATGGCCAGCAAGAAAGAGATCAAAAAGAAGATCGCCGCCCGCCAGGCGAAAATCGCCAAGCACGAAGGCAAGATCAAAAAGCTGAAAAAAGCCCTGAAATAGGGGCTGACAACCATTAAAACCGCCTGATGGCGGTTTTTTCATTACTGCGTTGGCCGCAAGGCGCGTCGAGTGGCCATGACTGCCAACCTCCGGCTAGCACCAATACTTCCTGTTCCAACCACAATCCCTTTTCGATCAGATATATAAGGACCTCTTCCAGTTGCTTGCCATGCTCACTCACCACGGGTACCTCCTCCCATGGGATCTTGCCTCTGCTGATCGGTTGCCCCTCCAGACGGCGGATCAGAGTGCGGGCATAGTGATGAACATAGGCCATCAAGGTGTCGGGTAGCCAAAGAGCCAACGGACGACGAAGGGCATGGGCCAGCTCGTTAGCGATATCCAATCCGCGCTGATCCAAATCGCCAAAATGGGCCCAGGGTACGGCAGCCGGCAACAGCGGGAATACCTGACGTGCCAACTTGGTATTGCGGCCAGGCACATAGAGCAACAACTCCCCCACTTGCAGCGGGTAATCCACGAAAGCTCCCTTGTTCTCCACCGTGACCAGTTGCCGCCCCTGCCACTCAATGCCATGTAACTTACTCAAGCAGCGCTCCGGTAAGACCAGCTCTCCCAATAGTGCCAGTTGCGCCCTCATGTCGTAGCGCAGTCCGTCCTTGCCGATGAGTGACAGCGGGCTCAGCGTGCGAAGTCGAATCACTTCATCCTGTGTCAGCGTGATGTCGATAGCATCATTATCTGGATCTATCCCGCTCTTGCTGTCCCCATGCCAGAGGGCATGAAAACTGGCCTGGTTTAGATGTGCGGGCAGGTCCACCCCGAGAGCCCGTATCGTGTCACGCCTGTCCGGCATCACTGGTGCAACCTGTGCCAGCTGTGCTGCGAGATAATTCCTTCCAGCATCGGTCAACACATGACGAGCCCCTCGTCCCACTGGCTTGACTCCACCCACAGCCTGCAGGAGATCTCTCAACTCGCGGCCATGCTTGCTATCGAGTGAATATCCCTGGTTATTAGTGTCTGCCAGCAAGCGGGCACAGAGATCCTGCACTCGACGCTCATCAAAAAGTGACATCCTCCCCCCTCATTCATTGCGGTTCCATATGGCCAAGTAGAGGGGATCTTTCTGTCCACAACCGTGACCTGTCTCGCACCAAAGGAAGATCGCTCTTTCAAACCGTCACCCGTCCACAAGCTCGTGGCAGGATGGTCAGCGCTTACGATTGGCAATCCATCGACATCGGTGAAATCAGTATGCTGCGACGCCATAGGTTAACCGGTGAGAAAAAAGACAGCTTATCTGCGGTTTTAACACATCATAAAAAACTGCCTTCATGCGATTTTTTTATACATATCCTTGCCTATTTCATTTCCAGCCGCAGACCATGCTGCACCTGATTGCTCTCGCCTGGATCCTCTTCGGGGCCGGGAGAGACGCCGCTGGACGACTCGTCAAAGAGGCTGGCATCATGCCAGCTTTGACGCCAAGGATCTGCTCATGAACCCCAATACCTGGATGCTGTTTGCGCTGGCCTATCTGCTGGCGACCCTGACCCCTGGCCCCAATGTGCTGCTGGTGGTCAAGAACGGTCTGCAACACGGCTGGCGCGCCGCCCTTGTCAGTATCCTCGGCAACCTGGGGTGCCAGGCCATCCTCATCGGTCTGGTCGCCATGGGGGTGGGGGCCCTGCTGCAAACCCTGCCTCCCCTCTTTGTCGCCCTCAAGCTGGCGGGGGTGGCTACCTGGTGTATCTGGGCTACAAGGCGCTGCGCGCGGCCAATACCAGTGCCCAAGGGCTCTCTCCCTCCACCGCGCGGGGACGCACCAGAACCACCCTCTCCTTGTTGCGAGAAGCCTTTCTGGTCTCCGCCAGCAACCCCAAGACCATCGTCTTCCTCTGCGCCCTGCTGCCCCAGTTCCTCGATCACCAGAGTCCGCTGACGCTGCAGTTCATCACCATGTACCTGACCATCTGCGCCATCGTCAGCCTGGTGCATCTGTGCTATGTCGCCCTGGCCAGGCGCGCCGGTCGCTACTTCAAGCCAGGTCGCGGCGAGCGCCTCGTTGGCCGCATCACCGGCGGGCTCTTCATCACCCTGGGCGGCGCCATCCTGCTCAGTGGTCGTCCCTGATCCCTGTGCCTCACCGCTGCTGACATTATCTGCACCATCGGCGCCGCTTGGGCGCCGCGGATCCCGGCTACCGGGGCTAGAGTTGTAGGCGTGTCTGTATATGAGCCTGCGGTGGAGCGCCATATGTATTCCTACACCCTCACCTTCCGGGAGGAGGCCGACAAGCTGACGGCCCCCGAACACGAGATCCGCTTGCAAAGCCCGGCACAGGCCGGTGATTTCATCATTCTCTCCGATGGCAGTCGCCATCAGGTGATGTGCGTCACCCACCGCGCCCACTACAGCAGCCTCTACCTCGACAAGGGGGTCCGCATCCCCCAGAGCTGACGCAGACATCGTCTTTCGCTCCCTCCTGCTTGCTATGGTGAGAGAGGGCTTCATCTCGCCAGCGCAAGCCCCTTGCCGCCCAGGGAGCAGCAAGCCCGAATGACCCATTGCCAGAGGTATTGATCATGTTCAGACAGACCGCGCTCATCCTGACCCTCACCCTGTTGGGCAGCGCCCAGGTTCACGCCATCAACCACAAATACGCCGAGCAGCTGGAACGCTCCGGCTGCACCCAGGTGACCGAAGCCCAGGGCTGCGATATTCACAAGAGCAAGGCGGAAAACGCCAAGGCAGGATTTGGCACCGCCGCCACGGCCAACGAAGGCGGATTGAACATGAGCTATGAGCTATGAGCAGAAGCTGGAGCGCTCAGGCTGTACCCAGGTGAGCGAACTCAGCGGCTGTGACATCAACATGAGCAAGGCCGAGAACGCCGCCGCCGGATTTGGCGCCGCCCCCGCAGCGGCCAGCGCCAGCCCCTACACCGGCAACTGGGTCGCCACCTTCCCCGAGACGGGCGCCACGGTCGCGAACATCCGCATCGATGACAAGGATCAGGTGTGGGTCAACGACAAGCAGGTCAGTGCCAGGAAATCCGACGGCGCCCTGGTGTTCAAGGAGGGCATGGTCATCTACACCATCCAGGGGGATCGCCGCCTCAAGGGAGAAGATGGCTGGGTCGACAACGACGCGGGCACCAAGGGGCCCATCGCGGCCAAATGACCCCGTCACCATCACGACAAGGGGAGCCGCGGCTCCCCTTGTCGTTTCTGCCCCCCCTACCTCTTCTTCGGAAAGTCCAGCACGGCCACCACCGGCGAGCAGGACGGGAGCGCCGACCAGGAGGGGGCGTCGAAGATGAAGCGGGCGAGGGCGCAGGTCGGCATGCGAGTGATACCGGAGG
This sequence comes from Aeromonas sp. QDB63, assembly GCF_027707425.1. Classification (NCBI taxonomy): domain Bacteria; kingdom Pseudomonadati; phylum Pseudomonadota; class Gammaproteobacteria; order Aeromonadales; family Aeromonadaceae; genus Aeromonas; species Aeromonas sp. QDB63. The sequence continues at coordinate 50,270 of NZ_JAPCIS010000005.1, forward strand.
AAAAGCCATGAGCCAGGTCGGTGAAGGCAGGATCATGACCCACCAGCAGCACGCAGGCGAGATCATCTGAAAGCGCCCCCACCACCCCGAGAAGGGTCCCGGCATCGCTCTCGTAGAGGCCCTCGTCGATGGCGATGTGGTTCGGGGAATAACCCAGCTCTGCGGCAAGCAGCCGGGCGGTCGTCAGGGCCCGGCAGGCGGGGCTCGAGAGGATGAGATCGGGCTTCACCCCCAGGCACGCCAGGCGAGCCCCCATCAGGGGCGCATCGCGCAGCCCGCGCGCCGCCAGCGGACGAGCGCGGTCAGACAAAGACGCGTCCTCCCAGCTCGACTTGCCATGGCGTACCAGGATCAGGGTTCTTCTCATGACGCACTCCCTGGTTGATCAGAGCGACAGGCAGCCCCTCAGACCACCCCCCATTTGCCAGCATGAAGGGGCAGCAGCACAGTGGCGCAGATGAGGGTCCAGCCGGTCAGGTGGAGGAAGGACTCCCCCGGTAGCAGCGCTTGATCAGGATGGGGTTGAGGGCCATGGCCACGCAGCCGAGCAGGTAGATGCGATTGCCGGGAGCGAGGCTGAAGGAAAAAAGCCCGATGAGGGGATCATCGGGCTCTGCGGCAAGGATCAGGGACTCACTTCTTCCATGAAAACAAGCCGAAGGGGTTCGGCCAGCAGTTCGTCCGCCTGGCGAGCGAAAGCCTGGAAATACGCGGTCTCACAGTGGGCATCCAGGGCGGCCTGACTCACGAAGGCTTCCCGCATGTAGAAGGTGCCGGGTTCATCCTTCAACTCGAACAGCACGTAATCGAGGTTGCCCGGCTCCTGGCGAGTGGGACCAATCAAGGTAAGCAGGGCATCGCGAAGACGCTCTCCCATGCCGTCACGGGCCTTGAGCACCGCGATCGATACCAGTTTGTCTGTCTCTTTTTTCATCCAGTTATCTCCGTTGTACATCGTCAACACGCCAGAGAGTGCAACCTGGACAGCTATTTATACTGCCGGATGCGCCTCCATCAGACGTTGCCCAGTGTAGGCAGGACGGTGGGGGCCATATAGGGGGGCAGAATGAACACTGTGTTCAACGGGGTGGATAACCACACCGTGCACGGAGGAACAAACGAGCGGGAGGGATCATGGCGCAAAGGGTGGCAACGGGACCCGCCAGGAGGCGGCACGGCTTGCTGCCCCTGGTCCAGGCTAAGGGCCTGCAGACCAACGTTCAACGTCAAGGCAATAGGTGGTGAAAGGGTGTTCGCCCAGGCGCGTTTTCCTCACCCAGATGGCCCGTCTGGCGAGGGATCGATAAGGCTGGCGGGTATCCAGCAAGTGAAAGAGGATCGTCCGATGGCCAAGCTCCCTCGCCCACCCCATCATCTCGTTGAAAATCGCCACGCCGCTTCCCCAGCCGGCCTTGGCGAGCACGATGGCAAGCTCCACCCCCTCGTCATCAGGCTGGATGCCGCACCACCCCGCCAGGGTGCCGTCGAGGAAGATGGCGCGCACGCGGCAACCTGGCCGGGCGTCGACTCCCAGCTTGTACGCCATCCAGTCGCGCACCCCGGCCACTTCGAAAAGCGGGTGAGGGATCAGGTGCTTTCGCAGCGTCTCGTCGTTGAGCAGCGGCAGAAAATCCTCTGCCCTGACAGCAGAAAAGGGGCTGAACACCATGGAGGTCTCTCTCATTGCCCGAAGAGGCCCCCCTAGTAGGGGCTGCCATCCTTGTGTCTGGCTGACCAGGCACCATCGGCACCCTGTACCAGGGCCAGATCGTCGTCGGGATAGTCGACGGTATCCCCTGGCAGCCTGTCCCCCACCTCGAGATAGACGGCGTCCACCTCACCGTGGTTGAGCAACTGGTGGGCCAGGCCGCTGCCCCCCTTGAAGCCGATGCACTCCCCCGGCGACATCCGGTACTCCTCCTCCCCGTGGCGCAGGGTGGGATTGCCCGAGAGTACATAGACGAACTCGTCCTGCAGGCCGTGATGGTGCTTGAGCGCCGAGATGGCCCCCGGTGCCAGGGTCGTCAGATTGACCCCGAAATTGGCGAGGCCGAAATGATCCCCCAGCCTGCGCCGGGTGCGGTGCTTGACCAGGGAAGCAAAGGGCTCCGGATAGAGGGACTTTGCCTTGTGCTCGGGGATGGCCATTGCCTGAATGGCGCGTTTGTCAGTCATGTTCTGATCCTCCCTGTGAATGACGTCTCTCTTTATAGCCTGCTCCTTAGCGACAAAACATGGGCAGGGGGTTGAAGGGGTGTCTCACACACCATGTCATGCCCGGTTGCCGCCAGATGGTAAAGACGCCCTGATTTTCGTTTGGCTATCTTAATGGCACACCGGAAAATGGGAAGTCGCGTTGGCGACCTCACCAATGGAATAAAGAAGATGGCCCGCGATCACTGGAAAATGCCCTCTTCCAGCGGCCCGGGTATGGAGGGGCACCGGCACATGCAGACCCGGTGACTAGAGCACCTCAATCCTGACCTTGATAAGCCCGGATCGGGGATTGCCGATGGCGCTGAACGCTGCCCTGGAGAGATCGATGATGCGCCCGCGGGGGAAATTGCCCCTGTCGTTGACCCGCACCACCACGCTCTTGTCGTTGGCCATGTTGGTGACCCTCACCAGAGCGCCAAAGGGCAGTGTCATGTGGGCGGCGGTGTTGTCGTGGCGCTGGTAAGGCTCCCCGCTGGCAGTGCGTTTGTTGTGGTAGCGATCGGCGTAATAGGAGGCGAGCCCCGTCTCGCTATAGCCTCGCCAGTTGCCCGCACTGCCTGCATCAGGCTGGCTGCTGCAGGCCGCCAGCAGCAGGCACAGGGAGGCCAGCAGCCCTTTTTGTCGCGTCGTCATGCGTTGCTTCCTCGATGGGACAGAGCGACCAGCATCGCCAGTCGGGCTTCCGTTAACAGGGGCCTACTCTCTCATATTTCCCATGGAAAACGGGAGGCCCAGGCCTCCCGTTTTGCGTATCGCTCCGTCAGCCCCTGTCAGGGGAAGGGGTCAGGCGATGAGCTTGTCATCGGCGAAGCCAAAGCCGCGCAGCCCCACCACATGCACATGCTCGTGCTTGCCCTGCACCTTGCGGATGAGCTTGTAGGTGGTGCCCTTCTCGGGGCTGATGTTCTCGGGCGCCGCGATAAGCAGCTGCATGTCCTGGCGCTCGCACAGCTCGAACAGGGTGGCGATGGATTTGCCATCAAGCCGTGCCGCTTCGTCCAGGAACAACAGGCGGCAGGGAGCGATGTCCTTGCCGCGCAGGCGGCGGGACTCCTCCTCCCAGCTGATGAGCACCATCAAGAGGATGGCCTGACCGGTGCCGATCGCCTCGCCGGTGGAGAGGGCGCCACTCTCGGCCCGCAGCCAGCCGTCGGCCCCGCGCTGCACCTCGATCTCCAGCTCCAGGTAGTTGCGATAATCCAGCAGCACGTCCCCCATCACCTGATAGTTGCGCTCCCCCTGCTCCACCTGCGGATTGAGACGCTGGAAGAGCTTGGCCATGGCCTCGGAGAAGCTGAGCTCCTTGTCGGCGAAGAGATCGTTGTGCATGGCGCTCTGATCGGCGAGTGCGGTCAGGAGGCGAGTGTGGGCCTCGCGGATATTGACGTTGAGACGCACCCCGCGCACCAGACCGAAGGCGATGTTCTGCAGGCCCTGGTTCAATACCCGGATGCGGTTCTGCTCCCGGCGGATGATGTTGGTGATCTTGGCCGCCACCTCGTGGGAGGAGAGGGACAGATGGGTTTCCCGCTGCTTGAGCTCATCGGCGAGGCGCGCCAGCTCGATCTCCATCTCCTCGATGGCTTCAACCGGATCGTCCGAGCGGATGATGTCGTTGCGGATGCGATCTTTCAGGTAACGGTAGACCTGCACGTAGAAGGTGACCTTCTGCTCGGTGCTGCGGTTGCCTTCCGACAGACGCAGCGCATCGCGCAGGGCCTCGTCGTGGGCCACCGCCACCCGCAGGGCGCCGAGGGCCTTGTCCGACATGGAGCGCAGCTCGTCGCTGTCAAGATAAGCCAGCTCGCGCTTGTTCAGACGCTTCTCGACGTCGGTCTCCCGTGCCAGACGCACCACCCGCGACCAGCTCGCCTTGTGACCCACCAGGGATTTGCGGGCGCTGTAGTAATCCTTGCCTTCGAGCTTGAGACGACCGCCAAGGGATTCGATTTCGCGCTTGCACACCTGCAACTGGGCCTCGGCGCTGGTGCGGCGGGTCCGGGTGCGGATAAGCAGCTCTTCAATCTCTTTCTTGTGGGCACGGGCCTTCTCTTCCATGTCATCCGACAGGGTCAGCCCCATGGCCGCCAGCTCCTGCTCGAACTCCGCCAGGGTCTGCCCCTTGGCCGAGGCGCTGGAATCGAGCGCCGTGCGCAGTTGCAGCGCCTCGGTGTGGCGCTGGGTGATCTGCTTGTGCTGCTCACCGGCGGTGCGGGCGGCAAGCTCTGCCGCCTTGAGCTTCTCTTTGAGTCGCTCGCTCATCTCGGAGGCCTTGCCCAGCAGATCTTGCGCATCCTGATAGGCAAAGTGCGGCAAACGGGCCACCAGCTGATCGAGGGCGTAGCAACGGCGCTTCTGCTCGGCCAGCAGGTCGCTCACCTCGTCAAAGGCCGCCTGCAGGGCCGCCAGATCCTGGGGATCCTGGCGCAGCACCTGCACCATGGTTTCCAGTTTTTCCAGCGCCTTGCCGTGCCTGGCGATAAAGGCTTCGGCTGTTTTAAGGGCCTCCACATCGGCGTGAGCCGCCTCGAGGCGGGCCGCCAGGTCTGCCTCGGCAAACAGGTGGGCAAAGGGCAGCATCCCCTGCACCAGCTGGATATGGCGGGTCAGCTGGGCGGCGGCGGCTTTGGCATCACTCAGCTGCTTGTCGCACTCGGCGATGGTTTCTTGCAGCTTTCGCTGCTCGTGCTGCTTGGCCTGCACCTCGGCTTCGGGGTCCGGGCGGAAGGCGATATCCAGATGCTGGCCGATAAAGTCGCGGAAGTGGCCGTAGAGACGGTGGTACTTCTGCTGCTCGAAGGCGGCCTTGGCGTAGCCCTCGATGAGGTTTTCCCGCTCAAGATCGAGCTGCTCGATCCGTTTTTCCCGGGCGGCGCGGCCAAACAGCGGCAGCTCGGGGTAGCGGGAGAAGCGCACCTGACGTTTGCTGGTGCGCACCAGCACGGCGTCCCCCAGCTCATCCGCTTCCACCAGATCCTCGTCAAAGGAGTCGGGGTTGCCCTGGATGAGGTAGATATCTTCCGGGCAATCTTCCAGCTTTTTCAGCCGCTCGATGGCGCCTTCGAGGTCGAGCACCACCAGGGCGCTGCGAGCCGGGCCGTAGAGCGCGGAGTAGTAAGGGGCATCATCGATGGAGATGTCGTCATAGACGTCCGAGAGCAGCACGCCCCCCACCTGCTCGGCGATGCGGGCAAGACGGGGATCCGCCTCGCCGGCACCCAGCTGCAGGTTGCGAATTTGCAGCTCCAGCGCCTGTTTCTGGCCCTGAATGCGGTTGCTCTCCTGCTCGAACTCCCGCTCCTTGTCGAGCACGCTCTGCATGCCGGAAGAGAGTTCTTCGGCGGTGGCCAAGGCCAAGCCACTCTGCTCGCGCAGTTGCTCGAGTTTTTCAAAGGATTTGAGCCAGCGCGGGGCCAGCTTGGTCAGCTCCGCGATATCGCGACCCAGCTGAGTGCCCTGATGCTCGAGGCTGGCGCGGCGCTGATTGGCCTCTGCCTGCTGCTCGGAGAGCTCCTCCTGGCGGGTGCGCTGGGCTTCGAGGAAGATCTCCAGCTCGTCCTGGCTAGCAATGTGCTGACCAGACGCCTGGGCCAGCTCGTCTCGCAGCCGCAAGAGCGTCTTCTGGCTTTCGCTCTCTTTCTCGAGGCGAGCCAGCGCGGCGCGCAGACCCTGCCCCTGGGCAATGCGGGCCTTGTCTTCGATGTGGCGCTTGAGCAGCGCCTGCGCGGTGGGCCAGGCAGCCTCGCGCACTGTCTCGGGTGCGATGCTGAGCAGCAGCGTCAGCGCCGCTTCGTGTTCGGCCACCGCCGCCTTGGCCAGCGCCAGCTGCTGCTCGGCCCCCAGCACCCGGCTGGTGAGGCTCTGCTCGGCTGCGCGGAACTGGTGCAGGGTGTCGCTCGCCTGCGCAGGCTCGAGCCCCGGCAGTTCGCACTGCTCGCGGGCGTTTTCCAGGGCCTGCACCGCCTGACGGTACTGGATGGCGCGGGTCTGCTGGATATCGAGCGCCTGCTGGTAGTCGGCCAGCTGGGTCTTGAGGCTGTCCACCTCTGCCTGGGCCAGCTCCTTGCGCTCCTCCACTTCCAGCAACTGGCCGTGGATCTCTTCCACCACCGCCTGCTGCTGCTCGAGCTTGTCGTTGAGCTCCGCCAGATCGGCGCGATAGAGGGCAATCTTCTTTTGCAGGGCCACGGCCGCCATCACCTTGGCCAGGTGCTCGGCGGCGGACTCCAGCTCGTCGGTCAGGAGCTTCTCGCGGTTGGTGAGCTGATCCACCTCGTCCGCCAGATAGATGGCGCGCTGCTTCTCCTCGGCCAGCAGACGGCGTTTGCCGGCGAGCTCAGAGCGTGCCTTGAGGGCCAGCTCGGAGAGGCGGCTCTTCTCGGCAGCGCCCCGCACATACTCCGCGGCCACATAGTGGGTGGTCTCGGTGATGAGATTCTTGAAGAGATCACGCTGACCTTGGGTCTCCTTGATGGCTTCCAGGGTGCGGCGGTTCTCGTAGATGGCCGCCTCCATGTCCTGGAACGCCTTGCGTACTCCGGAGTTCTCCGGCAGCAGGTATTCACGCAAGGAGCGGCTGATGGAAGACGAAATACCGCCGTAGAGGGAAGCTTCGATCAGGCGGTAGAACTTGCCGCGATCCTTCTGATCCCGCAGTTTCTTCGGGGTGATGCCGAACTCGAACATGAAGTTGTGATAATCGGTCACCGTATTGAACTTGGCGACCTTGATGGCGCCAAGCTCCGCTGCCGCCCCCTTCAGATCGGCGAAGGCACGTACCCGGCCCTTGCCGTCGTCGAGCTTCTCCAGCAGCAGATCCGTGGGCGCCAGGTGCTCGGGCACATCCACCAGGGCGAACGGGGTGATGTTGACCTTGTTGTCACGGTTGGCCACCTGTTCGAGGTGGACGCCGACCCAGATCCGCTGCTCGCGGCTGTTCATCACTTCCAGCAGCGAATAGCAGTGGCCGCGCTGCAGCTTGCCGTAGAGCCCCTTGTCGCGGGACGCGCTGGAGGAGCCCGCCTCCGTGGTGTTACGGAAGTGGAGCAGTGACTGGTCGGGAATGAGGGCCGCGATAAAGGCCGCCATGGTGGTGGACTTGCCCGCGCCGTTGCCGCCGGACAGGGTCGTGACCAGCTGGTCGAGATCGAAGGTGCGGGCGAAGAAGCCGTTCCAGTTGACCATGGTCAGGGATTTGAATTTGCCTCTCACGCCACACTCTCCATCAAACCGGCAGACACCATCAGTGCCGGCACATTAACGTTGCAGATCATCTTCCACCTCCAGCTCCAGCTGCTCTTCGTCCAGATCCTCTTCGATATCCTCGAACAGGGAATCGCTGCTCGGCATCTCGTCGTCGTGGAAAATGGCCTCCCCTTCCTGGATCATCCGCAGTTGCACCGCGCGAGGATCCTCGTCGGAGCGCACATCGGCGGCGAAGCGGAACACGGACTCGTTGACCCGGAATTTGTCGCTGTTGCCAAGGGGGGTGATCATCCCGAGGCGCTTGAGGCGACGCATGGAGGTGCGGATCTTCTCGAGGAGCTTCTTCTTGTCCAGATCCGTGCCGCCGGAGCGGCTGTTGACCATGCGCAGCAGTTGCTTCTCGTCCGCCAGACTCAGCACCTCTTCTTGCAGCTCGCCCATGGCGAACACCCCTTCAGAGGCGAGCCTGTCCGGGCTCAGGAAGAGGTAGCAGAGCACCTTGCCCACCAGCATATCGAGCTCAGATAACACTGTTGTTCCGATGTCTGCGCTCGGGCGCGGACGCAGGTAGAAGAAGCCTTCCGGCGCCTTGATGAGTTCCACCTGATAGCGGCCGTAGAAGATCTCCAGCTCCTGGTGGTACTCCACCAGGGCCGAGTGCTGCTCGAATTCGTCGGCACTGATGTGGCGACCGGAGCGCAGGGCGGTGTCGATGCGCGGAAACAAGGGGTTGGCGATGGCCTCTGCGAGACGCAGGGGCAAGGGGAATTCAGTATTGATCGATGACATAGGCCTGAACCTTGGATCCAGCTTGGTTGATGGGTTTCCATGCGGGTTGGCGGTGGTGCTCGCGCTCACCGCTGGCATGGCCGAGACGCACGGCCTGATCGATCAGGAGGCGCGCCACGTCGAAGTGGGCATGAGCCGGGTAGTCCAGCAGGTATTCCCGCAGCACGTCGGCAAGATCCAGCCGATCTCCCTGCTCCGGGTAGCGGGCCAGGTAGCGCTCGATGCGCTCCGCCAGCTCCTGGTTGATGTCCACCATCTCTACGTACTCCATCTCGAGGGGCACCTCGCCGGTCACCTCCTCGTCGTGGATGGCGATGGTTTCATCCCGCAGCTCCAGCAGACGGGGCTCCTCGGCCACGCGCAGCAGCCAGTTGTGCTGCTCGAAGTTGCGGATGGATTCCCGCAGCCGCTGGCTGAAGGCGCGGTTCTTGTCCATGTCGATGGCGTTGCGGATGAACTTGTGAACGTGCCTGTCATAACGGGACCAGAGCTCGATGCACTGCTGGCCCCAGGCGGTGATGACGTCCAGACGCCCCTGCAGGGCGTGGGTCAGCTCCTCGACGTGGAACAGATCATCACGCCCCTGGGCCGCTTCCTGAATGTTGAGCAGCCCCGCCTGCAGGCGGTGGCCGGCGGCGTCCAGGGTGTCCTGCAACTCGCGCAGGGTCTGGCCGGTCTCGTGCAGGAGCTTCTCGCAGCTGTGGATGGCATCGACCCAGTTCTGGGTCAGCAGGGCCGCGATCTCGCTCTTGACCTGGTTTTGCTGCTCGTCCATGGCGCGCTGGGTGAGATCGATGCGCCCGAGCGTCTCTTCCAAGGAGAAGGAGAGGCGCGGCAGCACCTCGGCGTCCCACTGCTCCCGGGTGTTGGTCTCGAGCGCCGCCTTGCGGGCGGTGTCGAGCTCGGCCGCCAGGTGCTCGAGCAGGATGGAGAGCTTGATGGAGTCCACCTGGCGCTGATCCATGAAGAAATCGACGATGCTCATGCCAAGGCGCGACAGGCGGTAGAGGCTCTCCCCCGCCACCATGTCGGTGGTGAAACGCGACAGCAGTTGCTGACGAATGAGATCGTTGATGGCGTTGTTGGCGCGACCGGTGAGGGTCTCGTCCATCTGGCCGAAGGCACTGCTGACATAGCCAAAGGCATCGTGCAGCGCGGCCTCCGAGAGATCAGACTCGTCCTCGGAGAGCGTCTTGATCGCTATCAGAAAGGCCAGCCTGTCGGTGGGGAGGTTCAGCGCCAACCCCTCCTGTCTGACCCATCCCACCGTCTCTGGCAGGGTACGGGATGTACTCATCATGACGTTATCATCTCGTTGTTATAGTCGGCAGGTCTTTGCCTGCCGTGGTGATATAGGCCGGGGTCGGTGGCGCCCCGGCGGCTGGATCCCGCATCGTATTCATGCCGGTGGGGCTCAACCGGCCGGTTTCTGGGCCATCACATGGATGTAGCGCCCCAGGGAAACAAAGGGCTCCTGGCGGCAATATTGCTGCTCCATGGCCAGCAGGTCCTCGAACTTCTCGACCTGATCCTGCTTGTGGCGCATGTAGTCGTGGATGACACGCACCCCGGTCTTGCCGATGATCCGCAATCCCCCCCGGCCTATCCAGTCATAGACCTGCTCCGGCAACTGGGGATTGGTGGGTGTCAGGGCTGTCTGGCGTTTCTTGCGAAGGCCCAGGCGCACATAGTCAAAATTGCCCACCACCAGGCTCTGGAACAGGAGGCCGTGACGATTGTAAAAAAGCAGCGACAGTATGCCCCCAGCCTTGACGAAAGGGAACAGACCCAGCAAGGTCTGGCGCGGCTCGGCGAGCCACTCCAGTACCGCGTGACAGAGCACCAGATCGAAGGTGCCGGTCACGTGTTGCTTGAGCTCCTGAATGGGGCAATGGATGAGACGAATTCTGTCTTCCAAGCCCTTCTGGGCGATCTGCTCCCGGGCCAGATCCAGCATTTCTGCCGACAAATCGCACAGCTCCACCTGATGGCCCATGGCCGCCAGTTTCTGGGCGAAGTAGCCAAAGCCGCCGCCGGCATCCAGGATGCGCAGCGGCCGGTTGCCCAGGCGCGCCAGGCAGGCTTCGATGTCACTCCAGACAATGGTGGTGCGAATGCGCCCCTTGGTGGAGTCGTAAATGTTGCGAGCGAACTTGTCCGCGCGCCCGTCAAAACTCTGATCTTGCTTCAAGACACACTCATCTTCGACCGCCCCGCCATGAGGGCCGCAGGAGGAACCACACAGGATTGGGCCACAGGAAAAAAGAGGGGTATTCTGTCACATCCCGAATTTGCTGAAAACTCAAGGACGTGTCTGTCGTGTTCGAGCTCAACTTCTTTGTCATCAAGAAATGGCTGGGCCATCTGTTGATGCCGCTCCCCTTCTCTCTCTCCTTGTTGGTGCTGGCGCTCGTGCTGCTCTGGTTCACCCGCTTTCAAAAAAGCGGCAGGCTGCTGGCGACCCTCTCCTTGGTGATCATCGCCCTGATGGGGACGCGGCCGGTGAGCTACGAGCTGGCCCGCAGCCTGGAGCAGACCTATCCCCCCTTCGAGGTGAGCCAGCATCCTGACATCCAGGCCATCGTCGTGCTGGGCAACGGTCATGTGAGCGATCCGGCCATCCCAGAGCGCGCCTGGCAAAACAACATCTCCCTGGCGCGCACCCTGGAAGGGGTTCGCCTGGCTCTGGCCTATCCAGAGGCCGAGCTGGTTTTCTCCGGCGCAGTGGCCGGGGATCCCCTGTCGAACGCCGAGGTCAACGCCCGCATGGCGGCCAGCCTTGGCATCCCGCGTGCGCGCATGACGTTGTTTGAAAACAACAAAGACACCCATGACGAGGCGGTCAGCATCGCCGCCCACCTCAACGGCAAGCGGGTGGCGCTGGTGAGTTCGGCCACCCACCTGCCCCGGGCCATGGCTCTCTATCGCAGTCAGGGACTCGATGCGGTGCCGGCTCCCACCGATTACACCGCCAAGCAGAGTCAGGAGCTGCAACCCCTCTACAGCTACCTCCCCAAGGGGCGTTATCTGATGTATTCCGAGGCTGCCATTCACGAGTGGATTGGGGTATGGTGGGCCCGTTTGCGTGGGCAGGTCACCGAGTGAGCAATCGCGCCTTGCATTCCTGATTTGGATCAGGAAAGCGAAAAAAAATTACGTCATTTGCCGCCGGGTCAGCTATCTTGGGCTCGGTTCAATTCATATAATGTTGCGCAATCAAATGCCTAGGAGATATAGAAGATGAGACAGCACCTGGTAATGGGTAACTGGAAACTGAACGGCACCAAGGCTTCTGTAGAAGCCCTGATCAAAGGACTGACCCCGGCCGCTGCCGCTCATCCTTCCGTGCAAGTGGCCGTCTGCCCGCCGGTTATCTTTTTGGGTCTGGTTGAACAGCTGACCGCTGGCAGCAAGATCGCCTACGGTGCCCAGAACGCCGACGTTCACGAGTCCGGCGCCTTCACCGGCGAAAACGCCCCCTCCATGCTCAAAGCCTTCGGCTGCACCTACTCCCTGGTCGGTCACAGCGAGCGTCGTACCCTGCACGCAGAGACCGACGACGTGGTGGCTGCCAAGTACGAAGCCATCCAGAAGGGCGGCCTGATCCCCGTGCTGTGCATCGGTGAAACCCTGGCCCAGTTCGAAGCCGGTACCACCAACCAGGTGGTCGAGACCCAGCTCAAGGCCGTGATCGATCGCTGCGGCATCGCCTCCTTCGAGAACGCCGTCATCGCTTACGAGCCGGTATGGGCCATCGGCACCGGCAAGACCGCCACCCCGGAGATCGCACAATCCGTGCATGCTCACATCCGTCAATACCTGGCCGGTTTTGATGCAGCCGTGGCTGCCAAGGTACAGATCCTGTACGGCGGCTCCGTGACTGGCGCCACCGCTGCCGACCTGTTCGGCCAGCCGGACATCGACGGTGGCCTGGTGGGTGGCGCGTCCCTGAAAGTGGACGACTTCTCCCAGATCATCGCTGGCGCCGCCAAGTAAGCGCCAAGCAAAGAGGGGCCCCGCCCCTCTTTGCATATCGCTTTCCTATGGACCCTCTCGCCATAGGAAAGCCGATATAGTAAAAGCGGCCAGCCGTATTTTTCAGAATCTTGATTTTCGACAACTCAGATCCAGAGGCACTCATGACCAAACAAATCAAACGTATTGGTGTTTTGACCAGTGGTGGTGACGCACCGGGTATGAACGCAGCCATCCGCGCCGTGGTGCGCGCCGGTCTGCATCATGGCCTGGAAGTTTACGGCATCTATGATGGCTACCTCGGTCTGCACCAGGACCGTATCGTCAAGCTCGAGCGTCACAGCGTTTCCGACGTTGTGAACCGTGGCGGTACATTCCTCGGCTCCGCCCGTTTCCCCGCCTTCAAGGATCCGAAAGTCCGTGCCGAAGCGGTCGAAAACCTGAAGAAACACGGCATCGATGCCCTGGTGGTCATCGGCGGTGACGGCTCCTACATGGGTGCCAAGAAGCTGACCGAAGAGGGCTTCCCCTGCATCGGCCTGCCGGGCACCATCGACAACGACATCGCCGGTACCGACTTCACCATCGGCTTTGACACCGCCCTGAACGTGGTCGTGGACGCCATTGACCGCCTGCGCGACACCTGCAGCTCCCACCACCGCATCTCCGTGGTCGAGATCATGGGCCGCCACTGCGGCGATCTGGCCATGTCTGCCGCTGTTGCCGGTGGTGCCGAGTACGTGATCGTGCCGGAAGTGGCCTTCGACAAGGAGAAGCTGCTGCAACAGATCAAGGAAGGGGAAGCCAAGGGCAAGAAGCACGCCATCATCACCATCTGCGAGCACGTCACCGACGTCAACGCCCTGGCAAAAGACATCGAGGCCATGACCGGCCGCGAAACCCGCGCCACCATCCTGGGTCACATCCAGCGTGGCGGTTCTCCCACTGCCCGTGACCGTATCATGTCCAGCCGCATGGGTGCCTTCGCCGTCGAGCAACTGCTGGCGGGCCAGGGTGGCCGCTGCGTCGGCATTCAGGGCAACGAGATGGTGCACCACGACATCATCGACTGCATCGAGAACCTGAAGCGCCCGTTCAACCAGGAGCTGTACGATCTCTCCACCACCCTGTTCTAAAGGCTGTGGTCTGACAAAAAACCCTCCTCTGGAGGGTTTTTTTATGCGGGCTCCTCACCCCCTCCTCCCTCTGCGGGGGCCCGGCTATCCACTGGCCACTGTCGCCATGTCTTACCCCTTGCCCGGCGGCCCTGAGCCTCTGACCCCACGACCTTCTCCTTTACTTCTTTCCCCCGCTTTTCTGCTTGCTCACCTTGTTCGCGACGGGTCTGGATAAAGGTCTTGGTGCCGCAGAGCCACGGCCCTGCGCCAGGCCTCACCTGCCCTTCATCCCATCACACTGGCGCCATATAGCCACCCGGGTGGGCCGACGATCTCTCCCGCTTCCCCTGCGCGCGGGCCCGGTGGCTCGCCCCCCAAGAAAACAGCGAAAAACGGGGCTTCCGGCCACCCAAGGCCCCATGAAGGTCAAACCCCCATTTTCCCGCCTTACCCCTTCCCTTCCATGCTCCTTTGACGGCCCTTTTGTCGTTTTTCCGTACTCTTTTTGCACCCAGCCTGTTTGGGATGAGCAGAAAATTGAGGCTTCATCGGATAACCCTGGCTGGCAACAGCCTTGCAGACTGAGGTTAGGGCACAAGTCGTGAGAAAACATGACATGGGATGACAAAATCTGGCTAGCAGCCACCAACCTCCCTATGGCGACATCAATCTGCGCATCCCGCAGGCCATTTTGCTGCTGAAAAATGGAGATCACCACAAAAACTCCAATCGGAACCACCAAAGAGAGCGTCATAAAAATAACATAACTCAATGTATTTAAAGGCTTTATATGCATCCACTTTCACTGGCATCACCATAAAACCCTTCACAGGACAAAAAACGCCCTTAAACTTGGAAAAATGCAGCCGCATTCCACCACCAAACCATTTTTGCCTCATAATTACATTTTTCGTTGTTTTATCGTTCTGTTGTGGTATCTTGGTTCCATCATGAGCCAACCAAGGGAGATAAAATCATGAAAGAGTTCGTAGTTACCGCCGTTTTCACCGTGTTTTTCACTCTGGTTGCCGTCTCCATGCCGTCGCTGGCACAGCTCTAAGTAGGCCAATCAGCCATCTGCCACCTCTGCCCCAGAGGGGCGGTTCAAAAAACAGACTGCAACATGGGTTTTTGACGCGCCCTGGCAAAGGATGATGCCAAGCCATCATTGAGCGCTATCTGCGCACACAAAACGACCTCGTCGACATCCATGCCATCTTTCAAGGGGAGCCCGGGCTCCCCTTGTCGCATCTCCCCCTGCGGGATTTACTCTTGTCCCCCTGCCCGTCACAATGGCCGCTGGATTTGCTACGCAGGAACCACCATGACTCAGGATGCCTTGCGCCACTGGCGCCGCGACCTTCATCGTCACCCCGAAGCCGCCTGGTGTGAATTTCGCACCACCACCCTCATAGCCCAACACCTCACTGAACTCGGTTTCTCCATCATGCTGGGGGATCAACTGCTCGCCAGCACCCTCATCATGGGACGGGAAATAGACGTCGAGGCCCAGAAGGCCCGTGCCCTGTACCAGGGGGCGCATCCGGAGTGGCTGACGCGGATCGACGCACTCACCGGCGTGATGGGACTCTGGGAGAGCGGGCGCCCCGGCCCCACCCTGGCGTTTCGCTTCGATATCGATGCGGTGGAGGTCGAAGAGAGCCAGGAGGTGTCACACCTGCCCGGCCAGGGAGGCTGGCACTCCGCCAACCCGGGCTGGATGCACGCCTGTGCCCACGATGGTCACACCGCCATCGGGCTGGTGCTGGCCGAGCGGATCGCGGCCCTCGCCGATCGCCTCACTGGCCGCATCAAGCTCTTCTTCCAGCCGGCTGAAGAGGGCTGCCGAGGCGGCAAGGCGCTGGCGGCAGGGGGGCAGCTCGACGACGTGGACGCTCTGCTGGCACTGCACATCGGCATTCACGCGAGCAGCGGTGAGCTGGTGGTCAACCCCACCGAGTTTCTCTGTTCAACCAAATTCGACGTGGAGTTCATGGGGCAAGCCGCCCATGCGGGGCTCGAGCCCAACGCAGGCCACAATGCCCTGGCGGCGGCCTGCATGGCCACCACCGCCATGCTCGGCATTCCCCGCCATCGGGATGGCATGACCCGCATCAACGTGGGGCAGCTCAACGGCGGCAGTGGACGCAACGTCATCCCGGGCCATGCCCGCCTGATGGGGGAGACCCGTGGCGCGACGCCGGCCCTCAACGACTACATGTTCAATCAGGTGCAGCAGATTGTGGAGGGGGCGGCCCTGATGCAGGGCGCGACCTACCACATCCGCAAACAGGGGGAAGCGATCGGCATCGAGAACAGCCCAGCCCTCATCGAGGAAATCGTGCCTCTCGCACAGGGGAATTCCCTTGATACCATCCACACCCGCCGCTTCGGGGCCAGCGAGGATGCCGGTTTCCTCATCGAGCGGGTACAGCAGCACGGCGGCGAAGCCGCCTATCTCATCCTGGGAGCCAACCTCGCGGCCCCCCACCATCATCCGGAGTTCGACTTCGACGAAGCCGTGCTGGCCCCCGGAGTGGCCTTGCTGGAGGCCTGGCTGCTCGCCCGCCTCGGCCGCTAGCAGACGCCGGATGCAAACAAGGCAGCCCATGGGTTGCCTTGTTTTTTTACATCCTTGCGGGCATAGGGGACCTACTCTCCCAGCACGATCGCGCAGAGATGGGCGAAGTGGTGGATCTCGTGGGTCGCCTCGCACGGGCCTGTCTCCCGTCCCGGGTTGTACCAGCAGGTGGCAAGCCCCTGGGCGGCGGCACCGGCGATGTCGGTCTTGGGATTGTCCCCCACCATCAACACCCGCGCCGGGCTCGGCTGACCCATCTGCGCCAAGGCATGCTGGAAGATGGCCGCCGCCGGCTTGGTCACCTGCACCTCGTCAGAGATAACGAGAGGCTCAAACCAGCTGTTCCAGCCCAGTTTGTCGAGGCGCCCGCGCTGGGGCAGGCTGAAGCCGTTGGTGATGATCCCCATTCTGACCTTGCTCTTCAGGGCCTGCAGGGTCTCCTCCACCCCCTCCAGCGGCACGCTCAGGGCGATGATCTGCTGCAGGAAGGTCTCGTTCATCGCCATGGGCGCCACGTTGACCTGCTCGGCAAAGAGCGAAAAACGGGTCTGCTGCAGGTGGGTGGCGTCAATCTCCCCTGAGTTGTACTGCTGCCAGAGCCGCTGGTTGAGGGCATGGTACTCCGCCATCTTGGGGGGAGTCGGCGCCACGCCGTAGATCTGCAGGGTCCGCTCCAGCGCCCTGGCGACCGGAAAATCGAGCAGGGTTTTGTCCAGATCGAACAGCACCCAGTCATAGCTTGCTTGTTTCACGCTTGTCCTTATTGATTGTGCTTGGCCACGTTGTCATGCGTCGGGCGCCCCCATCCCCAGAGGGCTGTCGAGCAGGGTCAGGGTCAACCTGACACCAAAGCCGGTTACCTCGCTGCCCACCACGCCATTGCCCCCCTTGTTGCGAAAACCACTCAGGTCGAGGTGCAACCAGGGAAGCTCGGCGGGCACGAAGCGCGTGAGAAAACGGGCGGCATCGATGTGATCCGGGGAGGCGCCCGGCGCGCACTGTAACAGATCGGCCCACTCGCTATCGAGGTTGTCATCGTAATCCTCGTCTAGGGGGAAGGGCCAGACTCGCTCCCCGCTCTGCTGGCCCAGCGCTATCAGAGTGGTGAGCCACTCGGGGCGGTTGGAGAAGGCACCGCTGTAACGGCTGCCGAGCGCCCGTTTGCAGGCGCCAGTCAGGGTGGCGTAGTCGATCAGCAAGTCGGGGTTGTCCCCGGCCGCCAGGGTCAGGGCATCCGCCAGTACCATGCGACCCTCGGCATCGGTGTCCACCACTTCGATGGTGGTGCCGTTGAGGGCGGTCACCACCTCACCGGGCCGGAAGGCCTGCGGGCCGATGTGGTTCTCGGCGATGGCGAGCCAGCAGTGCACCTCAACGGGGAGTTTCGCCCGGCTGATGGCCAGCAGCGTGCCAAGGGCCACCGCGCTGCCCCCCATGTCCAGGTGCATGCCATACATGCTGCCACCGACTTTCAGGTTGTAGCCACCGGAGTCGTGACAGATCCCCTTGCCCACCAGCGCGAGGCGGCGCACCGGGTTGGCCGGGCAGTAGCTGAGCCTGACGATGGCGGCCTGACCGTTTGCCGAGCCCCTGGCCACCGCCAGGAAGGCGCCGGCGCCCAGGGTGGCGAGGGCCGCCTCGTCAAACTCCTGCCACTGCCACCCCTCCTGCTGCGCCAGTTGCTGCACAAAAGCCCGGTAGCCTTGGGCGTCAAGCTCGGAGGCGGGCAGCACTGCCAGGTGGCGAGCCAGACCGTTGCCTTCGGCTTCTGCGCTCAGGCGGGCCATGTCCAGCTCGCAAGGGGGGGAAAGTTGCAACTGCTGATAACCCGGTCTTGTCGCCTCACTCCGTTTCTGGGTCGGCAGGGTCACATCGGCGGCGAGCAGGCAGGCGAGCACCACCCTTGCCAGTTGCGCGCGATGCTCATCGTCAAAGCCCTCCAGATGGAGCGCCAGGTGCGTCGCCTTGAGGCCCGCCAGCGAGCCCACCCAGCTGCGCACCTGCTTGTAGAGCCGATGATCCAGGACCGGGCGGGCATCCATGAAGATCACCCGTTGCAGCCCCTGACTGTCGTCAAGGGAATAGGGGGCCTTCTGACCCAGGGCTATCTGGGTTGCCACGGCGGCAAAGGGAGGCGTCGCCAGCAGGGTATCGCGCGCTGAGTCGGCAATGAGCAGGAGTTTGACGGCAGCCGACCCTGCCATTACTTCGGCGAGGGAGGTGTTCTGCATCGTGATTTGGGGAGAAGAATAGCTAAAAGGGGTCATCACAGGGTGCGGCCTCATCCATGAACAGAAAGCAGGATGATACCGAACAAATGGCGAGAGGGATCGGAAAAACACACATTATTGTGTGCAAGCAACAGATGCTGGAGGTAATCAGAGAGGTAATGCAGAAGAAAATCAGTCAGAAGTTGGTTGCGGGGGCCGGATTTGAACCGACGACCTTCGGGTTATGAGCCCGACGAGCTACCGAGCTGCTCCACCCCGCGTCCGAATNNNTGGTTGCGGGGGCCGGATTTGAACCGACGACCTTCGGGTTATGAGCCCGACGAGCTACCGAGCTGCTCCACCCCGCGTCCGAGGTCGCCCATAATAGGCGCCAACGCTGAGATTGCAAGTAAATATCCTAAAAAAAGTTTATTCGGGGATTAAACCGTCACATACTGCGCTCTTTTGCAACAAATCGCAGTTTTTTCAGGCAGCTAGCGATCTCTTCCCCCTCAGGCCCCTCCCCGCCTTTACCCTCTTTCCCATAAAAAAGCCCGCACGACAAGGTGCGGGCGGGAGAATGCGCCGGGATCAGGCCAGCTGGTGCAACACGCTGGTCGCCGCAATCTGGGCGATGATGAGGCCGCACAGGGTCACGGAGACCACCACGGGGGCCGTCTCCTGCTGACGGTAGATGGGGCTGAACCAGAGCAACAGGGCTGCGACCAGCAGGCCAGCCTGGGTCACTACCCCGGGGATCAGCGGGTCGAGCCCGGCGCTGCTCCCCTGCCAACCCACCAGCACCGCCAGCCAGATAAGACTCAGGATGGCGGAGACGAGCCCCGCCAGGGGCAGCAGCAGATTGAAGGCTTGCAGGCGGTGGCGGGCACGCAGCAGCATCAGGTGGGCAAAGGCCGACCCCAGCAGTACCATCTGCAGCAGGCCGCCGAGCCAGCCCTGGATCTGCATCAGACCCAGCCCGTAGAGGGCGAGCGGCATGGCGGGCAACCACAGCAGGGTGGCGGGGATGGCGCGCTTGCCCTCCAGGCGAGACTGGACCAGGGAGAGCACGATACCGAGCACCAGGGCGGCCCCCCCACTCCAGATGAGCCAGCCCGCAACCTTGGCCTCCACCGCCAGCATCAGAGAGAGCCCGGTGATCACCCAGACCGAGAAGAGCTGGGTAGTGATCCGCGAGCGCTGGCCCGGGCAGAGATCCCCGCGCCACAGGACGAGCCCCACAGCGATCAGGGCCCCCAGGGCCATCAGACCGGTCAGGGGAAAGAGCCAAAAAGGAAGTTGGACGAACATAGGGTCTCCGGCAGCAGTCCGGGTGCGGGTGCACCCATCACAGGGTAAGGAAGGACAAGAGGCAGGGAGTATATCCAAACTCCCTCCGTCTTCCCAACGTCGCCGGTCAGCTTTGTCCCCGGGCAAGGGCAACCACCCGGGCAAACATCTGCTTGAGCACAGGGGGAATGTGCTCGCTGCCGAGGCGCTCCGCCTCCTCCACCACCGCCAGGGCCATGCCTGGCTTGCTGCGATGGTGGATCGCCTTGGCGATGATGCGCCCGGCGTTGAGGGTGGAGCGCCCCCCGACCCCCGCCTCACGCCGGAACACCCCCTCGAACCCGTTCTGGTAGAGGTAGTGCTCTATGTCTGCCGCCGGCAACTGGGTCAGCCGATCCCGCTCGCGCTCCCCCTTGAGCAGGGAGCGAGCGGAACTCGCATACTTGGCACCCGCCTCGTCACCGTCGGTGAGCAGGTGCCACTCTATGCCAAAGTCCCGGGCCACCTTGATGAGAGGAGCCTGGCCGCACTGGGCGAACTCGATGATGCGCACCCCCTCCGCCCGCAGGCTGTAGCCGCAGATCTGGGCCAGCTCCGAGAGCAGCCAGATCTCGGTCTCCCCTTCCACCAGCAACCAGCAGCGGGCAAACATCGACATGGGCCTGTTGATGCGCACATGGAAGGCAATCTTGCGCAGATCGTCGCTGCTGTAGCGCTCCCCTCCCAACTGATGGCAGAGGATGTCCTGCTGGCGGCGCACCAGACGGCGCACCTGATTGAGGGGCAAGGAGGAGAGCAGGTCCCCCGAGTTGGTGGTGAGCAGCTTCTGGCCGGGCAACTGCTCCAGCAGACCCCAGGCCAGGGCCAGCATGGTGGGATGCAGGCGACTCTCGGGGTCTTCCAGCATCAGTATGGGTCTGGCCCCCTCCTCCAGCTCCCGGTTGCCCCGGGCGTGGAGCAGCATGGCCGCCATGCCCGCCATGGCCAGCTGCAGCGCCCGGTTGTCCGCATTGCGCAGCAGCACCTGCAGGTTGCCGGGATTGCGCAGGGTCATGGGGCGATTGACGATATCCCGCTGGCTGCGAGGCTTGTGCTTGATGGGCGCCAGGGCGCTGAAGTAGTGCTCCATCAACTGCTGCACCGCCTGCAGCGCCTCCTTGAGTTCTGGCTCGCCGATGCGCTGGGGCTCATCGGTGAGCTTGCCGGCCAGCTCGTCCAGCCGCTGCTCGCACAGATCCCCCCAGGGCAGCCGCTCGATACCATCCCTGGCGGTACGGGCATCCCGCAGCCTGAACACCGGATTCATGGTGATGAGCAGACGCACCAGCGCCTCGTTGTTGTCGATGGTCAGGCTCTTGCCGATGCCGTCGAGAAAGTCGTGGGTGGTGAGCACGCTGCCATCGTCCTGCAACTCGGCACTGGCACGATAATGCACCCGGTGGAACTTGTCCTTGTGCGGGATCCAGGCCGCCCCGAGGCGGGCCAGACGGCGGGAGTGCTGGCACATCTGGGGACGATACTCGCTGAAGGTGAGCACCAGTTGCAGCGTGCGCGAGGGTTCGAGCTCGGGATCTTCCGGCCGATGAAAATCATCCTGACCAAATTGATAGGGCTCGGCATCCCCCAGCAGGCACCAGAGGGCCCGCAGCAGGCTGGATTTGCCCCAGGCGTTTTCGCCGATGAGCACAGTGGTGTTGTCCAGCCCGAGGGAGAGGCGATTTATTCCGCGAAAACCTTTGACTTCAATGCGTTCCAGAAACATGCGGCCATATCCAGTCCATCCTGATGGCGCAATAGTGGCAAAGTTGCCGGAAAAATCCTATCGGGTTACGGCGTTTTCAGCGGGAACTGTGAGGAACGAGCGGTTCGGGCGGCGTCGGCTGGGTGGCGCGATAGAGGGGGGCATTCCAGTGGTTGAACCAGAGATGGCGAGTACGGGTCTGACGTTTGCGATGATTCAATGGGCATTCCTTTCAATGGACAAGAGACAGAGGGTACACCTCTTTTGCCCAGAGTCTCAGGGTTATCTGTGACAGGAGAATGACAACTGGGCTCGCCACTGGCCCGGGCTCAGGCCGAACGCCTCCCGAAAGCGGTTGCCAAAATGGGCCTGGGAGGAGAAGCCGCACTGGGCGGCGATGCTGGCCAGGGGCTCGCTTCCCGCCAGCAACTGCTTGGCCCGCTTGAGCCGCAGCCCGAGCAGGTAGCGGTGGGGCGGACAGCCCAGGCTCTGCCCGAACATCCGGGCGAAGTGGTATTCGCTCAGACCCGCCTCCCGGGCGAGCTCTCCCAGAGTGACCGGCTCGGCCAGGTGAGCCTGCAGATACTCCTGCACCCGGCGCACCACGGCCGGGGCCAGGCCGCCGCGCACTTCCGGCAGCGCCGGGGCCTCGCGGGTGTGATGGCGATAGGCGTGCAGCATCAGCATCCAGGCACCGTGGGAGAGCGCCATGCGATCGATGCCGTGCTGCCAGTCCAGCTTCATCAATTGCCCCTGCACCAGGGCCACCGCCTGGGGATCGTCGATGAAGGTCTTGTCTTCCAGTTGCAGATGACGCCCCTCCTTGTCACACGCCTGCTCGGCGATGCGGGTGAAGTGGGCGGGGGTGAAGTAGAGGTGGAAGAAGCGAAACTCCTCGCGCACCAACCACTCGGACCTGTGGTGATCCGGCATGATGCACACCTTGCCGGCACCACCATGGCCACCGGGGCCGTCCAGCCGCTCGGTCTGCTCGCCCCCCTGCAGGTAGACGCTGATGGTGTGGTTGCCCGGCTTGTGGTAGCGGGTCTGATCGTAGCGGTTGCACCAGCTCGCCACCCCGAGCCCGGGCTCCAGCCAGCAGGAGTCCTCCAGTCTGGCACCGGTGCTCACCAGGGCATCAAAGACCCCCGCCTGTCTTGTCTGCTGCATGGCATGCTGCACGCTTGCGTCCCTCTCCCGCCCCTTTCCTGTCGCCATCTTATCGCGCCTCATGGTCAAAGGCTGCGCCTCCGTTGAAAAAACCGCAAGATGGTGCAAGCCGGCACCCCGCCTCCCGGTTCATGCTGATCACATCATCTTCTCTTGATGGGATCACACCATGAATCTGATGCTCTATGTTTCCACCGTCCTCATCTGGGGCAGCACCTGGATTGCCATCGCCTGGCAGCTCGGCCCCATCCCCATCGAGGTCTCGGTGCTCTATCGTTTCGCCCTGGCGGCCCTGGCCCTGTTCACCCTGCTCACGGTGAGCGGCAAGTTTCCGCGCCTGCCCTGGGCGGGCCAGCGTTATGCAGCCCTGCTCGGCGCGTTGCTCTTTTCCACCAACTTCCTCTGTTTCTACCACGCCACCCTCTATATCCCGAGCGGTCTGTCGGCGGTGATTTTCGCCAGCGCCAGCATCTTCAACGGCCTCAATCTCTGGCTGTTCGAGGGTAAACGACCGGGCCTGCGCTGGCTGCAAGGATCGTTGCTGGGGCTGCTTGGCACCCTGCTGCTCTTCTGGCCGGTGCTGGCGGATGCGCAACTGGGTGCAAACGGCTGGAAGGGCTTGCTCTTTGCCTGCGCCGGCACTCTCTGCTTCTCCCTGGGCAACCTGGTCTCCGCCCGGGGACAGCGCCAGGGCTATCACGTATTGCAGATGGTACCCTGGGGCATGGTCTACGGCGTGGCGCTGCTGCTGGGCTGGGTCACGGTACTCGGTCAGTCACTCACCCTGCCCACCGACCCGCGCTACCTCGCCGCCATGGTCTATCTGGCCATCTTCGGCTCCGTCATCGCCTTCACCGCCTACCTCACCCTGGTGGGGCGCATCGGTGCCAGCAAGGCGGCCTACGCCACCGTGCTCTTCCCCCTGGTGGCCCTCACCCTCTCCACCTTCTATGAAGGCTTTGTCTGGCAGACGGTCTCCATCGTCGGCGTGGTGGTGAGTCTCATTGGCAACCTGGTGATCTTCGCGCCCCCCGTCAAGGCGTGGCGCTGGCCGCTATCAAGGGCCGCAAACGGTACTTGCCCCTGATGCCACCAGCCCCTAAGGTAACCGCGTCCAACACACGAGGAGGGAGGACGCATGTTACTGGAA
Source organism: Aeromonas sp. QDB63 (assembly GCF_027707425.1). Taxonomy (NCBI): domain Bacteria; kingdom Pseudomonadati; phylum Pseudomonadota; class Gammaproteobacteria; order Aeromonadales; family Aeromonadaceae; genus Aeromonas; species Aeromonas sp. QDB63. The sequence continues at coordinate 73,716 of NZ_JAPCIS010000005.1, forward strand.
GGGCTGGAGACACTCTGCCTGCTGGCAAGCGAGGGCACCATGGCCAAGGTTGCAAGCCGCCTCTATATCAGTCAGTCGGCGGTCAGCAAGCGCATCGCCCAGCTGGAGCAGCGCCTTGGCAAGAAGCTCATCGAGCCGGATGGCCGTCATATCCGCCTCACTCCCCAGGCCCGTGAACTGCTCGCCCGGGTAGCCCCGAGCCTCGCCGAAATGAAGGGGGTGCTGGCGGACAGCCAGATCCTCACGGATCAGACCCCTCTGTCCATCGCCTGCTCCGAAACCCTGTTGGCGGGCTACCTCGCCCGCTTCATGCACGCCTACCTTGAACGGGATCCCCACATTGCCCTCTCTACCCACCACACCCCGGTCATTCTGGACCGGGTGCGCGGCGGGGATGCCCTGCTCGGGATCTGCGCCGGTCGCCTGCCGCCGGGCCATGGGCTGTGTGCCGAACGGCTGCTGGAGGAGCCCTTCTATCTGGTGGGGGACGCTCTGGATGAGGCGGCGCAGCCGGATCACCAGAGCGCCTTGCAAGAAACTGTGACCAGCAAGCAACTGACTGAAGGCGACGTGAGTAAGGGGATGCAGGGCAAGGTGCGCAATATCCTGACCATGGATCTGGAGAACCCCTCCAACCGCTATCTGCGCGAGCCCCTGGCCGCCCTCGGGCTTATCCCCGCCATGGAGCTCGATTCCTACCTGGCACTGATCGAGCTGGCCAAGGCAGGCATTGGCCCCGTGCTCCTGCCCGCCGGCCTGCTGGCGCTGGTGGGTGAGCAGGGGACACAGGCACGCCCCCTGCCGGGACTGGGCCGCCCGCTCCACCTGGTCTATCGGCCAAACAGCCTCAAGCGCGATCGCATTGCCCGCCTGGTGCAGGCGCTGCAAGCCCATTTCCGGCAACTTTCGGCACTGGGCTGAAACGCAAGAGGGCCCGATCTGCGATCGGGCCCTCGTCATGGCGGGTACCGGCTCAGCCCAACCAGGCAAAGAGCTCGGGGTACTGGCTCCACACCAGCTTGGCGGACATCACCAGGGAGACGGTCACCAGCAGCGGCTTGATGAGCTTCACCCCTTTCTTGAGCACCAGCTTGGAGCCCATGCGCGCCCCGATGAACTGCCCCAGCGCCATGCACAGCCCCACGCTCCACACCACCTTGCCCCCCAGGGTGAAGAAGAGCAGAGAAGCGATGTTGGAGGTGAAGTTGAGCAGCTTGGTGTGGGCGGTGGCCCGCGCCATGCCGAAGCCCGCCAGGGCCACGAAACCGATGGCAAAAAACGACCCCGTGCCCGGCCCGAAGAAGCCGTCATAAAAGCCCACGCCCCCTCCCACCAGCAGGGCGAACGCCATGGGGGTGAGGCGGCGCTGGCTCTCCGCATCGCTCACCCTGGGGGAGAAGTAGAAGTAGCAGGCAAACGCCATCAGCAGGAAGGGGAGCAGCCGCTCCAGGATGGCGGCATCGATGGTCTGCACCGCCAGGGTGCCGATGGCCGCCCCGATGAAGGTGCAGATGACAGCCGGCCAGATGATGGCCCACTCAAGGAGCCCCTTGCGGGCATAAAACCAGGTGGCGGAGAAAGAACCGAAACTGCTCTGCAACTTGTTGGTGCCAAGCACCAGGGCCGGCGGCATGCCGGTGGCCAGCAGGGCCGGCACCGTCAAGAGCCCTCCGCCCCCGGCGATGGCATCGATAAAGCCGGCGATGAGGGCCACCCCGAACAGGGCGACCAGGGTGAGCAGTTCCAGTTCCATCCATAGACCTCGTGTGATTGGCGGCGCCCGGCATGGCCTGGAGCCTGAAGGAGTCAACAGGTCGCTATCCTAGCGAGGGCGGGCTCATGAAGCCAACGAAACAATGGCAGCCAACTAATTCCTTATTTTCATTAATCAGCGTGCGAGAGGGCCTGTGCTTTGATAGCCGCCACCCACTGCAACAGGGGCGCTTCATCCTCGCCGGGTGCACGGCTTACCCGGCCAGCCATCTAGCGGCTGCTGATGAGGATTAATCCAGAGCGCGGCTCTGGCCCTTGATGGCCTCCACCCCCTGCAACAGGGGCGCTTCATCAGCACCGGGCGCACGGCTTACCCGGCCAGCCATGTAGCGGCTGCTGATGAGGATTAATCCAGAGCGCGGCTCTGGCCCTTGATGGCCTCCAGCCCCTCCAGCAGGGGCCCTTCATCAGCACCGGGTGCACGGCTAACCCGGCCAGCCATGTAGCGGCTGCTGAAGAGATTGAACCAGAGCTGCAGCGCCTGTCCCGCCCGCAGCTCCCCGGCCACTTCCAGCACGCAGGCGGCCACCTCGGCGGTGCACAGGTGCTCGTCGCTGTGGGCGACGCGCATGCCGTAGGTAGAGAGCGCATCCGGCTTGATGGCGAGCACCGGGAAGCCGTCCAGATAGGGACTCTTGTTGAACATCTTGCGCGCCTCGGGCCAGGTGCCGTCCAGCAGGATGAACAGCGGCTTCTTGCCGGGGGCCAGTACCACCTCGCCGGTCAGGCGGTCGGGCGCTTTCTCGCAGGCGGGAAAGACCAAGTAGGGCTGCCAGGCGGGATCCGCCAGCAGGGCCAGCAGCTCGGGATGGGGTTCGGTACGCGACCAGAGAAAGGCCCAGGTGGAGTCCGGCAGCACGTCGGCGATGAGGCGCCCGGTGTTGGAGGGCTTCATGGGCTCGCTGTCATACATCATGAGGCAGAAACCGGCCTCGGCCTTGAGCGCCGGGCGCCAGTCGCAGGCACACCAGTCGTGGCGCAGCTGGCAGGCATCACAGCGTGGCACGCTGCCGCCACGGGCAAGAAAGGGTCGGGTCGAGACGCTCTTGCGCCAGATGCGCAGGCGGTTGACGGCGTGATCGGGGATGGGCTTCATGGAACGCGGCTCTGACGGTGCCTGTGGCGGGACAAAAGGGGGCTGATTGTAACGGCGCGCCCTCCTGGCGGCAAGGCTTGCCGGGCGGCGCCCTGCCCCCTTCCCTCCCCGCGCTCTGCCCGCTTCCCCCCATGAAAAAAGGGGCCCTGAGGCCCCTACTCACCATCCGTTGCAACCGGGTCTGGCGACATCAGACCGCCTTTCGCAGGATCTGCTCCAGATAGTGCGCGAAGCTGTGGCCGTGGTGCTCCAGCAGTTTCGGGAACATGGAGATGGAGGTCATGCCCGGGAAGGTGTTGATCTCGTTGAGCAAAATCTCCCCCTCTTCGGTCAGGAAGAAGTCGATGCGCGACAGGTGGGTCAGCTTGAGCTGACGGAACGCCTTGAGCGCGTACTCGTGAATGGCGTCAGCCTGCGCCTGAGTCAGTCCCTCGGCCTTGAGCGCGGTCTCGGTGTGACTGGCACTGCTGTACTTCTCTTCATAGGTGTAGAACTTGTCCTGGGGTACGCAGATCTCCCCCGGATAGGTGGCCACCAGCTCGTCACCATACTGGTAGACCGCCACTTCCAGCTCGCGGGGCTTGACCGCTTTTTCGATCAATACCTGCTCGGAGTAACCGAAGGCATCGGCAATACCCTTCACCAGGTCTGCCTCGTTGCTGGCGGAGTAGCAACCCACGGAAGAGCCCTGGGAGGCCGCCTTGATGAAGACCTTGCCCCACTTGGCCAGCGCCGCTTTCGCCTCGATCAGGCTCGCCTCGCCTTGCTCGGTCAGGAACAGGTAGGGGGTATTGGGGATGCCGATGGCGGTGAGCCACAGCTTGGTGGTGATCTTGTTGAAGCACACCTTGCTCGCCTCGGCGTCACAACCCAGATAAGGCAGGCCGGCCAGCTCGAGGAAGGATTGCAGATCGCCGGTCTCACCGGGATAGCCGTGGATGCAGGGCACCACGTAGTCCACCGGACGGGCCACGCTGTCGAACGAGAGCAGCTTGTCCAGCCCCAGCTTGCACTCGCGACCGTCGGCGGAGAGCCAGCGGTCGGCAAACATCTCGACCCGGGTCACTTCGATACCGGGCAGGAGCCCGAGCTGTTTTTCGAGGAAATTGGCGCTGCGCAGCGAGACTTCGTGCTCGGAGCCGCCACCGCCGCACAGCAGCAAGACATGCATGTTCTTCATTAGATGTGATCCCTTGGGAGAAGCGGCTTCGTCATCACCATGTCAAACCCAACCGCATGAAAACCGGACGAAGCCAGAAACGAACATAAGTGCGGGCAGTGTAGCAAGGGAGGGGAAGCCTTGTCAGCCGATGGGGCGCACCTCCCCCTGCCCGGACAGATAAAAGTCTCTTCCTGTGTCAGAAACAGGATGAAATGCGCTCAGCGGGGGGGATCGACCCGCCCGGCGCCATTGCCGTTGACCCGAAACCAGCCGGCAATGCTGTAGCGCTCCCGGCTTGCGGGCAGCACCTCGTGGGGAAACTCTTCAGACAGGAAGAGCACCAGCCGCCCGCCCCGGGGGGAGACATCCATCAGAAACTGCTCGCTGTCGTCATAGACCCGCAATATTCCCCCCGCCTCTGGCTGCCAGTCGTTGTTCAGGTAGAACACCGAGGTGAGCCGGCGGTTGGATCGCCCGGCGAAGGCGTCGCGATGGGTGACGTAGAAGTCCCCCTGACGGTAGCGGGCAAAGTGGGCCTCGTAGTCGAACAGCCCCAGCATCAGGCTGCGATTGGCGGCCAGACGCAGGGACTCCATCCGGGCCAGATAGTCGGCCACCGGCGCGCCGAGGGAGGCGTCGAGCCAGTGGATCTGATCCCGACGGATATCGCGGTTGTCCTGATGCAGGGTCTCGCGCCCGATCCCCGCCGGTCGCCACTCGTCCGGCAGGCAGGCCTTGAGGGCATCCACCTCGGCGGCGGTTAAAAAATCATCCACTATCACCCAACCCCGGGTGTAGATGGCATCCATGACGGCTTGATAATCCAAGATAGGCTCGCAGCGAGGGGAGAGAGTGCGCTTTGTAGCGACTTCGGACCATCGGCACAAACCGGATTGCTTCTCTTGAGAAGTCCCGCCATCAATAGGAGTCTGGGGGGAACAGACGCCCTCCCCCTTGCTCCCCGGCCCTCGGCCCGTTAACGTGCAAGGATTGTCCCCGGGCGCCTTGTCGCCCCTCTTGCATCAGGAGAAACCATGCCCCTGCCCCTCATCCCCCTGCAACGACTCGATGGCACGGCCTGGTCCACCGCCGATCTGCAGGGCCGTGTCGTGCTAGTGGTCAACGTGGCAAGCCGCTGCGGTTTTACCCCCCAATACACCGGGCTTGAGGCCCTCTATCGCCAGTTCGGCCCCCAAGGCTTCGAGATCCTGGGCTTTCCCTGCGATCAGTTCGGCCATCAGGAGCCGGGCGATGCCGAGGAGATCGCCCGCTTCTGCTCGCTCGACTACCCTGTCAGCTTCCCCCTGATGGCCAAGTGCGAGGTCAACGGCGCCGGGGCCCACCCCCTCTATCGCTGGCTCAAGGAGCAAAAGCCCGGACTCCTTGGCAGCGAGGCCATCAAGTGGAACTTCACCAAGTTCCTGATTGACCGTGAAGGCCGGGTGATGGACCGCTTCGCCCCCCAGACCAGGCCGGAGGATCTGGTGCAGGCCATCGAGGGACTGCTCTGACGGGCGTGCGCCGAGGCCAGGGGGGCCCCTCTTAGCGCCCCCTGGCCTTTCCCTGCCGGGATGGCCGTGGCAACCCTGCTCGCGACACGGCTGCTGCGCGTGCGCCTCGCATCTGCTATATTACGCGCCCACTGTCTCTTGTGCGGTCGCTTTGCCGGGCTCAGGCCCAGCCTCGATGGCGGCCCACCCTATTTTCCATGTCGTGACGGACCAAGGCTGCCGTCACCCGTTGAGCCCAAGGCTCGGAGTGTCCCTCGAACATGTCATTCAATGAACTGGGTCTGTCACCGCACATCCTGCGGGCCGTCAAGGAGCTGGGTTACGAACAACCCACCCCCATCCAGCAGCAAGCCATTCCCGCCATCCTGGCCGGGCAGGACGTGCTGGGCGGCGCCCAGACAGGCACGGGCAAGACGGCCGGTTTCACCCTGCCCATGCTTCATCGACTGCTGGCCAACCACGGCCGTGGCGGTCGTCGCCAGGTGCGAGCCCTGGTGCTGACCCCGACCCGGGAGCTGGCCGCCCAGGTGGGCGAGAGCATCATCAAATATGCCCACCACCTGCCGTTTCGTACCCTGATCGCCTATGGCGGCGTCAGCATCAAGCCGAACCTGGACGCCATCAAGCTCGGGGTCGACATCCTGGTCGCCACCCCGGGCCGCCTGCTGGATCTGCTGACCCAGGGCGCCCTGACCCTGAGCGCCCTCGAGGTGCTGGTGCTGGATGAAGCGGACAGAATGCTCGACATGGGGTTCATCACCGACATTCGCCGCATCATGAAGGCCCTGCCGGAGGAGCGTCAGACCCTGCTCTTCTCCGCCACCTTCTCCAATGACATCAAGGCGCTGGCGGACGATCTGCTCAAGGATCCCACCCTCATCGAGGTGGATCCCAGCAACACCGCCGCCGAGCAGGTAAGCCAGCGCATCATCCAGGTCGATCGGGAACGCCGCCGGGAGATGCTCTCCCACATGATTGGCCGTGGCAACTGGCAGCGGGTGCTGGTGTTCGTGCGCACCAAGCAGATTGCCGACAGGCTCGCCCAGCAGATGCAGAAAGATGGCCTGGATACGGTCGCCATCCACGGTGACAAGAGCCAGGGGGCCCGCAACCGGGCGCTGGCGGATTTTCGTGAAGGCAAGGTGCGGGTGCTGGTTGCCACCGATATCGCCGCACGGGGTCTGGACATCGATCAGCTGCCCCACGTGATCAACTTCGAGCTGCCCCAGATGGCGGAGGATTACATCCACCGCATCGGCCGCACCGGCCGTGCCGGGCGCGGCGGCGAGGCCATCTCCCTGGTGAGCCAGGACGAGCTGGGTCAGCTCAAGGAGATCGAGGCGCTGATCGGCCAATCCCTGACCGTGGAGATCCTGGAAGGGTACGAGCCGAGCGGCAAGCCGAGCCGCCAGACCCTGCCGGGCAGCAAGCCGGTGCAAAACCCGCCCCGCGCCCGTGGCCATGCCAACGCCAAGGGCAAACCCGCCGCCGGGAAAGGCAAGGGGGATGGCGCCAAGAAGCCGGCCCAGCCTGCGCAAAACAAGTCCCGCAAGCGGGAAGTGGTGGGCGAGGACATCGGTTTCGCCCCCATGCGCCGCCTGCCCAAGGCCCAGCGGGGCGACTATCAGGACAACTCCAACGAGGAGTGAGGCGGCGCGAGCACTGCGTCCTGAACAACAAAAAACCGCCCGAGGGCGGTTTTTTTATGCTCTGGCGCCCTTAACCGGCGGCCAAGGCCATGTGCAGCAGGGGATAGGGCTTGCCCTGGCCATCCAGGGGGGAGCGCCCCGTCACCTCGAAGCCCAGGTGCTGGTAGAAGCCGACAGCCTGGGCATTCTGTTCGTTGACGTCCACGCGAGTCGCCCCCAGACAACGGATGGCGTGGTCCACCAGCTGGCGGCCGACCCCGCCCCCTCTCGCCTCGGGAGCGATGAACAGCATCTCGATATTGCCCTCAGCCACCCCGATAAAACCGACGATCACGCCATCCTGCCTGGCGCAATAAAGGCGCACGGCATCGAAATAGTGTTCGAGGATGAGAGGCTTGAGGGTGGCGATGTCTTCCTCTTGCAGGAAGTGATGGGTAGCGCGTACCGAGGCCTCCCAGAGAGCGATCAGGGCCGGGTAATCCTCGGTTTGTGCTGGTTCTATCTTCATGAATTGTTGGCTCAATTTATGGCAAAAGCGCCGATGCTAAGCCTTGGGGCCGAACCTCGTCAAGGTGCAGCCCTGGGCCTCTGCCTGCTTGATGACAAACCCCTTCTCGATGCCCGCCTTGAAGCCCAGCTTCTCATAGAGGCGATGGGCTTCATCGCGCCCTTCCCCCGAGAGCAGCATCACCTTGTAGCCATCCAGCCCCCAGGCCAGGGAGAGCGCCTGTTCAAGCACCTTCTGGCTCAGCCCCTGGCGTCGGAACGCAGAGGCCGTTACCACGTGCTCTATGATGCCAAAGGGCCTGCCGCCGTTGCTCAGGGTCGGGATCACCCCGAGCTGGCAGGTGGCGGCGAGCTCACCGCCCACCTTCGCCACGATGATCCGCACCTCGGGCCTGGCCAGCAGGCTCGCGAGCGTCTCCCTCGCCATGGAAAGCGGCATCACGGGATCCCGTGGTCTGAGCTCGGCGTAAAGGCTGAGCAAGCCGCCAGATCCTGCTCCCTGCACTCTCTGATCACCACCATGGCAACCCACCTGATCTGCCACTCCTCTTTCGGCTGATCATGCATGACGCCAGCATGGAGTGTGCGCAGGCATAATAGAGAAAGAAGATGCCTCCCCAGGTTGGGAAGGCATCGCGATCAACGGGTCTTGACCGCCTGGAGCAGGACAGAGACATCGGCGCCAACGCGGCGGGTCGCGATGGCTTCGCGAATGTCGCTCTCGCTGTAGCGACTGGCGGGGTAGACCACCACGCAGGCGGTGTCACCGGGAGCGAGGAAGTGTGTCTCGCCAAAGGGGGTGTAGCGGGTGGCGCCAATGCTGATGAGCGCATGGGCCGGGCGCCCCGCCTGGGCCAGCAGCCCCTGGATATGCTCGGCCGGGCCTTCGTCCTGCTGATGGTTGAACTTGTCGATGGCCCACGCCAGCAACTGACCGTGGAAGTAGCTGTAGTCCACCGCCGCGCTGTCGATCCCGTAGGGGTGCAGCTCCCCGTCCCGCTCCAGATAGCAGGCGATGCGGTAGTCATCGAGCTCGCATCCTGCGGCAAAGTGGGTCAGGGGCAGCAGGTTCGCGGCCAGCCCCTTGCTCTCTTCACCCCAGTTCTTCTTCTCGCTGATCTTGTTGGCATTGGGGCGACGGATGGAGCAGTCGTTGTAGGCGCCAAACGCCTTGGGATGGATGGCCACCACCTGCTCCCCCGCGTACTCCAGCTCGCACCACAGTGCCACCTCGGGTTCAATCTGCACCTTCTCGTCCCCGCTCACCGCCGCCTCCGGCAGGAAGATGGCATCGCCGCTCAGGGGAAAGACCCCGAGCTGGCCGGGATGGTTCGGCACATAGAAGGGGAACAGCGCCTTGGGGGCGACCTTGTCGTCAACCTTGACGGCGACGAAGTCCGCCGCCTCCCCTGCCTGCTCCAGGTGACCGGCGAAGTTGCCCGCCACGCCCAGTCCGATAAAGGGGGGCTGTGAGGTGATCTGCATCTGTGGCTCCACTGGCGCGGCCGGGGCCGCCGCCTCGTTGTCGTTGTTCAGGGCGGAAATACCGCCAAAGAGGGAGCTTATTAGAGCACAGCCCCCGTACGGCGCCCAGCCACCGGGCCACAAGCTGTGCACCAGGGCGGATTTCCCCTCACCATCTGGTCATAAAGTCGGCAGTCGATGCGAAGCTGTGATCCCGATGCTTGGGAGAGCCCGGCACTTTTGCTAGGCTGCCCTATTCATTTGCCGTTCGGGAGCCGTCGCAAGGCCATGGCCACCCACTTTCAGGGGCGCTTCGAGGTGGAGTTCAAATACCGCCTGACGGACAGCGCCGCCTTTGTGCATACCCTCACGGCCCTCAGCCCCGAGGTGATGGTGGCGGACAATCATGAGCAGGACTGCTACTTCGACACGGCAGATGGCGCCCTGGCCCGGGCAGAGAAGAGCCTGATCATCCGCACCATGGCCCCCAGCGGCATCCGGCTCTGGATAGTCAAAGGACCCGGACCCGATCGCTGCGAGGCGGTCAACATCACCGATGCGGACAAGGCGGCCAGCATGGTGCGCACCCTGGGCTACCAGCCGGTGCTGACCATCGACAAGCGGCGCAGCATCTATTTTCTGGGGGCCTTCCACGTCACGGTGGATCACCTGGCAGGCGTCGGTGATTTTGCCGAGCTCGCCATCATGACTGACGACGAGACCGCCCTGCCCGCCTACCGCGCGCAGTTGCTGGCGCTGGCTAGCCGGCTGGGACTGGCGCCCGAGATGCGGGAAACCCGCTCCTATCGCACCCTGTGCGAGCAGCGAGCCCCCCCCTTTGACAAGCGGCAACAAGAGGAATCTGCCCATGATCGACAAACTCGCCTGGCTGACCTTCAAGGAGGGACAACTGCTGTGCGCCCGCTCCCACGGCAAGGACATCTACTACATTCCGGGGGGCAAGCGCGAGCCGGGCGAGAGCGACGAGGCGGCCCTCGTTCGTGAAATCGAGGAAGAGCTCGCGGTCATCCTGAAACCCGACACCCTGGCGTTCGCCTGCGAGTTCAGCGCCCAGGCGGACGGCAAGCCGCAAGGGGTGAATGTCAATCTGCGTTGCTACACGGGGGACGCCGACGGCACGCCCGTCGCCTCGGCGGAGATCGCCGAGCTGCGCTGGCTGGACAGCCGCCACCTGGCCGAAGTCTCCCCCGTCTCCCGCCTGCTGTTCCAGTGGCTGGCAGCGCAGGGACTGATCCATTAAGAGACGGCGCACCTGACCGGATGATAATAGCACCGGCAGGAGAGTCCGCGCCCGAGACGTTAATCCCCCACGTGGGCCAAGAGAGAAGATGAGGACATTCAATGGAGATCCTTGAGGTCGAGAGCACCAGAGGCATCAAACCGGCGCTGATCGCCCTGCTGCAAGATTGCGTGGCCAGCGGTGCCTCGGTGGGCTTTCTGCCTCCCCTGCAGGAAGAGCAGGGGCTGGCGTACTGGCAAGGCATCGAGGGGGAGCTGGCGGATGGAGTGCGCAAGCTCTGGGTGGCGTTTGATCAGCACCATCTGGTGGGCGCCCTGCAGCTCTCCCTGTGCACAAAGGCCAACGGGGGCCACAGGGCCGAAGTGGAAAAGCTGATGGTCCACAGCCAGGCCCGTGGCAAGGGGGTGGGCCGCGCCCTGATGAACGCCATGGAGCAAGGGGCCCGGGACGCCAGGCGTACCTTGCTGGTGCTGGATACCCGGGTCGGCGACGTGGCCTCCAGCCTCTATCGCCAGCTCGGCTATCAGGAGGCCGGCCAGATCCCGGACTTCGCCCGCAATGGGGACGGCACCCTCGCCGCCACCCAGTTCTTCTACAAGCAGCTCTGAGGCAGACGGCCTGGCAAGACCGGACAGCGTGCCGGTCTTGCCCCCTCCAAGGCTCGGCGTACATAGGTTTTTGGTTCAATCAGACTCATCGGCAAGGAGCCATCATGATATTGGAAGTCGCCCATCTGCAGATCATTCCCGGCAAGGCCACTGACTTCGAGCAGGCCTTCGCCCGAGCCCAGCACATCATCAGCGCCATGCCCGGCTACCTGGGCCACCAGTTGCAGCGTGCCCTGGACGATCCCCATCACTACCTGCTGCTGGTGCAGTGGGCGCGGCTGGAAGATCACACCCGGGGGTTCAGGGGCTCCCCCCGGTACCAGGAGTGGAAGGCCCTGCTGCACCACTTCTACGACCCCTTCCCCAGGGTCGAACATTTTCAGGATGCAACACCGATCAGTGCCGCAAGCTGAACCTTGATCAGCTCGTCCCGTCACGGGCTGATCAATGGCGTCAGGCCAGGCGCTCGGCCCTGTGGGCAATCTGCGGCTCGGCAAAGGCGCTCTGGGCCGCGATGAGCTGCAGCTCGTAGGCATTCGCCTCCCAGGTCTGTCTCAGCACCGCATCCACCGCGGCGTTGGTGCGCTCGAAGGCGCTCACCCCATCATATCCCGCCTGCAGGTTGGCCAACATCAGGGCGCTGATGAGATCCCCCACGCCCACCGGTTGGCGCGCGAAATCGTAAAGGGGACGGGCGATCAGATAGTCTCCCTCGGGGGTGGCAAGCAGCATCTCGAAGCGGCCGGGGACGCTGGCGGCGCGACCCAGGTGCTTGACCAGCACCATCTTCACCCCCTTCTCCAGCAACTGGCGTGCGGCGACCCGGGTCTGGGCCAGGGTTGTCAGATGGACATCGCACAGGGTCTCCAGCTCCAGCAGATTGGGGGCCATGATGTCCGCCACCGGCAGGGCCTGCTCGGTGAGAAAGCGGGTGACGCCCGGGGCGACGATGCACCCCTTCTCCGGATGCCCCATCACGGGATCGCAGAAATAGAGGGCCGCCGGATTGGCTCGTTTCACCGCCGCCACCACCGCCAGGATCTCGTCCCCCTGCTCCGCCGAGCCCAGATAGCCACTTAGCACCGCATCGCAGCGCGCCAGCACCTCGATATTGCAAAGCCCCTGGCACAAGGCGGCAATGTGGCCCGCCGGCATTGCCATTCCCTGCCAACCCGCCTCGTACTGGGTGTGGTTGGAGAACTGCACCGTATTGATGGGCCACACCTCCATGCCGAGACGGCGCATGGGGAACACGGCGGCGCTGTTGCCGGCACAGCCAAACACCACGTGGGACTGGATAGAGAGAATGCGTTTCATCGACACCACCGGACAAGAAGCCTGAGGAAAAGAGGCAATATATCGGATGAAGAGACGGCTCTTCCAGCAATTAACGCCCTGACTCCCTATTTATGCTTCTGCAGGCTTAACCTGCCGCATATTTGACCCCCGCTACCCTGTTTCTGTACAACCCTGGAGCCATCTCCCCGCTGCTGCGGGGTGATAAATGTACTTGTACGTCTCTTGTCTGATGGCATACAAGGTGATTTTTAAACCAGCCATGAACAGTCGGGATCAAGGATGAGGTCCGATGAAAAGGCGCCAGTCGGCAGTCGGCAGTCGGCAGTCGGCAGTCGGCAGTCGGCAGTCGGCAGTCGGCAGTCGCAAAGTAAGGCAACAAGGGCAAGGGTCAAGGAGACGTCGGAAGATCACAGGACAAAGGCGGCCTCCCCTTGCCTGACACCGTGGCAACGGCAAGCCATACGCAGTGGCGACAGCAAGTCACGTCACCAGTGCCGTGACTGCAGCGAGTCGCCAGCAGTCGTCAGAGGGAGCGCGGTGCTTGGGCGTCTCAATCCCGGGCGAAGTGGTAGACCCAGCCTTCGTCCGGTGCCATCTCCTCCGGCAGGTCCACCAGAGCAGGCAGCGAGGTGACGGCCCCTTCGGCCGCATATTGCAGGGCCATCAGGGCGCAGAGCGCGGCATCATAGGGATCCGTTCCAGGGATGAGGATTGCTGGCAGGTGGGGTTGCAGCTCGGGCCGCACAGCAGAGGCTTTGCCCCCCATTTTGGCCAGGGCGGGATAGACCTCCAGCACCGCGCGCCCGGCAGCCCTCGCCCGTTTTGGCACCAGTTGCAGATCCCCGAGGCGCGGCAGCATGGAGAGGGCCAGGGTGGCGTTGTTGCCGAGCCTGTCGAAGGTGGCGGAGAGGGGCTTCTTGCCATAGTGCTGATAGAGCCAGCGCTCGCAATCCCGGTAGGCGTAAGGGTTGTCAATCTCCCGCTGGGGCACGGGAAAGCCGCTCCCCCACCCCGCCAGCAGATCGGCGAGGGCGCGGGGAAAGGCCAGGGGCGCATCGATGCCGAGAGCAAGGCGCGGGCAGGCCAGCACCTGCATCAGCGCCACCTCGTCTTGCAGGGCCGGGCGCAGCAGGGCATCCAGATCCGGCGCGACCCGGGAGCTCAGGCGAAACAGGGGGGAGATCCCGAGCCAGTGCAGACGCGACTCCCGGGCCTGCCAACCCACCACCGCCACCGCCTGGGCATTGCCCTGCCAGCCCCTCACGTCCCAGCCGATGCCGATGGCGTCCATGTGTTCCGTTGTCATGCCCCTGTTACCTCTGTGCAGCCTTGATGGAGCACAGGGTAATGGCTGCCCCTCCTAAAGCAAGGGCAAGTTGGTCCCTAGAAGGATTTCTTGAAGTTGATCAGGGGCAGAATGGGGAAGATGCCGTTCTCGGCGTAGTTGGCCAGGCCAATCTGCAAGCCGTCCAGGTGCTTGGTGGCATTGACGAATCCCAGCTGGAACGTGGTGCGTTCGGCATAGTTGACGAAGCCGACGTTGGCCAGGGCATTGCCCTGGGCGATGTTGACCGCCCCCCAGTTGAGCCCCTTCACATTGTTGGTCAGGTTGACGAAGCCCAGATTGAGGCCGGTATCCTGCCCTTCGTGCCAGTTGACGGCGTTGATGGCGACCCCGCCAAACTGATGGCGCACCCGGCTCGCGCCAAAGAACACACCAAGCTGCAGGCCGGTGAACTGATCCACGTCGGAGAGGGCGAACACCGGCAGATCGATCCCCTTCACCTGGCCGGTGCGGCCGTAGAGGAAGGAAGCCCTTGCCCCTTCCACCTGATTGGACGAGGGCAGGTTGACACCGGGCAGGGAGATCTGGACCGGCGTGCTGGCCTGGGCGACACCGGCGAGGGTCAGGGCACCACAGCCGAGCAGCAGGGCGAACGGTTTCATCGGGGATTCCTTGTGAAGAGGGTGTGGCTCAAGGGTACCAGCGCAGGCCCCGGGGAACGAGACCCCGCCCCCTGCCCTGCGTCACCTCTCGTCTGAACCCGGGGATGGCTCTCTCGGCGGATTGGAAAATTCAAACAGAAACTAACATTTATACCAAAGGTGGATTGGTTGCAGAATGCTCAAACGTGTGTTTGAACAGAGCAAACAACACGTAACACAGGGATGACGTGCTGTACCCGCAAGAAGGGTCGATTGACCCGCAAAAACAGTGTTCTGCCGAACCGGAGACCCATGATGAATATGGACGTGATCAAGAGCTTTACCGAGCAGATGCAAGGCTTTGCCGCTCCCCTCACCCGCTACAACCAGCTGCTGGCCAGCAACATCGAACAGCTGACCCGGTTGCAACTGGTGTCCGCCAATGCCTACGCCGAACTGGGGCTCAACCAGTTGCAGGCCGTCGGCAAGGTGCAGGATGCCCAGAGCCTGGCGGCCCTCGGCACCGTGCAGCTGGAGAGCGCCAGCCAGCTCTCCCGCCAGATGCTGGATGACATCCAGAAGCTCAGCACCCTCGGCCAGCAGTTCAAGGAAGAACTGGATGCCCTGACCGCAGATGGCATCAAGAAGAGCACGGGCAAGGCCTGATAACCCCTGGCTGCCCGTCTTGCGGGCAGCCACATCTCCCCACGACTCGACAGAACGGGCAAGTGCCCGCCCCGGGCGTGGGTGAAGGAGAACACATGAGCCAATCATCTTACGGCCCGCTGTTCGAGGCCCTGGCCCACTACAACGACAAGCTGCTGGCCATGGCCAGAGCCCAGACCGAGCGCACCGCCCAGGCCCTGCTGCAGACCAGTCTGGACGATCTGGGCCAGGTGCTGGAGCAGGGCAGCCAGCAGCCCTGGCAGCTGATCCAGTCCCAGATGAACTGGTGGCAGGATCAGCTCAAGCTGATGCAGCACACCCTGCTCAAGAGTGCAGGCCAGCCGAGCGAGCCGGTGATCACCCCGGATCGCAGCGATCGCCGCTTCAAGGCCGACGCCTGGAGCGAGCAACCCCTCTATGACTACCTCAAGCAATCCTATCTGCTGACCGCAAGACACCTGCTGGCGGCGGTGGATGCCCTGGAGGGCGTGCCCGAGAAGAGCCGGGAGCGACTGCGCTTTTTCACCCGCCAGTACGTCAACGCCATGGCTCCCAGCAACTTCCTGGCCACCAACCCGGAGCTGCTCAAGCTCACCCTGGAGTCCGACGGCCAGAATCTGGTGCGCGGCCTTGCGCTCCTGGCCGAAGATCTGGAGCGCAGCGCCGATCACCTCAACATCCGCCTGACCGACGAGTCCGCCTTCGAGCTCGGCCGGGATCTGGCGACCACCCCGGGCCGGGTAGTGCTGCGCACCGAGCTCTTTGAGCTCATCCAGTACAGCCCGACCACAGCGACGGTGGGCAAGACCCCGGTGCTGGTCGTGCCCCCCTTCATCAACAAGTACTACATCATGGACATGCGCCCCCAGAACTCCCTGGTGGCCTGGCTGGTCGCCCAGGGGCAGACGGTCTTCATGATCTCCTGGCGCAACCCGGGGGTGGCACAGGGGCAGGTCGATCTCGACGACTACGTGGTGGACGGGGTCATCGCCGCCCTGGACGCCGTGGAGGCAGCCACCGGCGAGCGGGAGGTGCACGGCATCGGCTACTGCATCGGTGGCACTGCGTTGTCACTCGCCATGGGCTGGCTGGCGGCGCGGCGCCAGAAGCAGCGGGTGCGTAGCGCCACCCTGTTCACCACCCTGCTGGACTTCTCCCAGCCCGGGGAGCTTGGCATCTTCATCCACGAGCCCATCATCGCGGCGCTGGAGGCGCAGAACGAGGCCAGGGGCATCATGGACGGGCGCCAGCTGGCGGTCTCCTTCAGTCTGCTGCGGGAGAACAGCCTCTAGTGGAACTACTACATCGACAGCTACCTCAAGGGCCAGAGCCCGGTGGCATCCGATCTGCTGCACTGGAACAGCGACAGCACCAACGTGGCGGGCAAGATCCACAACAGCCTGCTGCGCCGACTCTACCTGGAAAACCAGCTGGTGAAGGGGGAGCTCAAGATCCGCCACACCCGCATCGCTCTCGCCAAGGTGAAGACCCCGGTGCTGCTGGTGTCCGCCGTGGACGATCACATCGCCCTCTGGCAGGGAACCTGGCAGGGCATGGCGCTGTTCGGGGGCGAACGGCGCTTCATTCTGGCCGAATCCGGGCACATCGCCGGCATCATCAATCCACCGGATGCCAACAAATACGGCTTCTGGCAGAGCGAGGTCGAGGCGGACAGCCCGGCGCAGTGGCTGGCGGGGGCGACCCACCAGAGCGGCTCCTGGTGGCCCGAGATGATGCGCTTTATCAAAGACCGTGACGAAGCAGAACCCGTCCCCGCCCGGCAGCCTGTCGAGGGGCTGGAGGCGGCCCCCGGCAGCTACGTCAAGGTACGGCTCAATCCGGTGTTTGCCGGCGTCAGGATGCAAGAAGAGGAACCCGCATGAGTACACAACCCCTTGCCGTGGGCCAGAAGGCTCGCCTGACCAAGCGCTTCGGCCCGGCCGAGGTGGCGGCCTTCGCCGGCCTCTCGGAGGATTTCAATCCCCTGCACCTGGACCCGGACTTTGCCGCCACGACGGTGTTCGAGCGCCCCATCGTCCACGGAATGCTGCTGGCGAGCCTCTTCTCCGGGCTCCTCGGGCAGCAACTGCCCGGGAAAGGGAGCATCTATCTGGGCCAGAGCCTCTCCTTCACGCTCCCGGTGTTCGTGGGGGACGAGGTGACGGCGGAGGTGGAGGTGATTGCCCTTCGAAGCGACAAGCCCATCGCCACCCTGGCCACCCGCATCTTCACCCAGGGCGGCGCCCTCGCCGTGACGGGGGAAGCGGTGGTGAAACTCCCTTGAGCGCCAGTGGCCCCCAGAGACACAACCAGCCCGGTCGGGCTGGTTTTATTGCCTGTGCTCGCCCCTTTTTCGGGGCAATTCGGCCCGGGCCCTTTCCCTGCCCCGCCTAACTGCCTAGAATGAGCCCCCGCTGTTTCAGCCATTCATCCAGCTAGAGGATTTCCCATGGAGACGTTTCTGCTCGAAGGTCACCCCTTCGTTGCCTTGTGTGACCTGATCAAGCATCAGGGTTGGGCCGATTGTGGCGGTGCCGCCAAGGCGCTGGTCGCCGAGGGCCTGGTGGAAGTGGACGGTCAGGTCGAGACCCGCAAACGCTGCAAGATAGTCGCCGAGCAGGTGGTCAACTTCAACGGCATGAAGGTAGTCGTGAAAGAAGGCGTCAGCCCCGAGATCCTCTGATCCTGACGCCCTGCCACGCAAGCGCTACCCAGCACAGTGGCCGAGCGGGCGGTCAACTTCAACGGCATGAAGCATGAAGGCCGTGGTGAAGGAAGGGAGCAGTCCCGAGATCCTTTGATACCGGCTTGAACAAGGGCGCCAAGCGCCCTCTGGCCTTCAGCTTGCCTTGATGGAGAGGGTCAGCACAAAGCGGGCCATGGCCTCGTCGCCGTTGCGCGACGGGCAGGTGGCCACCACCTGGATGGGGCGGTTGATGCGCTGACCGCTCGCCAGGGACTCGTCGATCATGGCGTCGATAAGCTCCCCCGCCGCGCAATCAAACTGCACGTCCCCCTCCGGGCGCTTCAAAAACTCCCCTTGCACATCCTTGAAGGCAAAATGCACCTTCTTGCGCCGCGCCCGCCCCTTCTCCATGACCAGGAGCCCCCCCACCAGGTCGGCACCGGTGGCGAGCGCCCCGAAATACATGCTGCCCAGGTGGTTGCGGGTGCGCCAGCCCAGCGGAATGCGGATGCGCAGCGCCCTGGCGTCCATCTGCTCGATGACGGGGGCACAGAAACCAATGACGGGAATGTAGCGCCAGGCGAACAGACGCAGGGCGAGGTTGGCTTTGAGGCGTTGCAGGTCCATTGCAAACTGATCCGATGAGTAAATGTGATACAAATGTTGCCAGTCTGCTTCCCGATAGACAAGCCTCCCGTGCCATCCCTGTGAGCGGCCCCCCAAAGGGTATTTGCAAAATTCATGCAATGGCCAGGTTCTATTTGCCTGGCAAATGATAAAACCGGCCTTTCCTGACCCCGGGTCGCCCCTCTCTTTTCCCTTTTTCCGATTTTTTTCAAGGTCCCGCCCCGGATGACGGGACCATGACGGCCATATCCGAATGAAACACAACGAGAAATACTCCCCGTCTGGGGGCTAGCCCAGGATCCCGCCCCCGCCACTGGGATTATTCGCAGTAACCAAACCCCCTCTCCCTCGCTAGGCTGTGTTCTCAAAATGCTGGTTTTCTGTCCACCAATAGCTCTCGTAAGTAACGAAGGCAGAAAGCCAGCTTGATAAAAGCAGCAAAACTTCCCGCCAGCTTTTCATATCTCGTTGAGAATCGGCGAAACTTCTTCAGCCATCCGAAGCACCGCTCGACCACATTTCGCCTGCGATAACGAGCTTTGTCTAATACCAGAGGTCGTCCCTTATGGTGCCGCTGCTGGTCGCTGCGCTGCGGGATGACTGCTTTTATCCCTCTGCGCCGGAGTTCGGCCCGCAAAGCCCTGCTGCTATAGGCCTTATCTGCGGCAAGATGCGTTGGTCGCGTGCGATAACGGCCTGATGAAGTCGGGATCCTTGCCATGGCCAACGCACTTGTCGCATATCTGATTTCCGCTGATTGCTCCGGCGAAAGGCAGAACTCCAGCGGTAAACCATTACCATCAGTGACCAAGTGAATTTTGCTGCCAAAACCACCACGAGAGCGACCAAGTGCTTGATTCACCGGAGTGTTTTTTTACGCGCTCCGGCAGCATCTTTGGATGCTCTGACATTGGAGCCGTCCAGGCACCACAGGTCGAAATCGATGAGCCCTTCTTCATTGAGCTTGAGTTGCAGCGCTTCCAGAATGGCATCAATCCGGCCTGCATCCTGCCAACGCCGGAAGGTGTTGTAGACCGAATTCCATGGTCCGAAACGTTCTGGAAGGTCTCGCCAAGGAGCTCCGGTGTGGAGTATCCAGAGAATGCCATCGAGCACTTGGCGCGGTTCATGGGTAGGGCGCCCGATCAGGCTTCGAGAAGGAAACTGGGGCTCGATAAGCCCCCATTGTGCATCAGTCAGCTGATAACGGCGGGACACGGAATGGATCTTAAGCTGTTGAGAAGATGTGAGATTATATCTTCATCACTTTAAGAACACAGCCTAGGCTGTTGCTGGCCAGGAAGTAGCCACTCGGCACCGGGTCAACCCGTCTACCAATCTCACCATAAGGATAGAGAGATGAGTCACGTGCAACAGTTGTTCAACGGGGGCGAGAGCGCCGGTACTTTCCAGCTCAACTTCAACAACAACCGTGCCTACGAGCTGTTTGGCCGGGAGTACCTCAAGTGCTATGCCAACCTCAGCGCCAAGGGGAAGATGAGCAAGCCCCTGCCCACCGGGCCGCTGAGCTACACCGTCGACTTCGCCATGGATTGCGGCTGCAGTTCGGTGCTGTTTGACTTCAACCTCGCCTACAAGAAGACCTTCGGCAACCAGTTGCAGGCCCCCCTGTGGCGCGAGTCGGACTACGAGGCCGTAGCTGGTGCTCTGCCAGCTGGTGCGCGAGGCACCGGCCAACCGCCTGAGCAACCATGATCAGTTCGCCGAGGCCGAGGCCTTCTTCAACGACGTCAATCTGCCCGACACCGTCCGGGCGGTGGGCAGTGATCCCTATGCCGACAAGGACGGCCTGGTGGAGTTCATCGTGGCCAACGAGCTGCTGGACGATCCCGCAGTCATGGCCAAGCTGGCGGAACAGAAGGCCTACCTCATCGCCATCACCTCCGTGGTCACCGCCTACATCAACCGTTACGCCGAAGCCTATGGCGAGCAGTACAAGACGGACGCGGATCTCTGGGCCAGGGCCCTCTCCAAGATCCCCCTGATGGGGCCGAGCAAGATCGATCAGCAGAGCTACAGCCGCCACATCAAGGGGCTCAGCATCGCCACCGACTTCATCAACTTCATCATGGACGTGGTGGTGAGCCAGGGCACCACGGCGCTGGCCAGCTTCAACAAGTTCCTGCAAAAGCAGGGGGATGCCATCCGCTTCGGGGTGGAGAACAACAAGGACTTCACAAGACCATCACGGTGGGGGTCACAGTGGAAGTGTTCAAGGTGGGCAACGAGCTGGTCTATGTGCCGAAGATCAAGCAGTACCGCGTCAACTTCGACCGCCAGAACAGCAAGTTCACCTCCGCCTGTGCCAGCGCCGAGTTCGTCGACATCTACTTCAACTACCTCTATGCCGCCAACGTGTTCGACTACGAGGCCCTCAAGGACCCCGAGATCAAGCGCGACTTCGACAACTTCATCCAGAAGCAGCGCAAGGCACAAATTGAAGAAGCGGATACCTTCTTCAACGATGACTTCCCGCCCCTGGAGCCCAAGCTGGTCAGCCGCAGCAAGGTCACGGTGTAACCCTGCCTGTCAAAAAAAACAGCCGGCAGATGCCGGCTGTTTTTTTAGGTGGGCCTCAGGCCCGTTTCTCTTCAAGCCAGGCCCCCTGGCTCTGCATCTCGAACAGCTGGGCATAATGCCCCCCCAGCGCCATCAGCTCGCCGTGGGTGCCGCGCTCGCTCACCCACCCGCGGGAGAGCAGCAGGATTTCATCGGCATCCACAATGGTGGAGAGACGGTGGGCGATGGCGATGGTGGTGCGGCCACGGCGTGCCGCCGAGAGCGCCTGGGAGAGGGCGAGCTCGGTCTGGGAGTCCACGCTCGCGGTCGCCTCGTCCAGGATGAGGATGCGCGGATCCCCCACCAGGGCGCGAGCAAAGGAGAGCAGCTGGCGCTGGCCAGCGGAGAGGTTCTTGCCCCCCTCCTCCATCAGGGTGGCCAGGCCATCGGGCAGGCGGCGCACGAAATCGGCCAGCTGCACCTCCTCCAGGGCCTGCCAGAGCCGCCCATCCTCGATGCCGTCACGCCCAAGGCGCAGGTTCTCGGCCAGGGTGCCGACGAAGATGAAAGGATCCTGCTGCACCAGGCCGATGCTGCGGCGCACCGCCGAGAGAGCCAGGCCGTTCATGGGGTGATCATCGAAGTGGATGCTCCCCCGATCCAGGGGGTAGAAACCCATCAGCAGGCTGATGATGGTGGACTTGCCGCTGCCGGTGTGGCCCACCAGCGCCAGCATCTGGCCCGGCCGGGTGGCAAAGCTCACATCTTGCAGCACCTGCTGCTCCCCGTCGTAGGAGAAGCCCACCCCGTCGAAGCGTACCCGTCCCTCCAGGGGGCGCACCTCCCCGTCGGTGCTCTCGCGGGTTTCATCGAGCAGGGCGAATACCCGCTCCCCCGCCACCATGGCCTGCTGCAACTGGTTGAGCTGGTTGGTCATCTCGATGAGGGGCTCGATCATCCGCCCCAGATAGCTGATGAAGGCGTAAAGCACCCCCACCTGAATGGCCCCCGCCGTGCTCAGCCCCTCGTGGGCAAACAGGGCCAGCAGACCGATGAGCACCATCATGTAGAAGAGATCGATGAGGGGGCGCAGCAGGATGCCGTTGATCTTGAGGCTCTTGATCCGCGCCTGCCAGTGCTGCTGGTTCACCCCCGCAAAAGCAATGGCGAAGTGGCGCTCCTGCACCATGGCCTGGATCACCGGCATCCCCTGCAACGACTCGTTGAGACGGCTGTTGATGTCGGAGAGCAAGGATCGGGTCGCCCGCACCACGGGCACGCTCAGTTTCTGGTAGAGCCACATCACGGCCCCCACCGCCGGCAGCAGGGTGGCGCACACCAGCATCAGGTGAAAGTCCAGCAGCGCCATGGAGAGCAGGATGCCGCACAGGAGCACCACTTTTTGCACCAGGAGCCCTATCACCTGGACATAGAGGTTCATGATCGCCTCGGTGTCGTTGGTGATGCGGGAGATGAGGGAGCCCGAGCGGTGCTTGTCGAAATAGCGGGCAGGCAGGCGGATGGCGGTGGCGAACACCTGCTCGCGCAGACGCTGCACCACCGCCTGGGCGATGCGGTTGAAGCGCAGGGATTGCAGGTAGAAGCCGGCCGCCGACAACACCTGCAACCCCAGATAACCGGCGGCAAGGGCGGCGATGATGCCCCACTCCAGCCGGCGCGGCGCCAGGTAGTCATCGATGAAGAGCTTGATGAGCAAGGGACCCGCCACCTCGGCGCCGGTGGCGAGCAGCAGGCAGATGCCCGCCTGCACCAGCCAGCGGGGGTAGCTGGCGCAGTAGGCGAGCAGCCGTTTGATGGTTGGATTCACAGACTTGCCTCCAGCGCAACGTTCCACGGGAATTGACTCTCTTTGCTCCCCTCTCCGCTCGCGGGAGCCGGGCGGGGGGTGAAGGAAACCAGGGGCCTTGTCATCCTGTTCACAGGCTCTCCTCCACGTCCTGCTCCAGGCGCTGGTAGCGGACCATGTCCGCGTACCAGCCGTTCCTGGCCATCAGGGTCTCGTGACGGCCCCGCTCGCTGATCGCGCCCTGTTCCAGCACCAGGATCTCGTCCGCCTGCTCCACCGCCGTCATGCGGTGGCTCACCAGCACCAGGGTGCGCTTGTGGACCTTGAGGGCCAGCAGGATCTGCTGCTCGGTGTGGGCATCCACCGCCGAGAGGGCGTCATCCAGCACCAGGATAGGGGCATCCAGCAGCAGGGCGCGGGCGATGGCCAGACGCTGCTTCTGACCGCCGGAGAGGGTCACCCCCTTCTCTCCCACCTCGGTTTCATACCCTTTGGGGAAGCGACTGATGTCGTCGTGAACGCAGGCGATGCGCGCCACCCGTTCAATCTCCTCCCGGCTCGCCTCGGGGCGGCCCAGGGCGATGTTGGCCGCGATGGTGGTGGAGAACAGAAACGGCTCCTGGGGCACATAGGCAAACTGGCTGCGCAGCTCACCCAGCGACAGTTGCGAGATGGGCACCTCCCCCATGCGGATCTCCCCGGCCGTGGGGTTGGCCAGGCGCATCAGCAGCTTGAGCAGGGAGCTCTTGCCTGCCCCGGTGCGTCCCACTATCCCCAGCATGGCGCCAGCCTGCAGGGTGACATCCACCCCCTGCAACAGGGTGCGCTGCTCCAGCCGGTAGCCCAGCCCCAGCACCCGCAGGGGAAAGGCCGAGGCCAGCGCCATGGGATGGGCCGGCTCCTCGATGTCGCTGTGCTCCCCCAGCAGGCTTTCGATGCGCGAGTAGGCGGCGCTGCCCCGCTCGATGATGTTGAACAGCCAGGCGATGGCGAACATGGGCCAGATGAGCTGGCCGAGGTACATGGTGAAGCTGGTGAGCTCCCCCAGAGTCAGCTTGTCTTGCAGCACCAGGGCGCTGCCCCCTGCGACAGCCAGAAAATAGGAGCAGCCGATGCACAGGTAAATCACGGGGTCGAACTTGGCGTCGATGCGGGCCACCGCCATGTTGCGCTCCCCCGCCTGACGGGTCAGCTCGGCAAAGCCCTCGTCCTCTAGGGATTCGACCGCGTAGGATTTGAGCACCCGCACCCCGGAGAGGGCCTCCTGGGTCTTGTTGTTGAGGCGGGAGAAGGCCCCCTGAGCCGCCTTGAACTCCTTGTAGATCTGGGTCCCGAAGCGGTTCATGAAGAAGGCCATCACCGGCAGGGGCAGCAGGGAGAGCAGGGTCAGCTGCCAGGAGTACTGGCTGCACATGATGGAGAGCACCAGGATGCCGACGATGAAGGAGTCCACCAGGGTCAGTACCCCTTCCCCTGCGGTCATCTCCACCGCCTGGATGTCGTTGGTGGCGTGGGCCATCAGATCACCGGTGCGGTGGCGCTGGTAGAAATCCGGGCTCATGCGGGTGAAGTGGCTGAACAGCCGGTTGCGCAGCACGTAGGCGAGCCGGTAGGAGGCACCGAACAGCATGACCCGCCACACGTAGCGCAGCAGGTAGATAAGCAGTCCCAGGCCAAAAAGCCCCGCCAGATAGCCGGTCAGGGTGCCGCTGTCCAGGTCACCCTTGGCGATGCCATCCACCACCCAGCCCACCACCTTGGGGGGGATCACGGTAAACAGGGCCACCAGCATCAGCAGGGAGATGGCCACCAGATAACGCCGCCACTGATCCTTGAAAAACCAGCCAAGCCGCAAAAATACGCTCACAGAGAAGTCCTTGGTCGCGGCGCGCTGCCGCGTGATCATGAAGAGAAGCTCAATACAATCGCCCCCTGGCGGGGGCGAACGAGTGGGTCATCATAGCCTGAAGCGGGTGACTTGAGAACGATTGCTATCTTGCCCTCCCTCAGAGCCGCTTGTCGGGGGGCGAAAACGGGAAAGCGACCGACTCCTGCTGCTCCCCGGTGAGCAGGAAGTGGGAGACCTCCTCCCGGGTCTGGGTAAAGACCTGCTGCAACTGGTTGAGCTCCCCCTCGCTCAGCTCCTCCTGCAGCCGCAGCCGCCACTCCAGTTCCCCGGCCAGCAGTTGCAGGCGGGAAGCGGAGATGTTGGCCGAGACCCCCTTCAGGGTATGCAGCAAGCGGCACGCCACTTCGGGCTGCTGGCGACGCAGGGCGGTGCGGATGTCCCACAGATCGTCCTTGTGCTCGGAGAGGAACAGCTTGAAGAGGATCTGCAGCGCCTCCCTGTCATGCTCCAGCCGGCGCAGGGCATCCTCCAGATCCAGCACGCCCATGAGGGCCGGCGGCTTGACCTCGATGGGCACCTTGGGCTCCCCGCCGCTGCTCTTCACCCATTGCAGCAGGTTGTTGTAGAGATCGAGCTTGCTCACCGGCTTGGTGACATAGCCGTTCATGCCGACGCCAAGGCAGCGCTCCCTGTCCCCCGGCATGGCGCTGGCGGTGAGGGCGATGATGGGCACATCATGCTTGTCCACCATCTTGCGGATCTGGCGGGTGGCATCCAGCCCGTCCAGCACCGGCATCTGCAGATCCATCAGGATGACGTCGAACGGCTGCTCCGCCACCTGCTCCACCGCCTCGCGGCCGTTGTCCACCACGGTGACCTTGGCCTCCACCCGGCGCAGGTACTCCAGAATGAGCTGCTGGTTGACCCGGTTGTCCTCGGCCAGCAGCACCCGGGTACCACGCAGCAGCTCCCGGAACTGCTGCTGATCCCCCTGTGCCTCCGCCTGGCGGACCTTGCTGTCATGGGAGCTGCCGTTGAGCAGTTCGTCCACCTTGGCCAGCAAGGCGTTTTCGGTCATGGGCTTGGCCAGGAAGTGGGTCAGTCCCATGCTTTCCATCCGCCCGTGCAGCCCCTCCCTGGACCAGGCGCTGGTCATCAGGACAGGCAGGCGCCGCCACTGGCTGTGCTGGTACATCTCGAGGGCCAAGTCCAGGCCATCCTCCTGACCCATGCGCCAGTCGAGGATGGCGAGGCGGATGTGATGCCCCTCTTCACGCAGCACCTGACGGGCGCGGGAGAGGCTGTTGACCGTGATGACGGACGCCCCCGCCCGCCCCAGGATGTCCTTGGCCAGTTCCAGCACCAGCTCATTGTCATCCATCATCAGGATCAGGGGCTGGTGATCGAAGAAGACCCGGCGCCCCGAGACCCCGTACACCGCTTGGGAGATGGGGATCTCGAACAGGAAGGTGGAGCCCACCCCGGGTTTGCTCTGCACGGTGATCTCCCCGCCCATCAGCCCCACCAGGCGCTGGGAGATGTTGAGGCCAAGCCCGGAGCCGCCATATTTGCGGGTATTGCCCGCCTCCAGCTGGGTAAAGGGCTGGAACAGCTGGGCCTGCTTCTCCGGGGCGATGCCGATGCCGGTATCCCGCACGCTGAAACAGACCCGCATGGGATGCTGGCTGGTGAGGGTGATGGCCACCTCCACCTCGCCCCGCTCGGTGAACTTGATGGCATTGTTCACCAGGTTGACCAGTACCTGACCGAGGCGCAGCGGATCCCCGCGCAGAAAGTCGGGCACGGCGGGAGACTTGTTGATGATGACCTCGATGTGCTTGCGCTCCGCCAGATCCGCGAACATGGCGGCGAGGGAGTCGAGCTGCTCGCTGAGATCGAAGTCGATCTCCTCCAAGGTCAACTTGCCGGACTCCACCTTGGTGAGATCCAGAATGTCGTTGATGAGCAGCAGCAAGGTGTCCGACGAGGATCTGATCTTGTTGAGATAGTCCCGCTGCTGGGGATCCAGACTGGTTTGCAGTGCCAGGGCGCTGAAGCCGATGATGGCATTCATGGGGGTGCGGATCTCGTGGCTCATGTTGGCCAGGAAGTCGCTCTTGGCCTGGGCCAGCAGCGCGGCATGGCGAGAGAGCTCGCTCAGCTTCTGGTTGCGACGCCACAGGGTCGCGGCCACCAGCGAGAAGCAGAGCAGCGCCCCCCCCAGCACCATCAGGTAGAAGCGGCTCTTGAGGGAGGAGGCCCGCTCCAGCTTGCTCTGCTTCCAGGCGGGCAGTGAGCTCAGCCCCTTCATCTCCACCACCTGATTGCGCAGGCGATGGTACTCCATCACCTGCTGATTGAACTCCTGGCCCAGCCGGACGAGGGCCGTGACCCTCGGCTGCTCGCCATAGCGGTCAAGCAGGTGCTGCTGGAGTTGCAACAGTTGCCGCTGCTCGTTCTGATCCCAGCTGCGTCGGAGGTAGTGGTGCAGGCGCATGAGTTCGGTAAGGTCGCGGTACTGCGCCTCACCGACCGGCAGGGTGCCTTGCAACGCCTTGAGCTGGCCCTGGAAGCGGGGAGCCAGATACTCGATGGTCATCTCCATGGTGTAAAGCCTGGCGAGATCCAGCAGATAACCGTCGATGTCCCGCTGCAACGCCTGGGAGCCGGGGTCGTCCACCGACTCCGGATCCTCGTGCACCAGCCTGACGAACCTGTCCAGGTGACTGGAAAGCAGGCTCAGACGTTGCTGTACGCTGCCATCGCTGGCCTTCTCGCGCCCCAGCAGATAGACGGTATCGGTATTGACCCGATTGAGCACCATCTCAGCCGCCACGCTCAAATCGAAGGCACGCTGCTGCTGGCTGAGCAACTGCCAGCAATAGGCAGAAAAGCCCACCAGCGATACGATGATAAGGCCAAAGACAACACGATTGCCCCGTGCAACACTCTTCATCCCGTCTCGATTCTCATGTCATGGTCGGCCATCCGGTGACATCAGGTCACGGCCGGAGGCCAACTGTGAAAAACCACTGAGTGCTATGTTACCGTTAGTCGGCGCTCTGATTGCAATAAAGATGTTGCCGGGCCATGAAATAAGGAAGCAATTATGTCACTTGTCACCACCTATTGTAGCCAATGCTTTACCCGCAACCGCCTGCCTGTCGAAAAAGCAGACTCAAACGCGAAGTGTGGCCGCTGCCGTCACGCCCTCTTCGAACAAACCCCGGTGGCGGGGCGTCAGGCCAGCTTCGATGCCCTGATCCAGTCCGACATCCCGGTGGTGGTGGACTTTTGGGCAAGCTGGTGTGGCCCCTGCCTGCAGTTTGCCCCCGTCTTTCAGGAGGTCGCCCGGGAGCTTGAGCCCCGCCTTCGCTTCGTGAAACTCGATACCGAGCAGGAGGCCGCCATCGCAGGTCGCTATGGCATTCGCAGCATTCCTACCCTGATGGTCTTCCAGCGGGGGGAGATCCTGGCACAGCGCAGCGGCTCCCTGCCCAAGAGCCTGTTCAAGGAGTGGCTGCTCTCCTTCACCTCCCCTGTCAAATGAAAATAAAATGTTTCATTTCTGTTTGATTGAAGATCCATCTTCACTTGACTCTGTGAGTCGCCACATGATTTGACCATATCCCCCTGTTTCAAACAGGGGGATATATGTAACCTCGGCATCACAACAACAACCATAAATTAACCGAGAGAACGTTATGCACACATCGGCTGTACCTCCGACTCCCCCCTCACGCTGGCTGGACATCAAGTCCGGGATCGTCATCCTGGATCTGCTCCTGCTCTGCGCCATGCTGGCATGGCTCCCGTTTGACCCCATGGTCAACAAGGGGCTGGCCATCCTAATCTTCATCGCCATCCTCTGGCTGACCGAGGCGGTGAACATCACCATCACTGCCATCTCCATCCCGGTGCTCGCCACCCTGCTCGGGGTGTTCGACATGAGCAAGTCGCTGACCGACTTTGCCAACCCCGTCCTGTTCCTCTTCTTTGGCGGCTTTGCCCTCGCTGCAGCCCTCTCCAAGCAGGGACTCGACACCCAGATCGCCGGCAAGGTGATGCAGCTCGCCAAGGGACACCTGGGCTGGGCTTCCATCGTGCTCTTCACCATCACGGCCGCCCTCTCCATGTGGATCAGCAACACCGCAACCGCGGCCATGATGATGCCGCTGGCCCTCGGCATGCTGAAAGGGCTGGACGTTCACAAGGAGCGCCGCACCCTTGTCTTCGTGCTGCTTGGCGTCGCCTATAGCGCCAGCATCGGTGGCATCGGCACACTGGTGGGCAGCCCCCCCAATGCCATCGCCGCCGCCCAGATGGGCTTGGGCTTCACCGACTGGCTGGAGTTCGGCATCCCCGTGGTGATCATCTTCATGCCGGTAGGCATCGGCCTGCTCTACTGGGTGACCCGTCCCAATCTCTCCCACCAGGTCAGCACCGAGCAGGTCACCATCGAGTGGACAGGTCAGCGCAAAGTGACCCTGGCCATCTTCCTGACCACGGTGCTGCTGTGGATTGGATCCCAGCCTCTTGCCAAGGCGCTGGGCGGCATTCCCCAGTTCGATACCCTGATCGCCATGGGCGCCATCCTGGCCATCGCCGTCAGCCGCGTCGCCAGCTGGGATGACATCAACCAGAACACCGACTGGGGCGTGCTGCTGCTGTTCGGGGGTGGTCTCACCTTGAGCGCCATCCTCAAGCAGACCGGGGCCAACGCCTTCCTGGCGGAGCACCTCTCCAGCAGCCTCTCCTCCATGCCCATCTTCGTGATCCTGCTCTGCCTGGCCGCCTTCGTGGTGTTCCTGACCGAGCTGGTCTCCAACACCGCCACTGCCGCGCTGCTGGTGCCGCTGTTCGCCGGGGTGGCCGAGGCACTGGGGGTCTCCCCCATCGTGGTCTCCGTGCTGATCGCCGTCGGCGCCTCCTGTGCCTTCATGCTGCCGGTGGCAACGCCTCCCAACGCCATCGTCTTCGCCAGCGGCCATATCCAGCAGCGGGAGATGATGCGGGCCGGCCTGGTACTGAACCTGGTGTTCACCGTCATCCTGACCATGCTGGCCTATTTCATGGGGGATATCCTCCACTGAGGTTCGCCCCCTAATGCCCCTCCAAGCCCCGCATCGCCGGGGCTTTTTCTCGCCCCGAAACCACCGCACTCCCTACCCGCGACATCACGGCGACATTAACTTGCACTTAAGAAATCGCCTCCATGATGCTGACAACGGCCATCACGCAGCCATGGCTGACGATGGCGATGATCATGGACATCACGACAAGGGGATCACCTCATGGGTAAGACGATGCAGAACAACCGTGAAATCAAGGTATGGGATCCGGTGGTCAGGGTATTTCACTGGGCCACTGTGCTGTTGTGCGTGCTGAATCTCTTCATCCTTGAAGAGGGGGCGCGCAACCACCGCTATGCGGGATATGCGCTGGCCGGACTGCTGGCACTGCGCATCGTATGGGGATTCATCGGCTCCTATCATGCCCGCTTCGCCCAGTGGCTGCCGACACCGACCGGCGTCATCACCTATCTCAAGGAGACGATCAAGGGGCGCCACCCCTACTACGCCGGTCAAAATCCTTTGGGGTCCTTGATGATACTGCTGCTGTTGACCTGCCTTGTCGGCACCGCCGCCAGCGGGATCATGACCGAATACGGGCCGCTCTCCGGCACCCATCGCATGGAAGAGATCCACGAGTTCTTTGCCAAGGGGCTGCAGGTGGCCATCTTCGTCCATGTACTGGCCGTCATCGCCCTGGATCGTCTGGTACGGGGTGATCTCGTCAGGGCGATGATCACCGGCAAGAAACGGGTGCCGGCGGACACCCGGGTGGTCGACAGGCCCTGAGCCTCCCTCAGCCCGACAGATGAAAAAAAACCCCGCATCGCGGGGTTTTTCACAGGAGCAGACATCAGCCGACGCTGCAGCTCGTCAGTTTCCAGATACGGTCTACGTAATCCTGGATGGAGCGGTCGGAGTTGAACTTGCCCATGGTGGCAGAGTTGATGATGGCTTTCTTCGCCCACAGGGCCGGATCCCGGTACCAGGCATCGATCAGCTTGTGCGCCTCGGAGTAGGACTCGAAATCCGCCAGTGTCAGGTAAGGGTCTCCCCCTTCCAGCAAGGAGCGCTTGATGGAGGCCAGCTCACCCGGACGACCCGGCGTGAAGTAGTCGGTATCAAACCAGTCCAGCACGGCTTTCAGCTCGGAGTTGGCGTAGTAGAAGTCATACGGGTTGTAGCCGCGCACCTTCAGGGACTTCACCTCGTCCACATTCAGACCGAAGATGGCGCAGTTCTCGGCACCCGCCTCTTCGGCGATCTCGATGTTGGCTCCATCCAGCGTCCCGATGGTGATGGCACCGTTCAGCGCCATCTTCATGTTGCCGGTACCGGATGCTTCGTAACCTGCGGTGGAGATCTGCTCGGAGACATCCGCCGCCGGGATCAGCTTCTCGGCAAGGCTCACGCGGTAGTTCGGCATGAACACCACTTTCAGCTTGCCCTGAATACGGGCGTCGTTGTTGACCCGCTCCGCCAGCTTGTTGATGGCGTAGATGATGTCCTTGGCCAGCTTGTAGCCGGGCGCCGCCTTGGAGCCGAAGATGAACACCCGCGGATGCATGTCATAGTCCGGGTTCGCCAGCAGGCGACGGTAGAGCGCCATGATGTGGATGAGGTTCAGTTGCTGGCGCTTGTACTCGTGCAGACGCTTGATCTGGACGTCGAAGATCGCCTCCGCACTCACGTCGATGCCGGTTTCCGCCTTGATGACCTTGACCAGCTTCTCCTTGTTGTGGCGCTTGATGGTCATGAACTGCTGCTGGAACGCCTTGTCGTCGGCAAACTTCACCACGCTGCGCAGCTTGTCCAGTTGCAGCGGCCACTCCTTGCCCACCACCTCGTTGTAGAGTTCGGCCAGTTCCGGGTTGCAGGCCAGCAGCCAGCGACGGGGAGTCACACCATTGGTGACGTTGCACATCTTCTCGGGCCACAGCTCGGCATACTCGGGGAAGAGATCTTCCTTCACCAGCTTGGAGTGGATCTCGGCCACGCCGTTCACCTTGGAGGAGCCGATGACGCACAGGTTGCCCATACGCACCTTGCGCACGTCACCCTCTTCGATGATGGAGAGCTTGGCCTTGATGGCATCGTTGCCCGGCCACTTGGGCTCCACCAGCTCGTTCAGGAAGCGGGCGTTGATTTCATAAATGATCTCGAGGTGACGGGGCAGTACCTTCTCGAACAGGCTGACGGACCACTTCTCCAGCGCTTCCGGCAGCAGGGTGTGGTTGGTGTAGGAGAAGACCTGATAGCAGATGCCCCAGGCGGTATCCCAGTTCAGCCCCTCTTCGTCCACCAGCACGCGCATCAGCTCGGGGATGGCCACGGTGGGGTGGGTATCGTTGAGCTGGATGGCGATTTGCGCGGCAAAGTTGCTGAAGTCACTGCCATGCACCCGCTTGTAGCGACGCATGATGTCCTTGATGGAGCAGGCGCAGAAGAAGTACTGCTGGATCAGGCGCAGCTCCTTGCCGGCGTCGGTCTCATCGTTCGGGTAGAGCACCTTGGAGATGGTCTCGGCCTGGGCCTTCTCGGCCTGGGAGTCGATATAACCACCGGCGTTGAACACGTCCCAGTCGAAGAACTCGGAGGCGCGGGATTCCCACAGACGCAGGATGTTGACGGTGTGACCACCGAAGCCGACCACCGGAATGTCCCAGGGCACCCCTTTGATCTTGCGACCGGCGTGCCACACCTTCTTCAGGCCACCCTTGTCACCAAAGACGGTCTCCACGTAGCCGTAGAGCGGGATCTCCTGCACCGATTCCGGGCGGCAGATCTCCCAGGGGTTGCCATATTCGCGCCAGGAGTCCGGACGCTCGATCTGACGGCCATCCTGAATTTCCTGACGGAACAGGCCGTGCTCGTAGTGGATGCCATAGCCCACCGCCGGGTAGTTCAGAGTGGCCAGGGAATCGATGAAGCAGGCAGCCAGACGACCCAGGCCGCCGTTGCCAAGGGCCATGTCAGGCTCTTGTTCACACAGATCGGTCAGTTCCAGACCAAGTTCACCCAGCGCCTCTTCACAGACTTTGTAGAGGGAGAGGTTGTGCAGGTTGTTGGAGGTCAAACGCCCCATCAAAAATTCAGCAGAGAGATAGTGAATCGCACGAGTATCTTTCTTGAAGTGAGCCTGCTGAGTACGGGTCAGGCGCTCGTACACCTGTTCATTGACGGCGGCAGCGGTCGCTTTCCACCAGGCATCCGGAGAGGCTTTCTGTTCGCTTGTACCCAAGGTAGAACGCAGGTGACGCACGATACTCGCCTTGAGCTGATCTTTATCCAGTTGGAGATCCTGGTCTGTCTTCTTCTTGGTAGCCATAAACCATTTTCCTTCGTTACAAATAAAAAATGTCATCCCATCGGGTGGACCGGCGCTGTTGTTATCTCAGAATATGCTCCGGCGGGGGCATACTAGCTAAAGCCAAGGGTTTAAAAGTTAACGTGAGTCACACTTTAACGCATAAAAATGACAGTTTCACCATGAAAACCCTTTCCTTTAGCCAGCCTGAATGAAATATAAATTTCGTTTTAAATCATAGTGATATAAGAAAACAAAAAAGATAGTTTCATGAATAGGTTTTCAATGATTGCCTGTGACTGAAAATACGTGAAAATAACCGCCGACTAGGGAGAAATTGAAAGCGCTTTCAATTCACACCCCCTCGTCAGGTAATAAAAAGGATGCCCCAATCGGAGCACCCTTTGATTTCAATTAACCATGTGCCTTGAACTGATTGCTCATAGGGTCGTAGTGATACCCGATCTGTTGCAGACGTGTAGCCAGCTGATCTTCTGTCATGTCGTAGTAAGCCAGCAGCTCTTCCAGACCATCACACTCCAGCCGCAGCTTCTCGTTGATGATCCCGAGCAGAATGTTCGCATCCAGTCGTTGCAAGGTACTAACGTCCATCTCGCTCCCTCCTCTCCCTATACAGGACTGTATAACCATGAGCGCCGACCCGAAGTTTGTCTACAGGTTAAAAAACACCCTGTATAAGGAAGATATAAATATCCTTTTTAATCATGTAGTTAAACTCATCTCCTGTTAATCGGCTCACACTTTTAGCCACAAATGACTTGTCACTCCTTGCGAACAGAACTACTGTATGCGCATACAGCATGGTTATTCATACAGGAACGACATATGAGCCAGCCCCTGAATCTTTGCCCCCCCTCCTCCTCTGCCGGTCTGATCACCACCTGGCCCACTCGCCATCAGAGCAAGATGGGACAAGAGCAGCGGCGCGGCACTCTCCATCAGGAAGCGCCGCTGCTGGATGCCCTGGGGCAACTGAGTCAGTCTGACAGTGGCTGGATCCTGCTCGTCGCCCCGCCCGGTCTGCCCGCCGCCGCGCAATTGCAGGCCAGAGGGATCAATCCTGCCAGGGTGCTTGTCGTGCACGCCCCCAAGATCAAGAATTGGCAGCGCCTGCTGGAGCAGAGCCTGATCAATGGTCACTGCGCCGCCGTGCTGACCTGGCTGCCCGAACAGGTCGCCCTGGACCGGAGCACATTGAGCACCCTGGGCCAGCGTGCCGGTGTCCTGACCCGCTTCTTCGAGCCCGCAACCCCTCTGGGTGGGGCACTGAGCTACGGCGGCCAGGATATCTACCTGAACCACTGATCGCCCCTTCGGCGTGACAGCCAATGCGCCGGCATTGCCCACCGGGTTATCCAGGCTTCCGACCCGGGATGCCATGGCGACAAAGACAAAGACAAAGCAGCACAGCAGCACAGCAGCACAGCAGCACAGCAGCACAGCAGCACAGCAGCACAGCAGCAGTAAATTTGCTCAGGCCCAGACCGTCAAATGGGGCCCGCAAAAAAAGGCGACCCGAGGGTCGCCTTTCAACATGCTGCTGTACGGGGGCTAATCGCCCTCCGTTTGCATCGAAGTCCGATTGATCAAGCCAGCTTGGTCTCCAGCTCGGCAATTTTGGCGGTCACTCCCCTTTCAGGGTCGAGGATTGCAAGCAATACCAGTAGGCCTATCAGTAACTTAACTCATTCTTTCACAAGTGAATTATACACTACGTGCCTACACTTTTCATCTCTCACAAGCACAAAAAATCGCCTTTAATACCCACTTAATCCATGAATATTCGGCCCTAGAATCTCACCCAAGAGGGCCATAAGGGCACCGAACAGATTACGAACACAACAAGCGAATCAACTCCCCTGCCCTGTATGCCTTGATGTATGGGGGTGAGCCAAGTTTGGCTGAAACTGTATAAAAACACAGTTGCCTAACAAATCACAATTTTAACCCCTTACATGGTTTCACAGGAAACAAAAGTACCCTCTCACAGGGGAATTGACGTGCTACAAGTGGGCTACAGACGTGCTAGAGCACAGAATAGTTATTGAATAAATAGAAGGTTGCTCAACGCAACCATTTAGAATGGACATGTGTTAGAGATAACAAGAAAGATGGAAATCTGAATCGGCAATAAACGCTGACCAAATACTAGATGTATGCACATGTGAGGCAACAGGCAGACAAACACCAATAACAACAATGGTTTATGTGGCTACCGTTGAGGCACCATGTTGTGTGACTTGCAGAAGATAGAGAAGAAGCAGGACAGAACAGGCTGAAAGGCATGAATGATGGGTGATTGTGGATAAGTCTATTGTTGTGGATAACAATTGCCGTAAGGCGCTATTGCATAATTTATTGATTATTTATGCTTATGATATTTTAAAGTCATTCGAGCAAATTGTTTTGGGGAGGGTTCTATTGTCAAATAGATAAAATCAATAGCCAATTGACAACTAAAGTTGTCCGAGGCCCTTGTGGCCTCAATAAATGAATTAAAATCTTTTTTTCGGTATATACAGGGCTTACAGAGGGCATATTTAACAGCAAATAATATATTGGTGTTGATAGGTTTGTAATCAGATTGATATTTATTGCTACAACCAAATTTGGTTGTAGCCTTGTGCATCAAGGGTTACAGCGG
The DNA here is from genome assembly GCF_027707425.1 of Aeromonas sp. QDB63. Taxonomy (NCBI): domain Bacteria; kingdom Pseudomonadati; phylum Pseudomonadota; class Gammaproteobacteria; order Aeromonadales; family Aeromonadaceae; genus Aeromonas; species Aeromonas sp. QDB63. The sequence continues at coordinate 109,171 of NZ_JAPCIS010000005.1, forward strand.
GGTTTGGGGTGTATTGTGTAAATATGGTATTGTGCTAAACCAACACAAGTAGACTCAATTGGAAATTTCACAATTAAATCGAATTAATTGATTTAAATTGAATTTAATATATTTTAATAGTGCCATAAAAGAAAAAGGCCACCTGATAAACAGATAGCCTTTTAAGAATTTAATTTAAATTTCAATTTTACACTATCAATCTTTTTCATAACGATATCGAAATTTGCCTCGACTCAACCCCATAATATCCGCAAGTTTGGACAGGTTGATAAATCGTTTAATATCTTCAAGTCTGGTTGTTTTTGTAACAGTAGCCCAGCCTTCGCTGGTAAGTTGTTCAACGGTGACTCTAATTGTCATAATATCCCCTTAAAAATGAGGCCATAGGGCCTCTGGCATCGAAGATGCTATTATTAATCTTTTACAAACAAAGTATATATAGTGTAAATTATAAATGGTGGCAAAACAAAACCAAACAATTGGAATATACCTAACCATATCCAACAACAAAACAATATAGTTAACAATGAAAGGGACAACCTAAAATAAATCAAATTGTCCCCCGTTATCTATATTAATTGAAGCCCTTTCGGAGCCTCATTAGGCATTAGTTGACTTAACTACAGCGTTAGGCATGAGGTTGATTGGCAACATACTAAATTCAGTACAGGTATCAACCATGTTATATTTGTCCTTGACGATATAACTAAACACCTCTTGGGGGCCTTGATTAGCAAGTTCAAACTGGCGAGCAGCGGGGCCATAGTGTTTGGTATAGACCTTAGATTGCGCACCCAGCACAGGCACATAATAGGCTGTATTGTTTACAATGCCGTGATCTGCATAATCGTCACAGATAAACAGCACACCACCATAAACAAACATCTGATAAGCAGCAGCGATTTCAGCATAAGAACCCATTACATGCTCTACAACTGCACCATCAACACCGCCATTCAGAATCACTTCACGAACTTTAGGATGGGAGCGGAAAGCGTCAAAGTAATCAGGAGAAGCAAAGCAAACAATTTTAGTTAGGAAGTCTGCACGGTCGCCTAGTTCCTTTTTAATTGTGCGCTGAACCTTCATTACAAATGTGTCAGGGTCAGATGTTGCATCACCAAGGTCAATATTCATAGTTTGTTGATTCTTACCAACAATAACTTGGTTATCTACCTGTTCTTCTTGAGTATATTTTGCATTAACGTTGTTATGAAACAGACAATCAGCGAAATACTTCTCTTGAATTCGGCCCTGTTTAAGGCGCTGATTCATGCCGAGATCGGCAATCACATCTTCCGCAGTCATTTGTTCAGCAGAGCCAGGGCGGCGCTTGCCTTGCCACATAGCGGGGCGAACAGCATCTTGGAATGCCCAGTGGGGCAGCTCCATATTCTGAAGTTTCGCAAGAGACCTCACAGTGTAATCCCATTCGCTACCATGTCGCATAACAGGATCGGCATTGTTTTGGTCATTACCTAGATTAATGTCAAAAGAGAAATTAGGAGAGGAATGGCCATAAGGTTGAAACAGCCCCATTTGTGTTAGGAGTCGTTTACGAATGCCGCTATCCTCGAAAGCATCAGAGAAGTCTACAAAATTATAATCTGAAATATTCATGTTGTGTTTTCCTATTCTTAATTGAGGCGGGAGCCTCGGTGCCTTACGGCACTATTGATTATTATTATTAAACTAGACGGATTTTGTCTGCGGCTTTAATCAGTTGGAGTGCTTTCGTTTTATCGGTGCAATAGAGGCTTTCTTTTTTCAATGCACACAGACGATCAAAAACAACAGCATATTTAGCGCCAGCTTCGCAACCATCGGCAATCACATAACAAACAGTGCTGCCAGTAACAACAAGTGCTCCATTTGCGTCAACACAAGCACCCGGCTTGAGGTCAATAGTAGGTGCAGTGGCAAATTCAACGGTCATAACTTCCCAATTTGAATCAAGGGAGTAAGCAAGCACGTCACGGCGGCTCAGGGCTTCAATACCTTTCAGCATTTTATTTTCCTTATATTATTATTTGTATTTTTTATTTAGTTTCAAAACAATCAAGATTTCAAATATCCACCATTGTTTAAAATAGTGATGATATCGTTGTAACTTTCTGCATCTGAAACGAACTGATTAAAAAGAACATCAACCATCTCAGAATCTTGAAGGAACGATGTAAACGCCTTTTTTACTTGTTCGTCTGTATAACCATAACTAACAGATTTAGTGACGTCTTTTGTTTTCAAGATAATTGGTTGAGTGCGGTTATTTGCCGGAGGGTTTTCTGAATGGCAAACCGCAAGGTGCGGATGAAATGTCTTAGAATCGCTTTCTGCCTTGTTAACATCTTTTGATGTTTTGTTAGGATACAAAAAGCTACTGATCTTTTGTTTGTCTTCGGGTTTCATGTTGACTCCCAATATTTAAATTTGATTTAATTATTTTAATTGTTTTATTTATTTAAAATAACATGTGTGCTAAACCCTTATAAATAAAGGCATAGCCACCTATTAATTTTATTTGTTTGTAATTTCCTGATTTATTTTCAATTAAATTCATTATTTCAGCCAAGTATGGCTGTAGTTATGCAATAAAAAAGCAGCCTTTGCAGACTGCCGTTTTTAAATACACCAAGGAGGAGTAATGAGTAAAACTAAAGAAAATAACAAGAGAGGAATGAAACCATTAAAGCAAAAATGTGAGGTAAAGCTAAATGATTTTGTTAAATATTCAACATTCATATCTAACAGAATAATTCAGACATTAAAATATGAGGCTGTGTTACTGCACAATCCATACTAATAAAGCCGAGGTTTTTAAGCTCGGCCTTATGAGACTAATTAACTCAAATCGCAACTCGTATTACAATAAAAGCAATTAGTTTTAACGGAGGAACAAAAGAGGCTCAATTCTCTTATTCTTCTTTAAATACTCTAAACTAAAGCATTTAAAGAAATATATGGCTATCTTGCTGAAGGATAGCCCATATTAATTATATCGAAGTTATAAATGAATCGAAGATAATAGCGTCTTGAGTTCTATTACTTAATTCAACTTATAATACTATGTTATCATAAAAACACAAATTATTCAATAGTTAGCAACCAAATTTGGCTTATTTTTTAAATTATTATATAATTTACTCAGTCAGTAAATTTAATTGCATCATATTATTATCATGAATCTTAAAATCAACAAAATTATTAAATTCGTCTTTATTGACCTGCGCGTCAATTTTAAGATTTAATTTTCCTGAAAAATTAGATGGAACACCACCACCATTAAAGCTTGAACCCCGAGCATTGAAAGAGATAGCACTCTGCGGAATTGTTGGTTGTGGGATCTTTAGTGCTTGACTCAATGCAAACTTTTCAGCTCCCCTGGCAGCCGCGCTGGGGTCTAAACCATTTTGCAATAGCTCTTTTTCCTTCTGCACATAAACCTTACCATAAGTATCCGCATCATAATTTTTGCGTTGGGATTCAGGCACAGATGTAGATTGCTTGTGGGAAACAAAACGATCAGGTAATACGTCATTAATGAAGGCAGCCAATGATTTAAGCGCCAGCAAAAACTCAGAGACACTTGATTTCATATCTTTAAAATAGGTTTTAATATCATCTGCTGTCAATTCTTGAAGCCACTTAGAAAGATCTTCAAAACCCTGCTTGCTTAACTGCCCAACAATAGTATACAAGTTGCCGAATATTTCTCCGATCTTTGTTGCATTTGACTCTAGTAGTTTCGCCCAATCTTGAACAATTTTAGCTCCTGCTTGCATAGCAGATTTAAACCCTGATGATTCAAAGATTCTGTAAATTGCAATACTTAGCTCATTTCCAACTCGTGCATCCTGAGCCATGCTTGAAGATTTGAATTTGGCTGACATCTGTGCGTATTTTGGTGATGTAGCTTCAACAAACTTTAGCCAAATATCTTTAAAATTATATTTTCCGTTTGTGAGGTTTCCCATGAACTCTTTTTGTGAAATTCCCATGGTATCTTTTACAAACTTCAACAAATCGGCTTTTATTTGCGGTGTCCAGTCCATAGCCTGTTTAAAATCTTCAAGGGTATTAGATGCCAGTGTTTGCATAAGGCCATACTGGAAACCAGCAACCTGATCTTTCGACATGCCATAAGAGGCTGTCATATTACTTTGTTTTTTATACAGTTCGATGGCCTGATCTGTCTCTATCCCTAACGATTTAACAATGCTGACATAGTTCGTTAGAGCTTTACCAGTCTCTAAAATATCGGCGCCAGCGTCATCAGCGATCTTGCGAGCAATCGAGCTAATTTCGATCCAGCGGTCTCCGAATGTATTTTGAAAACTAATTTTCATCCCTTCAAAATCTTGGCCTTGTTCCTTGATTTTGTTGTACTGGTTCTGTGCAACGAATCCACCGCCGACGACCCCAGCAGCCGCACCAGCTACGCCGAGGCGGGTCACTGCACCTAGGCCCCTGCTAACCCCTTTGATCGTGCCCATGCTTTGACTGTGCTTGTTGTACTGGCCTGCGGCGCTGTTAAGCTGCCTATATTGTTTTGTTAAGGCTCCGATTGTTGCTGCACGTTCTTTTGCGCTAAGGCTCCCTTTCAAAAACTCCCAATTTGTTTTCTGAAGTTGCTTGCGAAAATCAATATTGCTTTTAATCAGATCACCATGCCTGATTTGGTCTGCCTTGATAGTTGTCTTTCGGTTTCGATATGCCTTTAATTCTGTCCGTGTCTGTCGATCAGTCGCCTTAGCTTGCAAAGTAGAGGCCCTACGACCCTGCTCCATAGCCTTTGAAAATCCCTGGCTGCTCTTGTGCCACATTCCGGCAAGGCGTTTAATTTTATTCTGTGCATCTTTCCATGATTTATTATCAATTTTGAAAGAGACTTGGTTTAAAATCTTTGAAATTACAACGTCTGTCATTTATCCCTCTGTTATTTTTTATTTTTGTTGTAGCGTTGTTCACGCTTGTTTTTAATCTTATCCTGAAGTTCTGAATCTAAGGGTTTATACGAACCCAAATAATATGAAACTCGCTCCAACCTTCCCTGTAAAACAATACGTTTAGCAAGAACACTAAAGGGGTGATCAGTGGGCAACACCCTGTTTGTTAGCAAACAAATTGTTTCACACGTTACAAAATTATGGATATGGCCTTTAACATTCTTAGAATAAGCATAGTAACCAATTATGATCGGTAGTTCTTTGTGACAATAGTATTCTAATTGCCTATTTAAATGCCCGTTCTGTCGTTTCAGGTATGCTTGTTTACCTTTTTTAAAGCTGTCAGGTTTAGATACCTGTTCCGGCAGGTCGAGGTTTTCATCATAAAATATACTCATATTTTTCCTTATATTCATTTTATGCTGTTATTTATTAACCCCCTCTATAACTTCATATAATGCTCTATAATAAATTCTAAGCAATAGGCAATGGGGTAGCCTATGGAATACCACAAGAATTGAAATTTAAGCGATTTAGAGGGGTTCTGAAGGGGATTTATAAAATATTAAAGAATGGATAACTAAATAATTTATTGTTGTGAAATTTCCATTTTAAACACACTATCTCGCAGAGCGGTTGTTAGTTCTTGGCATTCACCATTAGTACACTGGTCGATAAAGGCTGCGGTAGTCAACACAATACGATCTCGGCCCTTGCTAAACTCAATAAGATATTCAAGTTGTTCTAAAAGGTTGTATTTGTGCTCTGAACGTTTTTCATCATCTTTTTCGTTCAATGCCTTTGTGATCTGGTGGCCTATATTTTTCAGCATTTCTTCATATTTCATTTTTGTTCCTCTTTTTTATTTAGTTAGATAGTAGAATAGGCGATTTCTTTTAAATTGTTTCTTCATCTTTAATTAATCCGGACTAAAAGAAACATCGGTAATTTCTCCCGTCTGTTGGTCTACAACACCACGACAACCAATTGAAACTCCTTGCAGCTTGCCTGCCTTCTTCATTTCCCACAATTCAGGTGAATATCGAAGTTTAACAAGCCAAGTGCCTGCTGGGATGGTTTGACCATTTGCCACAACATCAATTTCTTCTTGCACCCAACTTTTCAAAATTTCAAATTTATTTGTGTTGCTAATGTGGTACAAATTAGGGGAGATATTGTGCAGATTGTCGTTGAAGTCTTTGCAGGCGGCGGCAACTGTTGCCTTGCTCATCCATTGGCCGTGTGAATCTCGTTCCTGTTCACCTGGAACATAGACCACCTCAACACTGATTCGTTCTTCTTGTTTTTCTTGCTTTATTGCTTTCAAAACTATTTGTTTAAAATTTTTAATCATTATTCCTCTTGTTAAAACGGTAAGTAATTATTGCAATAACTATCACGGCAATCCCAGTCGCCATTAGGTTGCTGGTAACACTGGCTGCACTTGCGGCCATACCCATTATCATAAGCATTATCTTTTGGCTTTACGGATTTTATAGTTTTTGGCTGGCTGTATTCTTCAAATCCAGAATCATGGGACACACCGCAATCATCAAGGAAGGGATCAGGCAAGTCATCTTGCTTTATTTCTTGTCTCACACCAACATTTCTAATTTGCTCATTTCGATATCCTTGTGAATTTGAATTAGTTGCAACTTCAACAGTATCAACCTTAGCTTCATTTCCAGATTCATAACCCCAACCTTTATTGTTTTGCGCACCATCTTCGTTAATGTGTAAATTTTTATTTGGTTGTTTTCTTGTCTGCTGCTGTTCTGTATTGCCTAATGCCTCAAATTCTTCAAGAGACACAACTTTATAGGTCTTTGAGGTTCCTTTCCTGCTTGTGGATTCCACCAAACCCATTTCTTCAAGTTCATCAAGGTATTTTTTAACTGTATTATCACTGCCAATACCCAAGCCGTCTTGTATATGCTTGTATGATGGAAAGATTTTACCAGTCATATAATGATAATTAAGAAGAAAACAATAAACCGATTTATGGTTCAGGTTAAATACTAAACCTTTAACCTTCTTAATTTTATAGATTTCATCATATGCGCGAAAATGGGGTGGTGCCTTTGGTTTACTCATGTTGTTCCTCGTTTCGTTTCGTTAAGTTATTTGTTTTTTAGAATGTGTAGTAGATGGACAATGAAGGCAGCTCGGGAGCGGTGGCCTTTGTTCTCATCAAGCCATGTAACAAGTTCAGCAGGGATATTTAGATTCATTTTGCTACTCATGATTATTCCTCTTTAGTTTTAAATTTAAATTGTTTCTTCGGTTTCAACTTCTGAAGTTCCCTTTCAACACTTACCCAGAAATCGAAGGATTCCTCGCTCTTTGCCTTATGGCAATATTGTTGGGCTCGCTGGATTGCTTTGCGGATATCTTCATACTTTGCTAACATCGCGGTTGTTGCTTGCTCTACTGTTCTATACACTATATCTCCCTCTTATTTAGATAAAATAAAAACCTGCCGTTCATACAGGTATGAAAGCATAAGTTTTAGTGAATGTGTCGTGACTAAATAGTCAGTGGAATACAAACAAGATTAGATTTTAATTCCTTTCTCGATTGTATAATTATAGTTTACCATAATAAATTAAAAAATTCAAGCATTTTTGAAAATAATTTTCACCTACTCAGTATACCACACAAAAAATTTAAATGTCAAACTCGAATCAAGCCCTCTATATACAACAATAGCACCAGAGGTGCCGAGCCTTATGACTCAATTAACACAGCAGACTTAATATAACACACCAAACCTTCTATAACGCTCTATACGAGCTTCTGAGCCTTTCAGGCTGCCAGTGTATTCACCAACACAATATAATTGAATACAGTACCATACAGGCTGTATTAGCTACGCTTGAACACCAACAACAATAGCTATCGCCTATCACACATATATTTTATATTGAACACCAACAATATAATATCAATGTTGAACACAACACATATATTTTTGTGTTTGCTGTCCATAACAGACTCATGAAGCGTTAGCGTATTGAGTTTGTTATATATTCTTTTATATATTATAAGAATAATAAGAAACCCATTACATTATCATTCCATGTGTTCCTTAAACACAAGTATGGAGTGAGTGGCACACGAACATAATATTTGTGTTATCTATTCTTATAAACCACAACAAGGAATGAGTGATAGCGAATGTATTGTTAGTGGTTATTTTTCTTATCTAACTAAATATATAAAATAAGAAATAACACAATCATTACATTATCATTCCATGACTGTGTTTAGGGCGACCACAAGCGAAGCGGGACGACATTGGATGTTGAGCATAAGCGACAACAGACAAGGGCGAGCCCTATTATTCTTTTAATATCTTTTCTTTTATTCTTTTATTATATCTATTCTTTTACGACGCACATATCTGCGTCACCCCTACGCACACGGGTGCGTCACTACCTACGCAGACGTATGCGTTACCTAGTCTCGCACATGGGTGCGTTACCTAGTGAGTTTGTTCATTTCTAGTACAATAGCATTTTTAAATTCATTACAGATTTCATCGAATTTCTTTTGCTCCTCAATAAATTTATTCAATACAGAAGACTTTCTTTCTCCCAACAAAAACTGGCCAAGATTTAGTTGTTGCGTGGTTACTTTCTCAAATAATGGCAACAAACTCCTGTGATGTAGGTTAATCGTAGCATTTATTAATGCAATATAGTCTGCTGGTTTTTCCTTCATATTATCAATAGACTTATTTGTATCATCAGCGGTTGCTATCCCTTTAAATTGATAGCTTACTTTGACATAAATTTTCAGAAGAGTACTTGACCAACTTTCAAAGCTAATATAAAGATTTTCCAGCCTCTCAATATTTTCCTTTCTCTTCGCTTCTGCAACAGCCCTGTCGTGATTAATACTAGATACCCACACGGCAACCCCTGCCGTTATACATGCAGTTAATATAGCTACAGACCCAGTGATAACACTTCCAATATTATTGGCAATTGCTTCTTCTATAGTCATCAAGACACCTATTTATAACGTGTGATTAGGCGACCATCGAGATCGCCCTGATTTCTAGTAATCCAGAGGCCCATTCAATATCAACAAATTATTTTGGTAAACTATAGAGAGGTACTCTTTATTCCTACCTATAAATATAATTTCTCCAATGCCATTATTCAAAAACGCTTGAATAATGTTTGATTTCGCTGTGCTTTCATTTTGGGCTATCAATTCGAGATGTTTCAAATCAGGCCGTTCAGTCCCTCTCACTGCCCCCTTAATGTATCCTATCTCTTCTAATAATGTGTTCCAACCTTCTTGCTCAGAAACGTAATTAAATAGCGTTCTTAAGCGGTCATGACCACAAACATCTTCATATCCCTTTAGAAACTCCCCATCGGCACTATATATTTCAATTTTATTTGTTGGCATTTATTACCTCTTGTGTTGTGTTCCCTATCTCACATGAAACAGGGAGCCCCGAAGGACTCCAAGAGACTAATATATACTTATGTTGTGTGTCAACGAGTTTAAAAATTACAAATAAAATGAATTTAATATAATTAAAAACGCCTCTATCTATTATTTAATTCAATTTAATATAATTCTTGCATCGTTTGGCTTTAGGCAAAGTAACTGTGTTCTTTGTTGCTCATTAAGCATCTTCAACGATCCGAACGAACTCGACACCCTTATCAACAAACTCGCCCTGTTGGGCTTGCTTGATAAAGTCTCCTTTCTTTCCTTTAAACCCAATCAATTCAAATAGCTCTGTTGTTTTGGGATCGCCTTTTCCCGCACTTTTAATTGTATAACTTGTTTCATTATACTTAATTTCTGCCTCTACAGTTTTAGCTCTCGAACCACTAGATTTTCTAGGTTGCTTGTGTGCTGCTGGTGTGTTGCCTTGTAGGTCGCTCAAATCAACACCCAATGCCTTCATTTTGGCTTTAATCTCTTCGATGCCTGCTGCTTTCTCTTGCTCTCTCCGCTCTTGAACCAACGAAGTCACACGCTCAACAACACCATCCAGATCAAAGACGTCCAGATCTGCTAAAGCCTGACGCAAAACGTCACGGGACAAGAGTGCTTTTGAAACAACACTAATGTTTACGTTTCTTTCCAATTGTTGTGTGTTCAATTTAGAGTCTCCGAAAATAAAAAAATTCAACTTCAACATTAATTCATAAGTTCATAAAAAAATCAACAGGGCAATTAAAAATTAAAAATTAAAATAATTATTCTCTATCTATGTTGATATGCTTTGAACATTGCTTTTTAGGTTTGTGTGTTCGAGTGATGATCTGCCCCCGTGTATTCTCATAGGTACAAACAGTCTGATTGTTGATAACCTCTTGTTTTATAAGCCGATATTGTGAATATGCAGAGGCAAAGGCTACAGAACAGAATGTGAGAGATAACAAAATGCTGATTTTAGTTGTAGCTGACATGTTCCACCGCCTGTTTCAAAATATGAATCTGTGTTTGTGCTGTTGAGCCGTAGCGGTCAAAACTGATCGCCCCGACCCCATGCCCTAATAGTTGAGCCGCAACGTTCAATGAAACATCGTGTGCCCTAAGTTGTGTGGCGAAGCTATGACGGATTTCATGGTAGGTCTTAGCAACGGGCTTGTGCTGTATGAACCATTGCACAAAGGCTTTTGAGCATCCATCCACAGGGCTGTATTTGAACTCTGGGAACAATCGGCAATCGAGCCCCCTACCCTTCACGTAATCAAGGAAACCCGCTCTGATCAACTCAGAATGCACTGGCACAATCCTGGAAGCATTGGTTGTCTTGAGCTTCTGATCCGGTTTGGTGGCTTGAATCAAAATTGACCAAATACCATCAATCTTAACAATATCGGAGGTGTACAACTGCGCCAATTCATTGGCACGGCAACCAGTAAACAACCCTAACAGAATCATAAACTTATGGTGTTGTTGTTGCTTGTCAGCAAACTTAATTAGCTCTTGGGCCTCTTGTTTGCTATAGGCTGTGCGTGTTGTCTCTTGTTTGGCTCGCTTAATTTTTAACCCATCAAATATATTTGAGTGTTCATAGTGAGCCTGAATGTAATCAAACAACCCGGACAACTTACCTATAAATTTATTAATGGTGATATTAGATAGACCAGATGTGATCAGAGACTGTTTAAACTCAACAGCCTTGTGTTTTGTGCAGTCTTCTAAAGATTTGATGTTGGTATGGTTCACAAATCGTTCAATAGCGGAGCGTTGTGCCTTGCTTTCTTTTGTGCCCCAGAGGTGCGCATTCTCTACAAGGTAGGCATCAACGATAGAACTAAAACCATCATGTAAGGCTTTAGGCTCTGAGGGCGTCTTTGGAGATCCTGAAGGTCTCGGTGCCTCTGACACTATTGGTGTTGTTGTTGGTGTTTGAACACCAGAGACAACAAAACCATCATGTAAGGTTTTTGGCTCTTGCTGCTCCAGCAGTGAACCTCTTATGTTCATCGGCATAGCCGACAACTCTTGTTGTGCCGGGATGCCATCAGCTCCAACATTGAAATAGATCTGCATGGCACGTAACTGTGCCTCTTTCTTGTCGTATGTGTTGAGGCTCTTTCTCGTTACCTTACGAGTCCCATCAACTGCCCATGTTTTCTTGTAGTACCAAACACCATTAGAACGTCTTTCAAGGAACATAACTCACCTCTTGCATAGAGGAGGTACATACACCAAGAGCATTCATCTTACCCATGGCATATGTACCTCGCGACCATTCACAAGAGTTAAGTCGCTGATTTTAAAGGCTATAACGCATCAAGCCAGCTTGGTCTCCAGCTCGGCAATTTTGGCGGACCAGTAGGCCGGGCCGGTCTCGTGGATGTTGTTGCCCTGGGAGTCGACCGCCACGGTGACCGGCATGTCTTCCACCTCGAACTCGTAGATGGCCTCCATCCCCAGATCGGCAAAGGCCACCACGCGCGCCTTCTTGATGGCTTTCGCTACCAGATAGGCGGCGCCGCCCACCGCCATCAGGTAGACAGCCTGGTGCTGCTTGATGCTCTCGACCGTCTTGGGGCCGCGCTCGGACTTGCCGATCATGCCGATAAGGCCGGTTTCTCCCAGCATCATGTCGGTGAATTTGTCCATCCGGGTGGACGTGGTGGGGCCAGCCGGGCCGACCACCTCGTCACGCACCGCATCGACCGGGCCCACGTAATAGATGAAGCGGTTGGTGAAATCGACCCCTTCCGGCAGTCCTTCACCTTTTTTCAGCATGTCGGCGATGCGCTTGTGGGCGGCGTCGCGGCCGGTCAGGATCTTGCCGGAGAGCAGCACGGTATCACCGCTCTTCCAGCTGGCAAGCTCTGCCTTGGTGATGCCATCCACGTTGACCCGGCGCACATTGCCACCGGACTCACGGGTGATCTCCGGCCAGTCTTCCAGCCTGGGGGGTGTCAGCTCCGCCGGGCCGGAGCCATCGAGTTCGAAATGCACGTGACGGGTGGCGGCGCAGTTGGGGATCATCACCACGGGCTTGGAGGCGGCGTGGGTCGGTGCGGATTTCACCTTCACATCCAGCACCGTGGTCAGGCCGCCCAGCCCCTGGGCACCGATCCCGAGCTTATTGACCTTGTCATAGAGCTCGACCCTCAGCTTCTCTTCGGTGGTCTCGGGACCACGGGCAATCAGCTCCTGGATGTCTATGTGCTCCATCAGAGCTTCCTTGGCGAGCACCGCCGCCTTCTCGGCGGTGCCGCCGATGCCGATGCCGAGCATGCCGGGCGGGCACCAGCCAGCCCCCATGGTCGGCACCGTCTTGAGCACCCACTCCACGATGTCGTCGGAGGGATTGAGCATCACCATCTTCGATTTGTTTTCGGAGCCGCCGCCCTTGGCCGCGATACTCACTTCCACCTTGTTGCCCGGGATCATGTCGATGTGCACGACAGCGGGGGCATTGTCTTTGGTGTTCTTGCGGCTGCCGGCCGGATCCGCCAGCACGGAGGCGCGCAGCGGGTTGTCCGGATTGGTATAGGCGCGGCGGGTGCCCTCATCCACCATCTCCTGGACCGTCATGTCGCTGTCCCACTGTACCTGCATGCCGATCTTGACGAAGCAGGTGACGATACCGGTGTCCTGACAGAGCGGGCGATGACCTTCGGCAGACATGCGGGAGTTGATCAGAATCTGGGCCAGGGCATCTTTGGCGGCCGGGTTGATCTCGCGGTCATAGGCGGCCTTGGCGGCCTGCACGAAATCGAGGGGGTGGTAGAAGGAGATGTACTGCAGGGCGTCAGCAATGGAATCGATAAAGTCCTGTTTTCTAATGATGCTCATATCATCCTCACTGGTCCTTGTTATCGCTTGCGCGAGCAAGGGCTTCCATATGAGCCGGGCCTTCGGCAGGTGGCAAATGCACCTGGAGCCGGCAGACTGCGGCGTGTTTTTATAACGGTGTTTTTCTTAAAAATGCCGGCGGCCATGATACGCTTGACCACCCGAACCGGCTAGGGAGCCGGGCGCAAACTGTTGCCTATGTAACAAAAAATGAAACCAAGACTGCATATCCACCATTTCGACCCGCAGGCCTCGCTCCACACCTGGTTTGCCTGCCTGCAACACCAACCCTGGGCCATCCTGCTGGAATCCGCCGGCCCCCTGGGGGCTGACAACGGTTTTGACATCATCAGCGCCGATCCGCTTGCCACCCTGGAAACCCGGGGTACCAGCACCTGCCTCACCCAGGATAACCACCAGCACCATCATGACGGCGATCCCCTCGCCCTGCTCGCCAAGACCCAGCAAGCCCTGCTTGGGGAGCGCGTTGAGGATGACTCGGGATTGCCGTTTATCGGGGGAGCCCTGGGACTCTTTGGCTACGATCTGGGCCGACGATTCGAGCGTCTGCCCGCAGTGGCGCAACAGGACATCCAGGTGCCCGACATGGCGGTCGGGATCTACGACTGGGCGCTGCTGCGAAATGTCGCGACGGGACACTGGCAACTGGCCCACTGGGGTGATGAAGCCGGCCTCGCCCGCAGGCTCGACTGGCTGATGGCGCAGCGCGAACGACCCCCCCTCCCCCTTCGCCTGACCGGCCCCTGGCAGAGCAACATGACGCGGGCCGAATACGGAGACAAGTTTGCCCGTATCCAGGCCTATCTGGCGGCGGGGGATTGTTACCAGATCAACCTGACCCAGCGCTTCAGCGCCCCTTATCAGGGGGATGAATGGTCCGCCTATCTCGCCCTGAGCGCCGCCAACAAGGCGCCGTTCTCCGCCTTTGTCCGCCTGCCGCACAGCGCCATTCTGAGCCTCTCCCCGGAGCGTTTCCTGCTGCTCGACAAGCGCCATATCGAGACCAAGCCCATCAAGGGCACCCGGCCTCGCCACCCTGATCCCGCCCAGGATGCCAGGGTGGCCGAGTCGCTCGCCAGCGCCGACAAGGACAGATCGGAGAACCTGATGATCGTCGATCTGCTGCGCAACGACATCGGCCGGGTGAGCCGGCCGGGGTCGGTCACGGTCCCGCACCTCTTTGCCGTGGAATCCTTCCCGGCGGTGCATCATCTGGTTTCCACCATTCACGGAGAACTGGATGCGCGCTGGCAAGAAGTGGATCTGCTGCGGGCCTGCTTCCCCGGCGGCTCCATCACAGGGGCTCCCAAGATCCGGGCGATGGAGATCATCGAGGAGCTGGAACCGGTGCGGCGCAATGCCTACTGCGGCAGCATCGGTTATCTGAGTCAGCACGGAAGGATGGATACCAGCATCTGCATCCGTACCCTGATCGCCGAAGCCGGTCAGCTGCACTGCTGGGCGGGGGGCGGCATCATCGCCGACTCCGATCCCGACGCCGAATATCAGGAGACCTACGACAAGGTGGCCCGCATCCTGCCACTGCTCGATGCCCTTTGACCCCATCCGGCCCTGCGGGGCCGACACAAGGAGACCCATGGAGATGACGAGTGCCGAGCTGCTGACCCGCTTTTTGCTGCAGCGCCCCGCCCCCGCCCATCGCCTGGCACTGGCCGGGCTCAAACCTGCCGCCGTGTTGATCCCCCTGGTGGAGCGCCCCGAGGGCCTGCACCTGCTGCTGACGCGCCGCAGCGCCGCCCTGCGCCACCACCCGGGGCAGATCAGCTTTCCCGGCGGGCGCCAGGACCCGGAAGACCGGGACCTCATTCACACCGCGCTCAGGGAAACCGAGGAGGAGCTTGGCATTCCCCCCTCCCAGATCCGGATCATCGGCAGCCTCACCCCTCTCAATACCGTCTCACGCTACGATGTGCTGCCGGTCCTCGCCATGCTCGACCCAGGCTACGGGCTGACCCTGAGCCAGGACGAGGTGGCCCAGGCCTTCGAAGTCCCCCTCGCCCACGTGCTGGATCCGGGGCAGCACATAGCCCTGAGCCTGCCAAGGGCGGACGGACGTCACACCATCTATTGGATCCCTTGGGAGCAATCTTTCATCTGGGGGGCCACTGCCAGCATGATCCGCCAGCTTGCCCAACACATCTCGACATAACATTTCGACAACATGATGAGGTGGGAAATTATCCAGTTAACATTCAAATAACACTGCATTTGATAAATAAATTTTGATTTTTTATTCTTTTGATCACATTTCTACAAGAAAGTACGGGTTTTAGCCGCACAAAGGTGAATTTGATCAACATTTTTGATTAAAAAGAAAGTATTCTTGCGCCGACTAATTAAAACCACACATTCGGGGTGAGACACATGTCCAATACTGTCACTGGCGCACAGGATGTTGCAGCCGCACAGGAGCAAGGAATCAGCTCGGTCCAATCTCGCGGTTGGAGTAAACAAGACACCACCTGGGTGATCAGCCTGTTCGGTACCGCCGTCGGTGCAGGTATCCTGTTCCTGCCCATCAACGCCGGCATGGGTGGCTTCTGGCCGCTGGTAGTGATGGCGCTGCTGGTCGGCCCCATGACCTACCTGGCACACCGTGGTCTGGCGCGCTTCGTGCTCTCCTCCAAGCAGCCCAATGCCGACATCACCCAGGTGGTGGAAGAGCACTTCGGCGTGGGTGCCGGTAAATTGATCACCCTGCTCTACTTCTTTGCCATCTACCCCATCGTGCTGATCTACGGCGTGGGCATCACCAACACGGTGGAAAGCTTCCTGGTCAACCAGTTGCAGATGACGCCGCCCCCGCGCTGGATCCTCTCCATCGTGCTCATCATGGCCATGATGTCCGTGATGCTGGCTGGCGAGAAGCTGATGCTGAAAGTGACCGAGTTCCTGGTCTATCCGCTCATCGCCATTCTGGCGGGCATCTCCCTGTACCTGATCCCGGACTGGACCGGTGCGGCCCTGAATGAAATGCCGAGCACCAAGGATTTCGCCACCACCCTGTGGCTGACCATCCCGGTGCTGGTGTTCTCCTTCAACCACAGCCCGGCCATCTCCAGCTTCGCCCTGGCTCAGCGCCGTGATCACGGTGAGCATGCCGTCGCCAAGTCCGACGCCATCCTCAAGCGCACCGCCATCATTCTGCTGGGCTTCGTGATGTTCTTCGTCTTCTCCTGCGTGATGAGCCTGACGCCGGCCCAGCTGGCAGAAGCCAAGTCCCAGAACATCGCCGTGCTCTCCTACCTGGCCAACCAGCATGCGAGCCCCATCATCTCCTACTTCGGTCCGCTGGTTGCCTTCGTGGCCATCGTCTCCTCCTTCTTCGGCCACTATCTGGGTGCCCGTGAAGGTCTGAAAGGGATGATCGTCCAGAACATGCGCAGCTCCGGCAAGGCACCGAACCACAAGAAAGTGGAGCTGTTCATCATCGCCTTCTTCATCCTGACCCTGTGGGGCGTGGCCGTGATCAACCCCTCCATCCTCGGGATGATCGAATCCCTGGGTGGCCCCATCATCGCCACCATCCTGTTCCTCATGCCCATGTACGCCATCAAGCGCGTCCCGGCCATGGCGAAATACCAGGGTCAGATCAGCAACGTCTTCGTGGCGACCATGGGCCTTATCGCCATCTCCGCCATCCTTTATCAACTGGTCGGCTAAGCCTTCCTGCGATACCGTCGGGCCAGCATCTGGCCCGGCGCCTCCCACAGCCCGGCAGATCTCCTCTGCCGGGCTGAGTTCGTTGTGATCATAAGGTACTGGGCTCAGATGATCAGAGCCCCCTGCCCTCAAATCAGAGACAGCCCTTTCACCCACTCTCTTTCCCCTTGGTGACAGCTTGCCGCTCATATTCCTTCCCCAATGACACACGACCAAGACGTACTGTGTTATCCCGTCATCTGCTGCGCGCCATCGGCCTTGCCAGACAGAACACCAGAGCCCTTGTCCTTACCAGGAACGCCCGCTCTTCGGGGTTTAGCCCAGAGAGCCGACACCCCCACCCAATGGAGCCTTTCTTCAAGGTACTCAGGGAAAGTACCGGCTACAGGGCGCAGGCAAACCGCCGAGAGGGCCTTGACCGGGCTTCCCGTACAGCGTCCGAAGAGCAGATGACCCCTTCGGTCACCAGAGGGGATGTCACACGCCGCCATGCTGACAGCACAATCAGCCCGATATGCCCGGCGAATGCAGCGCCGGGCACGTTTGTACAGGGAATGGCTTGTTGGCGGTGGCGAGAACACGTAAGGCAGCCAACGGGCCCCTCCCGAGAAATCACACAGGGGGATCCGAGCACTGTCAGTGCCATGACACGGCGAGAAGGTGCAGGGCGCCTGACGCGCGCGCAAATAAAAAGCGCCCTCCGAAGAGGGCGCCTGTGCAGAGCGGAAAGTCTGAGGGGATCAAGCTTCGCGGCTGGGGACCGGGGCGGCATCCAGCAGGCTCTCATCCTCGGCCATGCAGGCCGCCGCAGTGAACAGCACGTCGGTGGAGCTGTTGAGGGCCGTTTCGGCGGAATCCTGCAACACCCCGATGATGAAGCCAACGGCCACCACCTGCATGGCGATGTCGTTGCTGATACCGAACAGGCTGCACGCCAGCGGGATCAGCAGCAGGGAGCCGCCCGCCACACCGGAAGCGCCACAGGCACTGATGGTGGCGACGACGGAGAGCAGAATGGCGGTTGCCATGTCCACTTCCATCCCCAGGGTATGCACCGCCGCCATGGAGAGCACGGTAATGGTGATGGCGGCGCCGGCCATGTTGATGGTGGCACCCAGCGGGATGGAGACCGCATAGGTGTCTTCCGGCAGGCGCAGCCTCTCGGCCAGGGCCATGTTGACCGGAATGTTGGCGGCGGAGCTGCGGGTGAAGAAGGCGGTCACACCGCTCTCTTTCAGGCAGGTCAGCACCAGGGGATAGGGGTTGCGCTTGATCTTCCAGAAGACGATGAGCGGATTGACCACGAAGGCGATGAACAGCATGCAGCCGATCAGTACCACCAGCAGCTGGGCATAGCCAAACAGCGCATCGAAGCCGGTTTCAGCCAGGGTGGAGGCAACCAGGCCCAGGATGCCGAGCGGAGCGCAACGGATCACGGCCTTGACGATGGCGGAAACCCCGTGAGACACATCGGAAATCAGTGATTTGGTGCTCTCATTGGCGTGACGCATGGCGATACCAAGGCCGATGGCCCAGGCCAGGATGCCGATATAGTTGGCTTCCAGCAGTGCTTTCACCGGGTTGGTCACCACGTTGAACAGCAGGGTCTGCAGCACTTCCGTGATGCCCCCCGGCGGCGTGATCTCGGTAGCGCCTGCCACCAGATGCAGGTTGGAGGGGAAGAGGAAGCTCGCCACCACTGCCACGGCAGCCGCCAGGAAGGTACCCAGCACATAGAGCAGCAGGATCGGTTTCATGTTGGTCTTCTGACCCTGCTTGTGGCCGATGATCGCCGACATCACCAGCACGAAGACCAGCAGCGGCGCCACGGCCTTCAGGGCACCGACGAACAGGCTGCCGAGCAGACCCGCCGCCTTGGCCCACTCGGGCATGAACATCGCAAGAAGGATACCGAATACCAGACCGACTAGGATCTGGCTAACCAGACTGGTGCTGTTGACCAGTCGAATGAGGGGGTGTTGTTGTGTCATCAAGTAGTCCCTGTGCACTCATGGTGCGTGAATCATTAGTCCTGTTGGCAACCAGCCCCGCGCATTGGCACCGGTCCGTTGACGGTGACGCCGTGGGCAGCTCTTCTGGTGGATCTGTCCCGTTCGCGTGGGGTTGCGGACAAGAATATCCCATCTGCCATGGTTTTTTTCCACATAATCACTGAAAAATATCAGGGTTACCTCACAAAAAATCTACAACAATGTGATAACACAATATCAACCACGGTCAAAATGTCACCAAACCAGTCCGATCATCGGCCACCACTGGGCCAGAAGTGATATGATGACGCCCTTTTTCAGGGAGCCTTGCCATGATCACCTCTTTATTGACCCGACACTTCGGCTTTGATCGCTTGCGGCCCGGGCAGGAAGCGGTGATCAGTCGTCTGCTGGCCGGCAAGAGCGCCGCAGCCATCTTCCCGACTGGCGCGGGGAAATCCCTCTGTTATCAATTGCCCGCCCTCGCACTGCCCCACCTGACCCTGGTCATCTCTCCCCTGCTGGCCCTGATGCACGATCAGCTCGCCTTTTTGCGCAGCAAGGGGATCGCCGCCGCCACTCTGGACTCCAGCCAGACAGCGGAAGAGAGCCGGCGCGTGATGCAGCAGGCCAGCGATGGCCAGCTCAAGATCCTGATGATTTCGGTGGAGCGCCTCAAAAATGAGCGCTTTCGCCGCTTCATCGCCCACATCCCCCTGTCACTGCTGGTGGTGGACGAGGCCCACTGCATCTCGGAGTGGGGCCACAACTTTCGCCCCGACTACCTCAAGCTGCCGGATCATCGCCGTGAACTGGCCATCCCCCAGGTGCTGTTGCTGACCGCCACCGCCACCCCGGCCGTCATGGCGGACATGCAGGCAAAATTTGCCATCGACCGGGACGATCTGGTGGTCACCGGTTTCTACAGACCCAATCTGGATCTGGCCGTCCTCCCGCTGGCCGGCAGTGCCCGCGATACCTGGCTGCGCGAGGAGCTGCACCGGGATCCGGCCGCCCCCACCATCGTCTACGTGACTCTGCAACACAGCGCAGAGCAGTGCGCCGCGCAGCTACAGGCCAGCGGCATCCGGGCATGCGCCTACCATGCGGGGCTCGATCCCGCCCTGCGCAGCCAGATCCAGCATGACTTCATGGCTGGCAGACTCGACTGCATCGTGGCCACCATCGCCTTTGGCATGGGCATCGACAAGGCCGACATTCGCCGGGTCATTCACTACGACCTGCCCAAGTCCATCGAGAACTACAGTCAGGAGATAGGCCGCGCCGGACGTGACGGGCTTCCCTCCCGCTGCACCGTGCTGGCGAGCCGCGCCCAGTTGCCGGTACTGGAAAACTTCGTCTATGGGGATACGCCGGACAGGGACGCCATCGCGCACTTGCTCGATATCGTGCGCCAGAGCGGCGCTGAGTGGGAATTCAGCCTGCTGCGCCTCTCCAACGAGACCAACATTCGCCAACTGCCCCTCAAGACCCTGCTGGTCTATCTGGAGATGGCGGGGGTCATTGCACCGGCCTACAGCTACTTTGCCGAGTACCGCTTCAGGTTCGTACTGGAAAAACAGGCGATCCTCGCTCGTTTCAATTCCGAACGCCGCCAGTTCCTGGAGCAGGTCTTTGCCTGCGCACCCCAGGCGCGCACCTGGTGCACCATGGACTTCGAAGCGCTGTGGCAGGGATACCAGGGGGAACGCCAGCGCGCCGCGACGGCGCTGGACTACCTGCAGCAGCAGGGTTGGATCGAGCTTGAAAGCAAGCAGATGACCGAGGTCTATCGGGTGCTGAGCCAGCAAATCGATACCGCGACCCTGGCCGAAGAGCTGCATGGATTGTTTGAAAAGAAAGAGCAGAGCGAACTGGCCCGCCTTCAGGCGCTGCTGGCCTTTTTCACCTCGACCACCTGCCTCAGCCATGAGCTTGCCCGCTATTTTGCCGACGACGCGGCCCCCGAGCGGTGCGGGCACTGTTCCGTCTGCCGGGGAGAGATCGCCGTGTTGCCGCCGCTTGCATCACCGGGCTTGCCCAACGAGCACGGTTTGCGCGCCTGGTGCGATCCGCTGATCGCCCTGTGCCATCAGCGCCATCCCAGGATCCTGACCCGTTTCCTGTGTGGCATCGCCACCCCGCTGACGACCCGTCTCAAGGCCAGGGATCTGGCCGGTTTTGGCCAGTTGGCGGACCATCCCTTCGCCGAGGTGCTGGCGGTGGTGTCAGCCCTCTATCCCGCCGAATCCTGAGCTTGCAGGTTTGGCGCCGTTCAGGCGCTGAAAAAATAAGACCCTCGCGGATGCGAGGGTCAAGCCAACGGAAACGTGCTTAAACAGAGCTTAGTATCTGCACAATCACCCACTCTCTTGCTAAAGCGATGACTGCTCGACACAGGGCCAATCTAGAGCAGCCAGAATGTAGCGTCAATGTAAAAATTAGAGCAAAAGCATCAAACAAATAACGTTACGTTAACGTAAGCGACACGTCTTTTTACCCTCTATTCCCTGCCGCCCTTGCCCTTGCTGGCACCGCCCCCTGACAAAACAGAGCGTCACCATTTTCTCCCTCTGGCACACAAAGATTTATTTTTTATGTCTTTGACATTTGCATCACTGTCGTGGCAAAAATAATTTAACAGTCAGTAACATAGGTATGTCACTTACTGCTTCTTCCCGCACGAGGATCGGGAAGCTCCCGCACAAACTTAAACCAATGATGGCGATGGATTACTGGGGGCTGTTGACTAGGCTTAAGAGGTAAACAGAACAAAAGTAGTGATCCACTCTTTTTCAGGGCAAGCGACTATAACGAGGGCTAAGTTATGGGCATCTTCGAGCACTATCAACAGCGGTATGAGAAGGCCAGAGAGGAGGAGTACAGCATCCAGGAGTTTCTGGATATGTGCAAACAGGACAAATCCTGCTACGCCTCTGCCGCCGAACGTCTGCTGACCGCCATCGGCGAGCCGGAAATGATCGACACCTCGACCAATCCACGTCTCAGCCGTCTCTTTTCCAACCGCGTCGTCGCACGTTATCCCGCTTTCAAAGACTTCTATGGCATGGAAGAAGCCATCGAACAGATTGTCTCCTATCTCAAACATTCCGCTCAGGGTCTGGAAGAGAAGAAACAGATCCTCTATCTGCTCGGACCGGTTGGCGGCGGTAAATCCTCGCTGGCAGAGAAACTCAAATCCCTGATGCAAAAAGTGCCCATCTATCGCATCAAGGGCTCACCAGTGAATGATCACCCCTTCTGCCTGTTTGACATCGACGAAGATGGCGAAATCCTCGAGAAGGAGTACGGCATCCCTCGCCGTTATCTGCGCCCCATCATGTCTCCCTGGGTCGCCAAGCGCCTTCACGAGTTTGGCGGCGACATCACCAAGTTCAAGGTGGAGAAGGTGAACCCCTCCATCCTCGATCAGATCGCCATCGCCAAAACCGAACCGGGGGACGACAACAACCAGGACATCTCCTCCCTGGTCGGCAAGGTCGATATCCGCATGCTGGAACACTTCGCCCAGGATGATGCCGATGCTTACTCCTACTCCGGTGCGCTATGCAAGGCAAACCAGGGGATGATGGAGTTCGTCGAGATGTTCAAGGCCCCCATCAAGGTGCTGCACCCGCTGCTGACGGCGACGCAAGAGGGGAACTACAACGGTACCGAAGGGCTCTCCGCCCTCCCCTTCGACGGCATCCTGCTGGCCCACTCCAACGAATCCGAGTGGCAGCAGTTCCGCAACAACAAGAACAACGAAGCCTTCCTCGACCGTGTTTACATCGTCAAGGTGCCCTACTGCCTGCGCGTCTCGGAAGAGGTGAAGATCTATGAAAAACTGCTGTTCAACAGCGAGCTGACCGAGGCCAAATGCGCACCGGGTACTCTGGAGTTGCTGGGCCAGTTCTCGGTGCTGTCGCGGCTCAAGGAGCCGGAAAACTCCAGCCTCTATTCCAAGATGCGAGTCTATGACGGCGAGAGTCTCAAAGACACGGATCCCAAAGCGAAAAGCTATCAGGAGTACCGGGATTATGCGGGGGTTGACGAGGGCATGAACGGCCTTTCCACCCGTTTCGCGTTCAAGATCCTCTCCCGTGTCTTCAACTTCGACCACGCGGAAGTGGCAGCCAACCCGGTGCACCTCTTCTATGTGCTGGAGCAGCAGATAGAGCGCGAGCAGTTCCCGCAAGAGCTGCACGATCGCTATCTGGAGTTCATCAAGGGTTACCTGACTCCGCGCTACGTCGAGTTCATCGGCAAGGAGATCCAGACCGCCTACCTCGAGTCGTATTCAGAGTACGGTCAGAACATCTTCGATCGCTACGTCACCTACGCCGACTTCTGGATCCAGGATCAGGAGTATCGTGACCCAGAAACCGGCCAGCTGTTTGACAGAGCGTCTCTCAACAGCGAGCTGGAGAAAATTGAAAAACCTGCCGGGATCAGCAACCCGAAAGATTTCCGCAACGAAATCGTCAACTTCGTGCTGCGTGCCCGGGCCAACAATGCAGGCCGTAACCCCAACTGGACCAGTTACGAGAAGCTGCGCACCGTGATCGAGAAGAAGATGTTCTCCAACACGGAAGAGCTGCTGCCGGTTATCTCCTTCAACAGCAAAACCTCGGCTGAGGAGCAGAAGAAGCACGATAACTTTGTCGAACGGATGATGGAGAAAGGCTACACACGTAAACAGGTGCGGCTGCTCTCCGAGTGGTATCTCAGGGTACGCAAGTCATCCTGACCCTGCCGTGTTCAAGGGGGAGTTATGGCGCATTTTATCGACCGCAGGCTCAACGGCAAAAACAAAAGCGCTGTCAATCGGCAGCGCTTCATCCGCCGCTACAAGAAGCAGATAAAACAAGCGGTCTCGGATGCTGTCTCCAAGCGCAGCATTCAGGACGTGGACAAGGGTGAGAGCATCAGCATCCCGACCAAGGACATCGGGGAACCCCATTTTCATCAGGGTCATGGCGGCAAACGGGAGATGGTGCATCCAGGCAACGACCAGTTCGTATCTGGTGACAAGATTGACCGGCCCAAAGGGGGTGGCGGCGGCCAAGGGAGTGGCGAGGGCCAGGCTTCGGATCAAGGAGAGGGAGTCGATGATTTCGTCTTCCAGATCTCCAAGGACGAGTACCTGGACTTGCTGTTCGAGGATCTGGAGCTGCCGCGGCTGCAAAAGACCCAGCTCAACCAGCTGATGGAGATGAAGACCTATCGGGCCGGCTACACCTCCAACGGGGTGCCTGCCAACATCAACGTGGTGCGCTCCCTGCAAAATTCGCTGGCGCGGCGCATGGCGCTGCAGGCAGGCAAGAAACGTCAGTTGCGTGAACTGGAGGAGCGCCTGGCCCAGCTGGCTTGCGAGCCCAACGACCATTTCGCCGAAATGGCGCAACTTGAAAAAGAGATCAGGGAGCTGAAACGACGGATCGATGCGGTCCCCTTTATCGACACCTTCGACCTCAAATTCAACAACTTTGTCAAACGGCCCGTCCCCTCGAGCCAGGCGGTGATGTTCTGCCTGATGGACGTCTCCGGTTCCATGGATCAGGCTACCAAGGAGATGGCCAAGCGTTTCTATATCCTGCTTTATCTATTCCTGAGCCGGACTTACAAGAATGTCGAGGTGGTCTACATCCGCCACCACACCCAGGCCAAGGAGGTGGACGAGCACGAGTTCTTCTACTCCCAGGAGACCGGCGGCACCATCGTCTCCAGTGCGCTCAAGATGATGAACGACATCATCAACGAACGTTATCCCGCCAACCAGTGGAACATCTATGCGGCGCAGGCCTCTGATGGTGACAACTGGGCCGATGACTCACCCCAGTGCAGGGAGATCCTGATGCGCGACATCATGCCGCGGGTGCGTTACTACTCCTACATCGAGATCACTACCCGCGCCCACCAGACCCTGTGGCACGAATATGAGGCGGTGGCAGAGCAATACGCCCACTTCGCCATGGAGCACATTCGCAAGGTCGAGGACATTTATCCGGTGTTCCGGGAATTGTTCAAGAAGCAAGCGGCTTGAGGGATCACATATGGTAGAAACCGCAAGAAAGATAGCGCCGCTGGACGATGGTCCTGACTGGAACTTCGATCTGCTGGAGCTTTATCACCAGGAGATAGCCCGGGTCGCCAAATTCTATCGGCTCGACACCTATCCCAACCAGATCGAGGTGATCACTGCAGAGCAGATGATGGATGCCTACTCCAGTGTCGGCATGCCCATCGGTTATCAACACTGGTCATTCGGCAAGCGCTTTATCCACACCGAACGCAACTACAAGCGCGGCCAGATGGGACTCGCCTACGAGATCGTCATCAACTCGGACCCCTGCATCGCCTATCTGATGGAAGAGAACACCATGCCGATGCAGGCGCTGGTCATGGCCCACGCCTGCTATGGTCACAACTCCTTCTTCAAGAACAACTATCTGTTCAAGGCCTGGACCGATGCCTCCTCCATCATCGACTACCTGTTGTTTGCCAAGAACTACATCACCGAGTGCGAGGAAAAACACGGCATCGATGCGGTGGAGAAACTGCTTGACTCCTGCCATGCCCTGATGAACTTCGGGGTGGATCGTTACAAGCGGCCCCAGAAGATTTCTCTGGCCGAGGAGAAACGGCGCCAGAAGGCGCGGGAAGATTATCTGCAAACCCAGGTCAATGAGCTGTGGCGTACCCTGCCCAAGCAGCACAAGATTGCCGGGGTGGAAGACAGGCGCTATCCTGCCGAGCCTCAGGAGAACATCCTCTATTTCATCGAAAAGAATGCCCCCCTGCTCGAGCCCTGGCAGCGCGAGGTGGTGCGTATCGTGCGCAAGATCAGTCAGTACTTCTACCCGCAGAAGCAGACGCAGGTGATGAACGAGGGCTGGGCCACCTTCTGGCACTACACCATTCTCAACCACCTCTATGACGAGGGAAAAATCAGCGATCGCTTCATGCTGGAGGTACTGCACAGCCACACCAACGTGGTCTATCAGCCCCCCTACAACAGCCGGTATTACTCGGGGATCAACCCCTACGCCCTTGGCTTTGCCATGTTCACGGACCTGCGTCGCATCTGCGAACACCCGACCGAGGAGGACAGATACTGGTTCCCCGATTACGCTGGCACCAACTGGGTCGAGACATTGCATTTCGCCATGCAGAACTTCAAGGACGAAAGCTTCATCAGCCAGTTCCTCAGTCCCAAGGTGATGCGCGACATGAAGCTCTTTGCCATCGATGACGACGATCTGAAGAACCACCTCAAGGTGTCCGCCATTCACAATGAAGAGGGCTACCGACTGGTGCGTAGCACCCTGTCCGCTCAATACAACCTGAGCAACCTGGAGCCCAACATTCAGGTCTACAACGTGGCAGTGAAAGGCGATCGCTCCCTGACCCTGCGCTATGTTCCCCACAACCGCATCCCCCTTGGCGAGTCACGCCACGAGGTGCTCAAGCATCTGCATCAGCTGTGGGGCTTCGATGTGGTGCTGGAGCAGGACAATGGCGAGCTATCCGCAGATATCATCGGCCGTTGTCCGGACCGCAAGAGCATGACCTGACGTCAGTGCCGGGCATAAAAAAACGCGCCATCAGGCGCGTTTTTCTTGGATCAGGGCAATCAGTTGTCACACAGGTTGCTTGGCATGTCCTGACGCAGACGGGTCCAAAGCTTGCCAGACTCGATGCCGTACTGGCGTACCGTCATGAACACGGCTTCGTGATCCTTAGTTTCGGCCAGCTTGCGCAGCGTCTTGTAGTAGGCATCTGCGGTTTCCCGCGCCTGTTTGTCCGAGAAGTAGTAGCGGCCAACCCGGCTATATAAGCCCTTGAAACCGTTGAGAATCAAGGCATAGATGGGGTTGCCCGAGGCAAATGAAAGCTGGTGATGCAAACGGTAGTCGAAGTCCGCATAGGCCTCGGCCGTGTTCTCCACATCATCGGCACCCCGCAAGATCTCGGCGGCCTGTTCCGGGTTGTTGCGAATGGCGCCACGGATGAAGATGGTGCAGATGTTGGTCCGGGCGGAGAGCAGCTGTGCCACCAGATCCGGCACCTTGTCCTGATCGAGACGTGCCAGTGTCTCCAGAATGTTGAGACCGGAGGTTTCCCAGAAATTGTTGACCTTGGTCGGTTTGCCATGCTGGATGGTGAGCCAGCCATCACGGGCAAGGCGCTGCAACACTTCACGCAAGGTAGTGCGAGTCACGCCGATCAATTCGGACAGCTCGCGCTCCGCCGGTAGAATGGATCCAGGAGGAAAGCGATTGTTCCAGATGGACTCGATGATGTATTCCTCGGCAAACCCGGCAGGGCTTTGCGCTTTAATGACCATGTAATGACTCTGTTGTAGTGCGTAAAAAGGCCCCCGAATAATAGCAAAGCCGGTCATGCTGGCAAGCAGAAGGTCGGTCCTCTGCTCACATTACCCCGATCTTTTTGTTAAAAATATGTATGCGGCGACAAGTGAGGAGTCAACCAACACCAAATGATGGGAATATAAGCGTTTGCTCGCTGGGCAAGTTCAGCGACCTTATTTATAGTTATCGCTCCCTTGATTAAAATCATGTGCAATCAATCTGATACAGGTGAATATCCGGATGTTCGGCTCGGGTCGGGCTCGACTGCATAGACGCAGATATCAACAACAGAACAGAGAACCATCATTATGCCAATCAGCCTAGGGCGCGCGTTTACAAAGAACTTTTTGGGCAATGCTCCGCGATGGTACAAAATTGCCATCGTTCTATTCCTGCTGATCAACCCGATCATTTTCTACGTTGATCCCTTCCTGGCCGGCTGGCTGCTGGTTGTCGAGTTTATTTTCACCCTGGCCATGGCCCTCAAGTGCTATCCGCTGCAACCGGGCGGACTCCTGGCCATCGAAGCCGTGCTCATCGGCATGACCTCCGCCAACCAGATAAAACATGAGCTGGTGGCCAATATCGAAGTGCTTCTGCTGCTGGTCTTCATGGTGGCCGGCATCTACTTCATGAAGCAGTTGCTGCTCTACGTCTTTACCAAGATGCTGGTGCGCATCCACTCCAAAACGTTGCTTTCTCTCGCCTTCTGCCTGGTGTCTGCATTCCTCTCCGCGTTCCTTGATGCCCTGACCGTGATCGCCGTGGTCATCAGCGTCGCAACCGGCTTCTACGCTATCTACCACAAGGTGGCCTCCCGGGATGAGTCCGGCAATCTGCATCATGATGACGAAGAGATTGACGAGCTCTCCCGCCAGCATCTGAACGAATTTCGTGCCTTCCTGCGCAGCCTGATGATGCACGCCGCCATCGGTACCGCCCTGGGGGGCGTCTGCACCCTGGTCGGCGAACCCCAGAACCTCATCATCGGTGAACAGGCGGGGTGGCACTTCGGTGAATTTGCCATTCGCATGGCGCCAGTCACCATCCCGGTCTTCATCTGTGGCCTGCTGACCTGCATCCTGGTCGAAAAATTCCGCTGGTTCGGTTATGGCGCCCGCTTGCCCGAGCCCGTGCGTCACATCATGGAATCCTACGAGCGAGACGAAGACGCACAACGTACCCCGCAGGACAAGGCCAAGCTGATCGTCCAGGCGCTGATTGCCACCTGGCTTATCACGGGTCTTGCCCTCCATCTGGCTGCAGTTGGGCTGATCGGCCTGACGGTCATCGTGCTCGCGACGGCGTTCACCGGCGTGACTGAAGAACACGCGCTTGGCAAGGCATTCCAGGAGGCTTTGCCGTTCACCGCCCTGCTCACCGTCTTTTTCAGCGTGGTGGCGGTCATCATCGATCAACAGCTGTTCAAGCCGGTGATCCAGTGGGTACTGGCGGCCAAGCCGGAGGATCAGCTTGCCCTCTTCTACCTGGCAAACGGTCTGCTCTCCATGGTCAGTGACAACGTCTTCGTCGGCACCGTCTACATCAACGAGGTGAAGACCGCCCTGATCAACGGCGCCATCAGCCGCGAGCATTTTGATCTGCTGGCCGTGGCCATCAACACCGGCACCAACCTGCCGTCGGTCGCCACCCCCAATGGCCAGGCCGCATTCCTGTTCATGCTCACCTCGGCCCTCGCTCCCCTGCTGCGCCTCTCTTATGGCCGCATGGTCTGGATGGCGCTGCCCTATACCCTGGTGCTGGGGCTTGTCGGCTTTTTCTCCGTGGAACTGCTCCTCGGTCCTGCAACCGAATGGTTCTATCAGGCAGGATGGTTGCTGGATCATGGGGCACTGCCACTGCCCACCCCGTCCACACACTGATCATGAAAGGGGCTGTTCGGCCCCTTTCTTTTCAGATGGGGCTCTGCTCTAATTCAGCCACTATTTTTCTATGAGAGATCAATCAGATGATCGAGTATCTTCGCCGCATTGCCAGTCATCGTCTGGCCTGGGGATTGCTGGCAGCCTCCGCTTTCGCGCTGGAACTCTGCGCCCTCTTCTTCCAGCACGTGTTGGGTTTGCACCCTTGCGTGATGTGCATTTATGAACGTATCGCCCTCCTCGGCGTACTCACGGCCGGCCTCCTCGGCATGGTCGCGCCAGAGCGCTGGTACCTGCGCTGGAGTGCCATGCTCCTGTGGGGTTACAGCGCCTTCTGGGGCCTGAAACTGGCGCTCAAGCATGTGGATTACCAGATGAACCCCTCCCCCTTCAACGTATGCGAGGGATTTGTTGACTTCCCTGCCTGGGCACCACTGGATAAGTGGGTTCCCTGGATGTTCTACCCGGACGGCGACTGCAGCGAGATCAGCTGGCAGTTCCTCGGTTTCTCCATGCCGCAGTGGCTCGTGGTCATCTTTGCCGCCTATCTGCTGGTGTTCGTCATCGTGGCTGCTGGCAACCTGATAAAAGGGCGCTGCTGCAACTAGTTCGTCACTCGACCCTAAGAAGGGAGCCCATGGCTCCCTTTTTATTTCCTCTTTATCGCCTCACGACCCCATGCCCAGAGGGCCGGATCTCCTTCTCCCTGTTCTGCCAATGAAGTGGCTGCCTGCGGGTGTGCATCATCGTAACAGGCCACAAGCGGGTCAAAGGGCGCAGCAGCGACCTGCCACTCGGCCTACCAACAAGAAGGGAGCCATCGGCTCCCTTCTTTCATGTCGTGCACGGCGATGTCACGCGCCTTCGGAGGTAGCCTTGCTGGCACTTCTCCTGGCCTTCACCATGCCGATCACCATGGGCAACAAGGAGACCGCGATGATGCCGAAGATGAGCAGGGTAAAGTTGTGGCGCACTACCGGCAGATTGCCAAAGAAGTGGCCGGCATAGACGAAGGAGAGCACCCACAAGAGCCCCCCCACCAGGTTGAACGCCAGGAAGCGGGGATAGGTCATGGCCCCCATGCCCGCCACGAAGGGGGCGAAGGTGCGCACTATGGGCAGGAAGCGGGTGATGATGATGGTCTTGCCGCCATGCTTGGCATAGAAGGCATGGGTCTTGACCAGATAGTCCCGGCGAAAGATTTTGGAATCGGGGTTGCGAAACAGCTGCTCACCGAAGAAGTGGCCTATGGTGTAGTTCACCACGTTGCCGAGCACCGCGGCGATGATCAGCACGGCGGCTAGGGTGTGCACGTCCAACACGCTGCCCACGGTGAGGGCACCTGCAGCAAACAACAGGGAGTCCCCCGGCAGGAAGGGAGTCACCACCAGCCCGGTTTCACAGAAGATGATGAGAAACAGGATGGCGTATACCCAGACGCCATAGTTCTCGAACAGCTCTTTCAGATGCACGTCAACGTGCAGAATAAAGTCGATGGCAAAGAGGATCAGATCCATTTTTTGGTACCCATGAAGTGAACGGCGTGGAGTCTACGCCAATGAGACCTGGCTCACAATCTCCCCATGGTCCCCTTTTTCGAATCCCATGAAGGGAGTCATTCAGTCCCCCCTTCTTTTCCCCTCTCCCTGAACGTAGGCTTCTGCTCACTCGGCCTTGTCCAGAGCGGCAAGCACCTCGCCGGGCAAGCATTTCTCCCAGCCCCACAAGAGGAGCAGCAACAAGGTAGCGTCGTCGAGCCAGCCAAGGAGAGGCACCACATCGGGGACAACGTCCACCGGGCTGATGCCATAGAGCAGAATAAGGATCACCAGCCCCTTCGCCCACCAGGGCGTGCCTGGGTGGCGAAAGCCTTGATAGAGGCGGCGCAAACGCCGCCAGATGAGCCAGCGTCTGGTGCTCATGACTCGATCAGCTCGCCGCGCAGCCGCTGGATCTGATCCCGCAGCGCCGCCGCCTGTTCGAACTCCAGATCCCGCGCATGCTGGAACATCTGCTCTTCCATCCGCTTGATCTCCTTGCTGATCTCGCTGGCAGAGCGGGCATGGTACTCCCCTTGCGGTTCGGCAGCCTTGCGACTCCCCTTGCCCGCCTTGCCCGCCGTGCGGCTGCCCCCCATGTCCATCACATCGCCGATGGCCTTGTTGAGCCCCTTCGGCACGATGCCGTGTTCCAGGTTGTGGGCGTGTTGCAGGGCGCGGCGCCGCTCGGTCTCTTCGATCGCAACCTTCATGGAGTTGGTGATGGTATCCCCGTAAAGGATCACCTTGCCGTTGAGGTTGCGCGCTGCCCGGCCGATGGTCTGGATGAGGGAGCGGGTGGAACGCAGGAAGCCCTCTTTATCCGCATCCAGAATGGCCACCAGGGAGACTTCCGGCATGTCGAGTCCTTCGCGCAGCAGGTTGATGCCCACCAAGACGTCGAACTTGCCAAGGCGCAGGTCGCGGATGATTTCCACCCGCTCCACGGTATCAATATCCGAGTGCAGATAGCGCACCCGTACCTCGTGATCCGCCAGGTATTCGGTCAAGTCCTCCGCCATCCGCTTGGTCAGTGTCGTGACCAGCACCCGCTCCTCCACCGCCACCCGCTTGCGGATCTCGGAGAGCAGATCGTCCACCTGGGTGCTGACCGGCCGCACTTCCACCTCAGGATCGAGCAGGCCGGTGGGACGCACCACCTGCTGCACCACGTCACCGCCTGACTTCTCCAGCTCGTAGGGGCCGGGGGTCGCCGAGACGAACACCGTCTGGGGCATCAGCGCCTCGAACTCGTCGAACTTGAGGGGCCGGTTGTCCAGCGCCGAGGGAAGGCGGAAGCCGTACTCCACCAGGGTCTCCTTGCGGGATCTGTCCCCTTTGAACATGGCGCCGATCTGCGGCACCGTGACGTGGGATTCGTCGATGATGAGCAGGCCGTCCCCCGGCAGGTAGTCAAACAGGGTGGGCGGCGGCTCACCCGGTGCGCGGCCGGAGAGGTAGCGGCTGTAGTTCTCTATACCGGAGCAGTAACCCAGCTCCTGCATCATCTCCATGTCGAACTGGGTGCGTTGGCTGATGCGCTGCTCCTCCACCAGCTTGTTGAGGTTCATCAGCTGCTCGCGCCGCCCCTTGAGCTCCTCCTTGATGTGCTCGATGGCACCCAGAATGGTCTCCCGCGGGGTGGCGTAGTGGGTCTTGGGGTAGATGGTGTAACGCACCACCGTCTGCTCGATGGCGCCGGTCAAGGGATCGAACAGGGAGAGGCGTTCTACCTCTTCATCAAACAGCTCCACCCGCAGGGCCAGCTTGTCCGATTCGGCGGGGTAGATGTCGATCACCTCCCCCCGCACCCGGAAGGTGCCGCGCTGGAAGGCCATGTCGTTGCGGGTGTACTGCAGTTCGGCGAGGCGGCGCAGGATATCCCGCTGATTGATCACGTCCCCCACTTTGAGGTGCAGCATCATGCTGAGGTAGGCCTGGGGATCCCCCAGACCATAGATGGCCGATACCGAGGCGACGATCACCACGTCACGCCGCTCCAGCAGCGCCTTGGTGGCTGACAGCCGCATCTGTTCGATGTGATCGTTGATGGAGGCATCCTTCTCGATGAAGGTGTCCGTGGTCGGCACATAGGCTTCGGGCTGGTAGTAGTCGTAATAAGAGACGAAATACTCCACCGCGTTGTCGGGGAAGAACTCCTTCATCTCCCCGTAGAGCTGGGCCGCCAGGGTCTTGTTGGGGGCCAGTATCATGGTGGGACGATTGAGGGTCGCGATGACGTTGGCCATGGTAAAGGTCTTGCCCGAACCGGTCACCCCGAGCAGGGTCTGATGGGCCAGTCCCGACTCGATGCCATCGAGCAACTGGGCGATGGCCCTCGGCTGATCCCCGGCGGGTTGAAACTGGCTGGCCAACTGGAATAACTTGCTCATGACGACTCCCGGCAAAAAACGGCAAGGGAGCAGTGTACCCCGAGTTGAAGGAGCTGGGTATCCGCTCACCCTCCCTGATGGCTATTGACCCCGAAATACGACCTCTGTATGATGCACCTCCTTGCCTGATATTCCCCCGTAGTTCAGTCGGTAGAACGGCGGACTGTTAATCCGTATGTCACTGGTTCAAGTCCAGTCGGGGGAGCCAATTCCTCACCATCTCGGTGCAAGTTATCCACTTTAGTGCTTTTCTCTTCCAATTTTAATGCACAAGCCCTTCCCTGCGGCCTGACTCCCTTTTGATCTCCCGATACTGACCAGCAGCGTTTTGTTCTGCTGCACATAACTATTTGATTTTTATAGAAACAATTTATTGCAGGTATTTTTTGAACAGTCCTTGCAGCCCAGTATCGGCGCGGCTTTCAGCCTGATCGCCAAGTTTCATGAACAGGGTTATCCACAGTTTCTGTGGGTAACTTGACCAAAGCCACGGTTCATCTGGGCTGGCAGCCATTGTCCCCGGTTTGCGCTGGCTGCCCCCGCTCTTCCCCATTTTCTGCTGTTTTTCCCTTCCCCCCTAAATGGGATGAATCGACTCGCGGTGCTGCCCGTGGGGGATTTTTTTTCGCTATGCCGCATCCTGCGGGTCAGCCCTCGCCGGATGAGTCATAAGTCTCTTTTGTAACCCTTCAATTTCCTCAGTGGAAAATGCTGAAAAACGTGCCCGTTTGCTCCCCATGCAGCAGGTAATAAATTGTCCACAGGAGTGTCATCCCCTCTCTGCTCGACAGCATATTTCACTCATTGACAGCGGGCCTTGCAGCGTAAAATAGAGGTGTTTTCCCCAGCCCCCCCTCACATCCCTATCTTCACCGAAGAGACCAGCACTTAACTGGCTGTTAATCCGCTTTGGCGCTTCTTTCTTGATACAGGATCCGGCACAATATCGGCCCCACTTTTTTCCTCGGTTTTTCCGGGCATGACCATAGATTTCGTGACATTGCTACATCAAAGCGACTCCCTGCTGCTGTTCGTGGTACTAGCCTTCGGGCTGCTGCTGGGCAAGGTACGCATCGGCAACTTCCAGATAGGCAACACCATAGGCGTGCTCTTCACCGCCCTGCTGTTTGGCCAGATGGGATTCCAGTTTTCCACCTCCACTGAAAACGTCGGCTTCATGCTGTTCATCTTCTGCGTGGGGATTGAAGCGGGGCCGCACTTTTTCAGCGTCTTCCTTCGCGACGGCATCCACTACATCACCCTGACCCTGGTGATCCTGCTGTCGGCCCTGCTGCTGACCGTGGGGCTCGCCAAGTTCTTCAATCTGGGGCCCGGCATGGCCGCCGGCATTCTGGCAGGTTCCCTCACCTCCACGCCGGCCCTGGTGGGGGCACAGGACGCCCTGCGAAGCGGATTGCTCAACCTGCCCCACCAGACCGACATGCAGTCGGTGCTCGACAACATGGGGATAGGCTATGCCCTGACCTACCTGGTGGGCCTGGTGGGCCTGATGCTGGTGGTGCGCTACCTTCCTTCCCTGGCCAGGCTGGATCTCAACACCGAGGCCCAGAAGATCGCCCGCGAGCGGGGGCTCTCCGACAGCGAGAGCCGCAAGACCTATCTGCCCATCATCCGCGCCTATCGGGTCGGCCCAGAGCTCGCCGCCTGGATCGGCGGTCGCACCCTGCGCGAAACCGGCATCTATCCCCACACCGGCTGCTATGTGGAGCGCATTCGCCGCAACGGCATTCTGGCCAGCCCCGATGGTGACGCCGTCATTCAGGAAGGGGACGAGATCGCCCTGGTGGGCTACCCCGAGAGCCACGAGAAGCTCGACGTCAACTACCGCAACGGCAAGGAGGTGTTCGATCGCAACCTCCTTGACCTGCAGATCGTCACCGAAGAGATCGTGGTGAAGAATGATGCCGTGGTGGGTCGCCATCTGGTGGAGCTCAACCTCACCGAGAAGGGATGCTTCCTCAACCGGGTGGTGCGCTCCCAGATAGAGATGCCCTTTGACCGCAACATCATGCTGCAAAAGGGCGACGTGCTGCAGATCAGCGGTGAGAAGCAGCGGGTCAAGCTGCTGGCCAACAAGATAGGCTTCATCAGCATCCACAGCCAGACCACGGATCTGGTGGCCTTTGCCACCTTCTTCGTGCTGGGCCTGCTCATCGGCTCCGTCTCCCTGGTGTTCGGCCAGATAGAGTTCGGCCTCGGCAATGCCGTCGGCCTGCTGCTGGCGGGGATCCTGATGGGCTACCTGCGTGCCAACCACCCCACGGTGGGCTATGTGCCACCAGGCGCCCTGCGCCTTGCCAAGGATCTCGGTCTTGCCGTCTTCATGGTGAGCACCGGCCTCAAGGCGGGGGGCGGCATCCTCGATCACCTGAGCGAAGTGGGGATGGTGGTGCTCTTCTCCGGCATGCTGGTGACCACCTTGCCGGTGCTGGTAGGCTACCTGTTCGGTGTCTGGGTGCTCAAAATGAACCCGGCCCTGCTGCTCGGCGCCATCACCGGGGCTCGTACCTGCGCCCCGGCCATGGACGTGGTGAACGAGGCGGCCAACAGCTCCATCCCGGCGCTCGGCTACGCCGGCACCTATGCGGTGGCCAACGTGATGCTGACCCTGGCGGGCTCCTTCATCATCGGCTTCTGGTTCTAGCCAAACGGGCCCGCAACACGCAGAAAAAGAGGAGCCTCGGGCTCCTGTTTTCATGGGCGGGCACTCCTGGATGGAATAGTGAAAATCGTGCTATGGGGACGGGTCTATCAAACCCAATAAGCTAAATCCCCCACAAGTCGCCACTTACACTCAATAAAACGAGTGAGGTGTAAGTGATGAAACGCGCATGGATGATTGTGATCTGGTGGTTCTGCTCCCTGACGCCAGCCTGGGGGGCCGAATCCGGCAAGCAGGTGGCCCCCGAGGCAGAGACGGAGAAAAGCGCCCTGAGCTTTGCAAACGACGAGCTTGCCAAACCCAGGCTGGGAGATCTCGACGTCATGCTGGAGCAGCGCACCATCCGAGTGCTCACCACCTACAACAAGACGGGATTTTTCATCACCAAGGGCGTGCAACGGGGGGCCACCTACGATGCCTTCATGCAGGTGGAAAAGCGCCTCAACGAACAGTTGCGCAAGCAAAAGGCGATCAAACGCCACCTCAAGGTGCACTTCGTCTTCATTCCCGTGGCCCGGGAAGCCCTGCTGAGCTCCCTCATCGAGGGCAAAGGCGACATCGCCGCCGCCAATCTCACCATCACGGACAAGCGCAAGCAACAGGGTATCGCCTTCACCGATCCCCTGCTTGAAAACGTGCGGGAGCTGCTCGTCTCCGGCCCCCTCTCCCCCAAGGTGGAAAGCGCCGCCGATCTCGGGGGCCAGCGCGTCTTCGTGCGCCCCTCCTCAAGCTACTACGAGAGCCTGCTCGCCTACAACCAGGCCCGCAAGTCGGCGGGAGAGCCCCTCATCGACCTCCAGCCCGCCTCGGAGGTGCTCGAAGATGAAGATCTGGTGGAGATGGTTAACGCAGGACTGCTCCCCTTCATCGTCATGGACGAGCACAAGGCCCGCTTCTGGCAAAAGATTTTCCCCGGGATCACCATTCACGACGCCCCCGTGTTCCGGGAAGGGGGCGTCATCGCCTGGGCGGTGCGCAAGGAGAGCCCCCAGTTGCTCGCCATGCTCAACGAGCAGCTCAAGGCGCTGCGCGGCAAGGCGACGGGAGACGAGATCCTGGCCCGTTATCTCAAGCAGAACAAGTTCGTCAAAAGCGCCGCCGCCGAGGCGGAGCGCAAGAAATTCCTGCAGGTAGTCGAGCTGTTCCGTGAATATGGCGAACGCTATGACATGGACTGGCTGCTGATGGCGGCTCAGGGCTACCAGGAGTCCGCCCTCAACCACCATGCCCGCAGCCATGTGGGCGCCATCGGCATCATGCAGATCATGCCCGCCACCGGCAAGGGGTTGAAGGTCGGCGACATCCGCCAGCTCGAACCCAATATTCACGGGGGCGTCAAATACATGCGCTGGATGATCGATCACTACTATGCGGACGAGCCCATGACCGCCCTCGACAAGGCCCTCTTCTCGTTCGCCTCCTACAATGCCGGCCCCGCCCGGGTGGCCAGGCTCCGTGCCGAGGCCAGGAAACGGGGGCTGGATCCCAACGTCTGGTTTCACAACGTCGAGTACGTGGCGGCGGAGAAGATTGGCCCCGAGACGGTCACCTATGTAGGCAACATCTACAAGTACTACATCGCCTACAAGCTGGTGATGGAGCAGATGCAACTGAGGGAGAAGGCCAGCGAGGCCCTGAAGCAGGAGAAGATGGTCGAGAAGGTCTCGGCAGCAGAGAAATCATAGGCACCTCAAACCCATGCCGGTTGCAGGCGGGGCTCCCTCTTTACCAGAGGCGAGCCCCGCTTCTTATTTCCACGTCTGCCCCTCCTTGCCCCATGACCAGAATGAACAGAATGGGCAGAACAGCCTTAATAGCCATTACGGTCAGATTGTTTTCCAACCAGACATGATTAATTAACCTTCTTGCAACAATCACAAGGAGAGCACCATGTTGCAAGGAACCCTCAAACGCACCCTGATCGGTAGCCTGCTCGCACTGAGCGTCGGCGTCCACGCCCAGATCAACGAAGTCCACTTCCTGATCCCGGGCGGCGCCGGCGGCGGCTGGGACAACACGGCCCGTGGCACCGGCGAGGCTCTGACCAAGTCCGGCCTCATCAACACCGCTTCCTACCAGAACATCTCGGCCGGCGGCGGTGCCAAGGCCATCGCCCACCTGATCGAGACCTCGGCACAGTCCGACAAGACGCTGCTGGTCAACTCCACCCCCATCATCGTCAAGTCCCTCTCCAAGGAGCTGCCGCAATCCTTCCGGGATCTCACCCCGGTCGCCGCCATCATCGCCGACTATCAGGCGCTGGCGGTCCCCCTGGACTCCCCCTATCAGAACTGGGCCCAGTTGCTGGCCGCCTATGAAGCCAATCCCGCCAAGGTGAAGATTGCCGGCGGCTCCGCCCGCGGCAGTCTGGATCACCTGGTGGCCGCCATGACCTTCAAGAATGCGGGGGCCGATGCCGGCAAGCTGCGCTACGTGGCCTATGACGCCGGCGGCAGCGCCATGGCGGCGGTGCTGGCCGGAGAGACCCAGGCCATCTCCACCGGCTTTGGCGAGGCAATGGAAGCGGTCAAGTCGGGCCAGATGCGGATCCTCGGGGTCACTTCCGACAAACGCCTGCCGGGGGCGGAGCAGATCCCCACCTTCAGCGAGCAGAACAACCCCACCATCTTCGCCAACTGGCGCGGTTACTTCGCCTCCCCCACCATCAGCCCGAAGAAATCCGCCGAGTTTGCCGCCCTGCTCAAGCAGATGTACGACAAGCCGGAATGGGAAGTGGTCCGCAGCCGCAATAGCTGGACCAACCTCTACCAGTCAGGTCCCGAGTTCACCGCCTTCCTCGACGGCCAGGAGCAGCAGATCGGCGGCCTGATGCGCGAGCTCGGCTTCATCAAATAACCCTCGCTGTCCCATCGCAGGCGGGCGCAGGCCCGCCGCTCATGTTGGAGTCAAAAGATGAACATTACCAAGGAGCGACTGGGGGGCCTGCTGTTTCTGCTGCTCTCCCTCGCCTATGGCTACTACGCCACCGAGATACCGGGCTACCCCGGCGACGAATACGAACCCTTCACCGCCAGCACCCTGCCCTATGCCCTGGCCGGGATCGGGGCGCTGCTCTCCCTGCTGCTGGTGCTCTTCCCCGGGGGCGAGCCCCTGCGCCGGGAAGAGGGGGACTGACGCCGGGTCTTCATCCTGCTCGGGCTCATGGTCATCTACGGACTGGGGCTCACCTGGTTTGGCTTCGTGCTCTCGACCATCGCCTTCCTGAGCGTGGGCATCCGGGTGCTCGGTGAACCCAGCCTGCGCTACGGCCTGATGATCAGCGTCCCCTTCTCCATCGGCTTCTGGGCCCTGCTCACCAAGGGGCTCAACGTCTATCTGGAGCCGGGTCGTCTGTTCACCCTGCTCGGTTTCTAAGGAGTCACCATGTTAGACGGAATCTTGCAAGGACTCGGCACCGCACTGCTGCCGGTCAACCTGATGATGGTGGTGCTTGGCTGCTTCATCGGCACCTTTATCGGCATGTTGCCGGGCCTTGGCCCGGTCACCGCCATCGCCCTGATGATCCCCATCACCTATGGCCTGGATCCGGCCTCCGGCATCATCTTGATGGCGGGGGTCTATTACGGCGCCATCTTCGGGGGCTCCACCTCCTCCATCCTGATCAACGCCCCCGGCTGCTCCGCCACCGTGGTCACCGCCTTCGACGGCTATCCCCTGGCCTGCAAGGGACAGGCGGGCAAGGCGCTGGCCATCGCCGCCTACGCCTCCTTCACCGGCGGCACCCTCTCCGCCATCATGCTGATGGTGGCGGCGCCCCTGCTCGCCAAGGTCTCCCTCTCCTTCCAGTCGGCGGACTACTTCGCCCTCATGGTGCTGGGCCTCTCCGCCGTGGCAGCCTTTGCCGGCAAGGGGCAGGTGCTCAAGGCGCTGATCATGGCGCTGTTCGGCATCATGATCTCCACCATCGGCATCGACCGCAGCGTCGGGGTGGACAGGTTCACCTTCGGGCTGCCGGATCTGCGTGACGGCTTCTCCTTCCTGCTGCTGGCCATGGCCACCTTTGCCCTCGCGGAGATCCTGATGGCGGTGCTGCGCCCCGGCAAGGACAACAGCGAGGAAGAGGCAAGGCAGATGCAGCAGCTCGGGAGCCTCAAGCTGAGCAAGGAAGAGGTCAGGGAAATCGCGCCTCCCATCGCCCGCTCCTCGGTGCTGGGCTTTCTCATCGGCGTGCTGCCGGGAGCCGGCGCCACCATCGCCGCCTTCATGGCCTATGGGGCCGAGCGCAACATCGCCGGCAAACAGCGCCAGGAGCAGTTCGGCAAGGGCAGCCTGCGCGGTCTGGCCGCCCCGGAAGCGGCCAACAACGCCGCCTCCACCGGCTCCTTCGTGCCCCTGCTGACCCTGGGGATCCCGGGCTCCGGCACCACGGCCCTCATCCTGGGCGCCCTGGTGGCCTACGGCATCCAGCCGGGCCCACGTCTGTTCATGGAGCATCCGGACGTCTTCTGGTCGGTGATCATCTCCATGTATCTGGGCAACGTGGTGCTGTTGATCCTGAACCTCCCCCTCATCCCCTACCTGGCCCGGGTACTGGCGGTGCCGCGCCCCGTGCTCATCCCCATGGTGCTGCTGTTCTCCCTGACCGGGGTCTATCTGGTCTCCTTCAACACCATGGACATCCATGTGATGGCCATCTTTGCACTGATCGCCATCGGCCTGCGCCTGCTCACCTTCCCCATGGCCCCCATGCTGCTCGGCTTCATCCTGGGAGGCATGCTGGAGGACAACCTGCGCCGGGCCCTGGTGATCAACGACGGCAGCCTGAGCTTCCTGTGGGAGCGCCCCATCACCCTCGCCTTCACGGTGATCACCCTGACCATGTTGCTGCTGCCCGTCTGGCAGTGGTGGCAGGCTCGCCGGGCCCCCAAGGGGGAGCCTGCCACCAGCCACTGAATCGATGATCCTCTGCCACCTCTGAACCCTGACCATCACGCGCAGAGACCTTGATGCCCACGGGAAGCAAATCCTGATAAAAAGAGCGCCGAAAGGCGCTCTTTTCTTGTCTGGACAACAGGTTCCGGGCGACCGGATCACGGCTTGCTGTAACGCCGCTCCGGCCGCCCGACGGTGCCATATTCGAGCTCGGGGCTCGCCAGTTGCTGCCCCACCAGAAATTCCAGATAGCGGCGTGCCGTGGTCCGGCTCACCCCTATCCGGCTGCCTATCTCCTCGGCACTGGCGGCCTCCGGAGTCAGGGCCGTCAGCACCCGCTGCAGGGTGAGAGCATCGATGCCCTTGGGCAGTCCCTCTGCCGCCACCTGCTGCAACGGCGTACCGAACAGGGTGTCCACCGCCTGCTGGTCGATGTCGGCCAACGCCGCCAGGGCGGCGATGCTCTGACGGTACTTCTCCAGGGTGTCGCGCAGCCGCTCGAACACCACGGGCTTCAAGATGAAATCCACCACCCCGAGGCGCATCGCCTCCTGCAGGGCAGCGGCTTCCCGCGCCGCGGTGAGCAGGATCACATCCAGACTCGCCCCCGCCTGGCGCAGCTCTCTCAATAGCGAGAACCCCTCTCCATCGGGCAACCAGACATCCAGCAGCACCAGATCGGGCCGGAGGATCCCTATCTGCTCCCTGGCATCGAACAGGGTCAACGCCACCCCCAGCACCTCGAAACCGGGGAGGCGCTGCACGAAACGGCGGTGGATCTCGGCAATGGCGGGATCATCCTCGACGATCAGGATCTTGATCACTCACACCTCCTTGGGAATGTAACAGACGACGCAACTTCCCTGCGTCGTGGCTTCGATGGTGATCTCCCCCTGCAGGGCATCCAGGGTCTTGCGCACCAGGGAGAGCCCGATACCGTGTCCTGGCTCGGGCTTGCTGCTGACCCCCTGTTCGAACAACCTGTCCGCCAACTGCGGGTCGATGCCGCCAGCCCCGTCTTCCACCTCCAGCACCAGATCCTGCCCCAGATCGCTCAGGGAAACCCGGATGGGCTGATAGGGCGCACCGTGGCGGCGGGTCGCCTCGAAGGCGTTGTCGATGAGGTTGCCCAGCACCGTTACCAGCTGGGAACCGCTGACACGGGCAGGAATATCGTGCAGACGGGCATCGGGATCGATCACGAGCTCAAGACCGAGCTCGTGGGCCCTGTGGTATTTGCCGAGCAGCAACCCCGCCACCTTGGGTTTGGCGATGGCCCCCATCAGGAAGCCGAGCAGGGTCTGCTCGGTGGCCGCCTCCCGCCCGATGAAGGCGAGCGCCTCCCGGGTGGCACCGAGCTCAATGAGGCCGGCGATGGTCCCGAGCTGGTTGTTGTGCTCGTGGGTCTGCACCCGCAGCAGATCGCTGTAGGCCTGCACCTGGGAGAGCTGGGCGCTGAGTTCCGCCAGCTCGTCCTTGCGGCGAAAACTCGACACGGCGCCGATCAGCTTGCCCTCGCGCACCAGCGGCAAGCGGTTGACGATGAGGGACTGGCCGTTGAGCACTATCTCCTCGTCAAACTGGGGGGTCTGCTCTTGCAGGATGGAGAGCATGCGACTGCCCGGCAGCAGGTGACCAATGGGCTGGCCGATGGCGCTCCTGGCGGTGGTGTCGTCCAGGCGCAGCAACTTGATGCCGTTGGGGTTCAGGGAGGTGAGGCGCCCTTGCTCGTCGATGGTGAGGATCCCCTCGCGCACCGTGCGCAGGGTACAGTCGAGCTCCGCATAGAGTCGCCCCATCTGCTCGGGTTCAAAGCCGAATATCGCCTTCTTGTAGCGCCGGGCCAGCCAGGCGGCTGCGACACTGTTGAGTACCACAATGAGCAATGTCATGGCCAGGCCAAAGCGCAAATAGCCCTGCAGATCCGCATCGATGTCCCGCACCAGATAGCCGACCGACACCACCCCGATGATCTTGCCCATCTCGTCCCGGATGGGCCCCTTGCCGCGCACCGAGACCCCAAGGGACCCTTGGGCCCTGGAGATATAGGCTTCTCCCTGCAGGGCACGCTCGGGATCATCCCCCACCATGGCTTTGCCAATCCGGTCCGCATTGGGGTGCACCAGGCGGCGTGCCTGCCTGTCCCCGATGACGATGTAGCTGGCCCCGACCTCGGCGCGGATCCGCTCCACCAGGGCATTGAGGCGGACCGTATCCGCCCGCTTCACCCCGGCGATGACGCCCGACTCCCGCGCCACCAGCCGTGCCACATCCAGGGCCTGATCCCCCACCTCACGGTAGCGCTGCTCGGCGACATAGTAGTAGCTGGCCCCGCTCAGCAACACCAGTTGCAACAGACTGACCAGACAGAGAATGAGCAGGAAGCGTCCTTGCAACCCGAGCCTCATGCCTCCTTGTCGCCTCGCAACAAGTCGAGCAGCAGACTGCCATCGCGCAGGGCCTTGTGCACCTGCACCGAGGTGGGTTTGG
Source organism: Aeromonas sp. QDB63 (assembly GCF_027707425.1). NCBI lineage: Bacteria > Pseudomonadati > Pseudomonadota > Gammaproteobacteria > Aeromonadales > Aeromonadaceae > Aeromonas > Aeromonas sp. QDB63. The sequence continues at coordinate 152,369 of NZ_JAPCIS010000005.1, forward strand.
TGGGATCTTCGTAGAAGTGGGTGGATTCAATCTGCAGGCGCACCAGGTACTCGGCGGGCAACTGGCTTGCCAGGGACTGGTGCAACATGGGGAAGAGCAGTCGATCGGCCCGGGTGATCTCCCCCCCGAGCAGCAGCTTGCCCGGATTGAGCAGGCAGATGAGGTTCGCCAGCACCCGGGAAAGGCGGCCTGCTGCCTGGTGCAGGATGTCCTGACACAGGCTGTTGCCGGCCAGCGCCAGCTCGCACAGCTCGCGTATGGTGACGCTTTCGGGCAGATCGAACTCCTGCATCCGTTCGCGCAGCTCCCGATATTGCGCCTCCAGCGCCTGATTGGTCACGAGGGTGCAGGCGCAGCCGAAGCCACCGCAGTAGCAGCGCTGGCCATAGGGTTCGAGCTGCAGGTGGCTGAGATCCCCGAGCAGAGCCGACTCGCTCTCGATGAGCTGGCCATTGACCACCATGCCGACCCCGATGTCGTTGTGCACGAACACCAGCACCGCATCCGAGCAGTTCCTGGCGGCGCCCCACTCCCGCTCGGCCTGGATCCAGGTGCGCACGTCGCCGCTCACCAGCACGGGTACCGAGAAGGCCTCCTGTAGGGTGGGACCGAGGGGCCAGTTGCGCAGATCGTAATAGGGAAAATGCTTGACCATGCCGGAGTGGCGCTCCACCTGGCCGGGCAGGCAGAGGGCGATGCAGGCCAGACGCAGCGCCTTCTTGGGCAAAAAGCCCTCGATGGCCCGCACCAGGCTGGCCAGCAGCTCGGCACGCTCCGCCTCGTTGAAGACATGGCGATGGCGTGCCAGGGAGTGACCAGCGAGATCGAACAGGGCCATGTCCACATAGCCGCGCCCCAGGCGCATGGAGAGAAACTGGAAGCGGCGCTCGTTGATGCGCAGCAGGGTCTGGCGACGGCCACGCCCCACCGAGCTCTCGCCGCAGGTGACCACCAGGCCGCCGTCCAGCAGCTCGCGGGTGATCTTGGTGATGCTGGCCGGCGACAGGCCGGTCAGACGGGACAGATCGGTACGGGACAGCTCCTTGTGCTCCTCCAGGCTGGCATACACCAGGCCGTAGTTGAGCTGACGGATCAAATCGATACTGCCTTTCACGATCTCATTCATAGGGTTGGGGCTAACGAAAGGAACGAATGGCGCGATTTTCACACATTCTGCGCCGATCCCCAAATTTGCCGTCTGGAAATCCTGTCCAGACGGCAAAAATGTGATTAGTAACGGAAGCGGGAGACGAGTTGGCGCAATTTGTCACCCGTGCCTGCCAGGGCGCGGGTGGTGGTGCTGGACTCCCCGGACGCCTTGGTCAGCTCGCTGACGATCTGCTGGATGGCCACCAGGTTCTTGTTGATCTCCTCGGAGACCGCGTGCTGCTCCTCGGCGGCCGTGGCGATCTGGATGTTCATGTCGTTGATGGTGCCGACCGCCGCTACCATGCTGTCCAGGGAGCTGGCGATGTGGCTCGCCTCCTGCACCGTCTCCTGGCTGCGTGCCTCGCTGGCCTGCATCACCTCCACCGCCTGCTTCACCCCGCCCTGCAGGCGCTGGAGCATCTCGTTGATCTCCTTGGTGCTCTGCTGGGTACGGCCCGCGAGGGATCGCACCTCATCCGCCACCACCGCAAAGCCGCGCCCCTGCTCGCCCGCCCGGGCCGCCTCAATGGCGGCGTTGAGGGCCAGCAGGTTGGTCTGATCGGCGATGCCGCGAATGACCTCCACCACGGAGCCTATCTTGCCGGTCTCGTGGGCGAGCTGCTCGATGACCCCGGCTGCCACATGCACTTCGTCCACCAGCCGGTTGATGCTGCCGATGGCGCTGTTCACCACGCCGCGGGCCGCATCGGACTCGCGGGCCGCATCGCTGGTGGCGCTGGCGGCGTTGGAAGCGCTCGCCGCCACCTCCTGGGCGGTGGAGCTCATCTCGGTCACCGCGGTCACCACCTGATCCGTCTCCTTGCCGTGGCCCTGCATCTGCCTGTCCGCATGCTCGCTCAGGCTATGCAGCCGATCCACGGCCCCCAGCAACTGGTGACTGGTTTCCCCCACCTGGCTCACCACCGACTGGATCCGTTCGACAAAGCGGTTGAAGGCGGCGGCCAGCTGCCCCACCTCGTCCTTGCTCTGCACCTTGAGGCGCTGGGTCAGATCCCCGTCCCCGTCGGCGATGTCATTGAGTGCGGCAACCGCATCCGCCAGCGGGCGGGTGACCCGGTTGCCGATCACCACGGTGGCCGCCAGGGTCACCCCCAGGATCACTAGGATGAACAGCACCCCGGTTTTCAGGGAGCCATACATGGTCTCCTCCCGCTCGCTGCGCAGGGTGGCCAGCTCATTGTCGATGTCGTCGATGTAGAAGCCCGTGCCCACGACCCACTGATACTTGTCGAGCACCAGATTGAAGGAGAGCTTGGGGGCATCCCGCCCGATAGAGGGCTTGTTGGTCCAGTACTCCGAGAAGCCATCTCCTTCCCGCGCCGACTTGATGATCCCCTGAATGAGGAAGGCACCCTTGGTATCCTTGTCCTGCCAGCGGTTCTTCCCCTCCATCTCGGGCCGGGTCGGCAGCAGCACGGTATTGCCCTGATAGTCGTAGACGAAGAAGTAGCCGTCGCTGCCATAGCGCAGCGGCCGCAATATCTCCTTCACCTGCTGGCGCACTTCGGGGCTGTCAGGCTTGCCGTAGCTGCCCTCGATGGCCGTCTTGGCCAGCATCAGATAACTGCTGAGCAGCGCCTTGCGCTCCTTGATTGCCCTCTCCCGCGCCACCACCAGATCCGATTCCAGATCGCTCCTGGCCACCAGGTAGTTGCTGAGATTGACCACCAGGGCCATCAGCAGCACGGGGATGGCCCCCAGTAACAGGATCTTCTGCTTAAGTGTCATTGTGTCACCCTTTGTGCTGTGTTCATTGCTGCATGATGTCTGCCTAAACGGCATGGGAAGCTGGCCGAAAGGGAAGTGCGTTCGCTACAATCCCGCCACCTTTTATTATCGACCCGATGAGCTGACCCATGAGCCAATGTCCTTGCGGTTCCTCCCTCCCCCTCTCCCAGTGCTGTGGCGTGCTCCACGCAGGCCAGACCGCCGCCAGCCCGGAACAGCTGATGCGCTCGCGCTACAGCGCCTTCGTGCTGGGATTGGGGGAGTACCTGGTCCACAGCTGGCACCCTGACTTTCTGCACGGCCTGACGGCGGCCGAGCTCTCATCGACCGACACCCGCTGGGATGGCCTCGAGATCCTCGCCAGCCAGGGCGGCCCCGATGACATCCTCGGCATGGTGGAATTCAAGGCCTGGTTCCTGGAGGGGGACGAACGTCACTGCCTTCATGAGCGCTCCCGCTTCGTGCGCCATCAGGGGCGCTGGGTCTACACCGACGGCGAGCAGGATCCGGCGCCGCTGCGGGTCGGGCGAAACGACCCCTGCCCCTGTGGCAGCGGCAAGAAGTTCAAGAAGTGCTGCGGCTGAGGTTTCCCCCACGCCGCCCTCTGGCCAGCCCCCGGGCTGGCCTTCTCCCCTCCCGTCATGCTTTCCCCTGCCTGCCTCGACGGTGACGTGAGGTTCATCACATTTCGCTCATCACCTCACACTTAATGAGCGTTTACGAACATTAATTTGGCCCATATCAAACATTTTACGTCGTGGAGGCGCCACACTGGCCTCATCTGGAAGAGATGAGACGGGCACGAATGAAAAGAATCACCACACAAGTCGTCATCATAGGGGGGGGCGCCACCGGCGCCGGCATCATGCGCGATTGCGCGCTGCGCGGCATCGACTGCATCCTACTTGAGCGGGACGACATCGCCGCCGGCACCACGGGCCGCAACCATGGCCTGCTCCACTCCGGCGCCCGCTACGCGGTGACGGATCAGGAGTCCGCCCGCGAATGCATTCAGGAGAACCGCATCCTCAAGCGGATCGCCAGCCACTGCGTCGAGGACACCGGCGGCCTCTTCATCACCCTGCCGGAAGATGACATCCATTTTCAAAATACCTTCATGGACGCCTGCGCCCTGGCAGGCATCGACGCCCGCCAGCTGGATCCCGCCGAGGCGCTGCGCCTTGAACCCAACGTCAACCCGGCGCTGATCGGTGCCATCCAGGTGCCGGACGGCACGGTCGACCCCTTCCGTCTGGCTGCCGCCAACGTGCTGGACGCCAAGGAGCACGGCGCCCGCATCTTCACTCACAGCAAGGTGCTGGGGCTGCTGCGCACCCAGGATAGGGTGCACGGGGTCAAGGCCATCAACACCCGCACCGGCGAAGCGTTCGAGGTGGAGTGCCAGGAGGTGATCAACGCCGCCGGCATCTGGGGCCAGCAGATCTGCGAGTATGCCGACCTCGGCATCCGCATGTTCCCCGCCAAGGGCTCATTGCTCATCATGGATTACCGCCTCAACCAGCTGGTGCTCAACCGCTGCCGCAAACCGGCGGACGCGGACATTCTGGTGCCGGGCGATACCATCTCCCTCATCGGCACCACGTCGAGTCGCATCGATTACCACAAGATTGACCAGCTCACCGTCGAGCCCGAAGAGGTGGAGGTGCTGCTGCGCGAGGGGATAAAACTGGCCCCCATCATGGCCCGCACCCGATTGCTGCGCGCCTACGCCGGCGTTCGCCCTCTGGTGGCAGTGGATGGCGACGAGTCCGGCCGCAACATCAGCCGTGGCATCGTGCTGCTGGATCACGCCGAACGAGATGGCCTCCTGGGTTTCAACACCATCACAGGCGGCAAGCTGATGACCTACCGGCTGATGGCCGAATGGGCCACCGACTTGCTTGCCAAAAAGCTTGGCAACAGCAAGCCCTGCCGCACCGCCGAGCTGAGCCTGCCCGGCTCGCGGGATCCGGAGAAGGTCTCCGCCCCCGGTCTCTCGGTACCCGCCGAAGGCTCGGCCCAGTACCGCCACGGCGAGCGGGTCATCGCCTTTTTCCGCGACAACCCCAAGGCCAACGCCCTCATCTGCGAGTGCGAGATGGTGACCGCGGGCGAGATTGAATACGCCCTGCGGGAGCTCGACGTGGACAACCTGGTGGACTTGCGCCGCCGCACCCGCCTCGGCATGGGCCCCTGTCAGGGGGAGCTGTGCGCCTATCGCGCCGCCGGTCTGATGCAGGAGTACGGCAAGGCGGACGGTCGTCAGGCCTGCGTCATGCTGCGCCAGTTCCTGGAGGAGCGCTACAAGGGCACCCGGCCGGTGCTGTGGGGCGATGCCCTGCGGGAAGCAGAATTTACCTACTGGATCTACGAAGGGCTGTTCGGCCTTGGCGAGTGGACGGCCCCCCACCTGGTGAGCGAGCCCCCCTTCCCGCTCGATGCCAGCACCGCCAATTCCACCAAGGAGCGCAGCCATGAAATTTGACAGCATCGTGATCGGCGGCGGCATGGCGGGCCTCTCCGCAGCCCTGCGCCTCGCCGAGGCGGGCCAGAAGACCCTGCTGATGGCCTCCGGCCAGAGCGCCCTGCACTTCTCCTCCGGCTCGGTGGATCTGCTGGAGAGCGACGGGGATCCCCGCGCCGCCCTGCCCGCCTTCATGGCGGCCCATCCGGATCACCCTTACAGCAAGGTGGGGATGCAGAATATCGAGGGGAGTCTGGCCGACCTGCAACGCCACTGCGCAGAAGAGGGGCTACCCTTGATGCGCCAGGAGCACAACCACCAGCGGCTGACCCCCATCGGCACCCTGAAATCCACCTGGCTCTCCCCCGACACTTGCGCCTGCATGACCGATGCCCCCGCCCCGGACGCCATCCTGCTCGCCACCCTGGAAGGGTTTCGCGATTTTCACCCGGCGCTCGCGGCGGCGAATCTCGCGACCCACGCCCGTTTTGCCCACAGCCGCATCCTGACCGGGGAAATTCGCCTGCCCCAGCTCGCCCAGTTCAGCCGCAATCCCCACGAGTTTCGCTCCGCCGACATCGCCCGCCTGTTCGACAAGCAGGGGCCTGGCCAGCAGGACCTGCTGGCGGATCTGGCCCGCGAGATCAGCCGCATGGTGCAGGGATGCGGCGTGCCCGGCTGTCGCCATATCGTGCTGCCCGCTTGCCTGTCGCTGGGGCTGGTCGGCCCGCGTCTGAGCGAGCTGGAACGGCGCACCGGCTGCACCATCAAGGAGGTGGCCACCATGCCGCCGTCCCTCATCGGCATGCGGATGCAGGAGGCCCTCAAGCGCCGCGTCATGACCCTTGGCGGCACCTTCCTCACCAGCGAGCGGGTGCTGGGCGCCCGCTATGACGGCGACAAGGTGATCGGGGTGCACAGCCAGCACGGGGAGGATCAGCTGTTCGAGGCGGACCACTTCGTGCTCGCCTCCGGCAGCTTCTTCAGCCGCGGGCTGGAGTCGCGCCTCGGGGGCATTCGTGAACCCATCTTCGATGCCGACGTACTGAGCCTTGCCGAGCGCGACGCCTGGGCCGGCCGCCGCCTGTTCGACCACCACCCCTTCATGGGCTTCGGGGTCAAGACCGACGAGCGGCTGCGGGTGCTGCGCGGCGGCAGGCCCCTCACCAACCTCTACGGCGCCGGCAGCGTGCTGGCGCACTATGACCCCATTAAAGAAGGTTCCGGCTCCGGCGTGGCCGTTGCCACCGGCTGGCAAGCCGCTGGCCATATTCTGGCGGAGGGCTGAGATGAATCACATATTCCCACTCCAACGACACAGCGTGCTGGCCCACGACGATGCCCAATCCATGGAGGGCTCTGGCTCAGGTGTCGCGGTCGCCACCGGCTGGCAGGCCGCCGGTCACATTTTGAGTTCAGCCCAATGATGATTTCGCCCCATATCCCGTGCCTTCACACCCAACGGGAGGAGAACTGACATGCTACTGGATCATGCCAACCAGACTTTCGATCAGTGCATCAAATGCACCGTCTGTACCGCCTACTGCCCGGTGGCCAAGGCCAACCCGGCCTACCCCGGCCCCAAGCAGGCGGGCCCGGATGGGGAGCGGCTGCGCATCAAGAGCCCCGAGCTCTTTGACAGCGCCCTCAAGTACTGCACCAACTGCAAGCGCTGCGAAGTGGCTTGCCCGAGCGGGGTGCGCATCGGCGACATCATCGCCAAGGCCAAGCACCAGTACAGCGGCTTCAAACCGGGGATCCGCGAGTTCGTGCTCTCCCACACGGATCTAATGGGCAGCATGTCCACCCTGATGGCCCCGGTGGTCAACTTCACCACCGGCCTCAAGCCGATGAAGCAGGTGCTGGACAAGGCGCTGGGGGTCTCCTCCCACCGGGACTTGCCCAAATACTCACAAGGCACCTTCCGCGGCTGGTACAAGAAGCAGAAAACGACTCAGGCCCGCTTTGCGCGCCAGATCGCCTACTTCCACGGCTGTTATGTGAACTACAACCACCCCCAGCTCGGCAAGGAGCTGGTGCAGGTGCTCAACGCCATGAACATCGGTGTCCAGCTGCTTGCGCGGGAGAAGTGCTGCGGCGTGCCGCTGATTGCCAACGGCTTCATGGACAAGGCCAGGCAGCAGGCGGCTTTCAACATCCAGCAGCTGGAGAACACCCTGCTCGGCAACGAGATGCCGCTCTTGGCCACCTCCTCCACCTGCGGCTTCACCCTGCGGGACGAATATCCCCACCTGCTGGAGCAGGACAACCACAAGGTGCGCGATCGCATCTCCCTGGTGACCCGCTTCCTGTGGAACGAGTTCGATCGGGGCAACAAACCGGCCATGAAGCCCCTCAATCTGCACATCGCCTACCACACCCCCTGCCACCTGGAGAAGATGGGGGGCGTCATCTACACCCTCGAGCTGCTGCGGGCCATCCCCGGCGTCAAGGTGACGGTGCTGGACTCCCAGTGCTGCGGCATCGCCGGCACCTACGGCTTCAAGTCGGAAAACTACGACACCAGCCAGGCCATCGGTCAGGGGCTGTTTGATCAGATAAACCGGCTCAAACCCGATCTGGTCATCACCGACTGCGAGACCTGCAAGTGGCAGATCGAGATGAGCACGGCGTTTCGCTGCGAACACCCGGTGCACCTGCTGGCACGGGCGCTGGCCTGACCGCTATCCCCCGGTCCGCCCATCATCAGGGGCACCGGCTTGGAAGAGACACTCCCGGTCAATGCCTGCGCCCCCTCTGGCCGGCATTGACCGGGATCGGCGCGGCAAGGCTCTGACGCCGCCCGGGCAGCCCGATGGGAGGCCCGGGCGGCGAACTCTTTTGGTTGTTTGAACCGCTAGCACAGTGAAAAGCAGCAACAACACCCACTCTGTTAAAAACCACCTCCTATTGCCACCACCAGAAAACATCAAGCCAGCATATTCAGCCAAAAAAAAGAGCCGGCATTCGCCGGCTCTTTGCATCATCTCACCCCATCAGGGGTGCTGGATGATCAGGCTGTGCTGATCCAGCATGGATTGCAGGATGTCGTGAGAGGAGGAGCCGCTCAGGTTCCAGCCACTCAGATCCACGTCCTTCAGGGTGATCTGCTGGGTGACATTGCCATCCCCCGCCGGGGAGACCGACAGGCTCACGTCACTCAGGCCATTGCCGGTGCTGGTCACCGATGCCTGGAGATGACCCAGCAGGCCATCCACGCTGTTGTCGGTCACCCCCTTTAGCAGGTCCGCCAGATCGATCCTGTCCCCCTCCTGGGGACGGAAGTCGGTGATGGTGTCTATCGCCGGAGAGGCCGTCGTCCCCTCGTCACCACTGCCCCACACGAAGAGATCGCTGCCGGCGCCACCGGTCAGGATGTCGTTGCCCTGACCGCCCCGCAGCACATCATCCCCCATGCCGCCCAGGAGGCGATCATTGCCTGAGGAGCCGAACAGCCAGTCCCCCTGATCCGAGCCCAGCAGATCGTGGCCGCTCTGGCTGTGGATGGTGATGGTCTCCGTGGCCGAGCTCAGGGTGCTGCCACCCAGGCTGGATTCGGCACTCAGGGTGAGGGCATGATCCCCCGCCGGCAGATCCTTGAGGTAGATGGGCACGGACTGGTCCATCGGCAGCAACCAGTCGTTGCCATCCGCGTGGCCGACGCTCTGGCCGTGCTCGTCCACCACCTGGGCGTTGCCGAGGTTCTGGATCCGCACAGACAGCTCGCCCGGTGCAGGATTGACCACGCTGGCGCTGAGGTTGAGCGGCACCCAGGCCCCTTGCAGCGCAAGGATATCGTGGGTGCCGACCCCCAGTTGGGGATCGTCCGGCTCGGCCGTCACCTGGATGGCAATCTGGGTGCTGTCGGTCAGGACGCCACCGGCACCGGTATTGCCCTGATCCGAGGTGGTGATGCTCAGGTTGTCCTGACCCCAGAAGTCCCTGGCTGGCTCGTAGTGCAGGTTGCCTGCCAGCAGGCCGTTGAGATCATCGAGCGACCCGACCAGGGTCACCACGCTGGTCCCCGCCCCCTGCACCGAGACGGCGCCTGCCGCCCCCAGCAGGGTCAGCACACCGTGCTCCACCCGCAGCACCATGGAGATGGGGGCGCTGCCCGCATCCACGTCCTTCACGCTGATCCCGGTGAGCGACAGGGAGCCATCCTCTTTCACCTGCAATGAGCCCGGCACCTGAGTGACAGGGGCATCGTTGACCGGCTCGACCTCGATGGGCAGCACGTCGGTATCGCTCAGGGGACCACCGCTGCCGGTGTTGCCAAGATCATTGGTCACCATGGTCAGGGCATCCTGGCCATTGAAGTCCTGCTCGCCCTGATAGGTCACGCCCCCTGCGAGCAAGGCATTGATGGCATCCTGGGAACCGCTCAGCACCAGGGTGTTGCTGCCGCTGCCGCTCACCGTCACGCCACTGCCCGCCGCCAGCTCCAGGGTGCCGTGCAGCACGGAGAGGGGGCTGTTGCCCGCATCCACATCGCTCACCTGCAGCCCGTGAATGGTGAAGGGCTGATCTTCCTGCGCCACCTGGGGCGTCGTTGGCAGCTGGTTGACGGGGGCATCGTTGACCGGTTGTACCAGGATGGGCAGCACATCGGTGTCACTCAGGGCGCCACCGCTGCCGGTATTGCCCCTATCGTCCGTCACCATGGTCAAGGCGTCATTGCCATGGAAGTCCGGGTCGCCCTGATAGGTGACGCCGCCCGAGAGCAGGGCATTGAGATCCGCCAGCGTGCCGGTCAGCACCACATCGCCGGTACCGTTGCCGGTCAGGGTCACGCCGCTCCCGGCCGGCAGGGTCAGGGTGCCGTGCTCCACCGAGAGGCGCACTTCCATGATGCCGTTGCCCGCATCCACGTCCTTGACCTGCAGACCCTGGATGACGAACGGCTCGTCCTCCTGTGCCACCTGGGGATCATCGGGCAGCACGTTGACGGGGGCGTCGTTTACCGGGCTCACATCGAGATGGATGGTGCCGTTCACTTCGGGGCCGAGGGCGCCGTTGTCCAGGCTCTGGGCCGTCACCTTGATCGCCATGGCGCCGTTGGCGTCGTTGGTCACGAGCTCCACCGCGTCGAGCTTGCCGCCGTCCGTGGTGACCTGCCAGCGGCCACCGCCGAGATCCACTACGGTGCCGCTCACCCCGCTCGGCAGGCGGATTTCTGCCCCGTCCGGCACCCCTTCCAGGGTGACGCGCACCTGCTCGGGCCCGTTCTCGTGCACATTGCCGGCATTGCCGCCGGTGGCCTGGGTATCCCGGGTCTCCACCCCCAGGTTCAGGGTGATCACATCCCCTTCGGTGCCGCTCGCCTGCTCCTGCATGTCAGTGATGACCGCATCCCCCACCGGATTGACGGTGAAGCCCGCACTGGTTTCAAGGGGCAGGGTCAGCCCCTTGTCCAGGGTGAAGGCGCTCAGGGTCAGATCCACGGTGCCGCTGAAGTCCGCAGGCGGGATCAGGGTCAGCTTGGAGAAGTCGGTGCCCACAGGCACCTGCCACACCCCACCGCCGATGTTGACCGCCGGGGCGGACAGGGTGAAGCCATCCGGCACCCCCTTGATCTGCAGCCCGACGATCTGCTCGGAGCCATCGTTGTCGATGAGGCTGGCCCCCAGCCCCCCCAGGCTCACGCTGCCATCTTCCTGGCCCGTGACGTTCTGGACCGTGAGGTTGGCCGGATCGTTCACCGGCAGCACCTCGAAGCTCACGTTGCCGCTCCAGCTCCCCCGATCCTTGCCCGTGGTGGCGGTATCGAGAATATCCACCGTCACCGCCAGCGGCACCTTGCCGCTGAAGTGTTCTTTGGGCACGAACACCAGATCCTTCAGATCCGCCGGGTCGTTCACCGTGAGGGTGGAGACCGGCTGGCCGTTCTTGTCGAAGAAGTGACCATATTGGGGATCCACGGTCACGACCACCTGCTCCACGGTCTCGAAACCGCCATCGGCCACCGAGGGGCTGATGTCGGCGAGCTTGACCGAGAGATCGAGATGAATGTCGGTGTCTTCCAGGTTGTCAGGCTGGCCGTCGCCGTTTACGTCCTTCACGTTCAGTTGCAGCTCCGGCAGGCCGTCCGCCCCGCCGTTGATGTCCACCTCCGGGGTGATGGAGAGAGTGACATCCTTCTCCACCATCTTGGTGTCACCGCTCACGGTGTCGGTGTTGACCAGGCGCACATTGAAGTGCAGGCCGTCACCGGCATAGTCTTGCGGCAGGGTCAGGGTCAGGCGGTCGAGATCATCGAGGCCACCCGGCAACTTGATGAGGTACTCGCCGTTGACGAAGTCGAAGGTGAGCCCCTGTACGTTGACGCCCGGGGGGAGACCAGTGATGACGATGCTGAGCTCGTCATCCCCGCTGTCCGCCGTGCCCAGGGTCACCATCTGCTTGAGCTGGCTGCCGAAGTTGACGCCGTGATCCTCCACCCCGGTGATGGGGGCGCTGTTGTCAAAATCGACATCGGCGGCCACCTGGCCCGAGTGGGTCGCACCATGGAAGTCGGCACTGGCTGTGATCTCCCGATAGGCCGGGGCGCTCACATCCCCCTCGTTGTTGTCACCAAGGTCGATCACCCTGGCGCTCACCTTGAAGGTGACGGTGCCGGTGAAGCCATCCGGCGAGCGCAAGGCGTAGCTGCCGAGGGCGTCATGGGGCACGGTCCAGTTGCCCTGACCATCGTTGATCCCCCCCACCACAACAAAGCCGGGGGGCAGATCGCTGATCACCAGGTTGTCGATGACCTCATCACTGCTGGGGTCCAGATCCTCGAACACGAAGACGCCGTCCAGCGGGATGTCGTGCCCGTCCGGGCTCTCCAGCTGACCGGTCTGCACCAGGTTGCCATCGGGCTCCACCACCGCCTGGATATCCACATGCAGGGTGCCGTCGATCACCTTCTGGGCGGTGGCGCTGGAGTCCACATCCACTTGTGTCACCGTGACATGGCTCTGGAGGGTGGTGTCCCTGTCGCTGTCCTCGGGCCCTTTCACCAGCAGCTGGCCACCTCCGAGCAGGTTCTGCAGCTCGGCGTCGCTCAACTCCACGGCGCCGCCGCTCACGGTCAGCTGGGTCTCGACCCCGCCCACACGGATCCAGACTTCATACCCGGGTTCGATACCGGAGAGGCTGAGGTGGGTCACCTTCTCGGCGCCGTCGGTCAGGTCAGGCTGCCAGTCGAGGACGGTGAACTGATCCTCCAGGCCATGGCTGGTCTTGGCATAGTCGGTGGCGTCGATGGCCGGCTCCACCTTGATGGTGAGGGGCACGTCGAAGCTCTTGTGATCGCCGTCGTTCTCGGTCACCACCACGTGTCCGACCAGGTGCAGATCGGCGGTGCTGTTGAGGGGCGGCTGGATCTGCAGGTTGCCGAGGCTGGTCACATCCACCTGGTAGAGGGGATTGCCCTTGCCATCGAGCCCGGCGAAGGTTGAGGGTCAGCTCCTTGCCATTGCCGTCGAATACCCTGGCCCCTTCCGGCAGCCCTTCCAGCACCAGGTTCAGGGTTTCCGAGTGATCGAGCGGGGTATCCGTCCACTCCCCCGAGGTGAGCTTGAAGTCCAGCGGTGCCCGGCCATCCTCCTGGATGGTGATGCTGTAGCCGTTGCCATCCTGGGTCCAGTCGGTGGTATTGAGATCGAAATGGGGTTCATCCACTACCCCCACCAGATCCACGTGCAGGCTCTGGCTGCCGGTCTCCTTCTCGTTCACCACGGTGTGGGTCTGGCCGCTGGCATCGGTCAGGATGGCGGTGTCCTTCACCACCCCCTTGATGGTGAGATCGAAATCGACGTTGCTGTTTTTGGGCGGCAGCAGCTTGAGGTCATTGATGCGGTCATAGGGCACCTCGTAGTAGCCGTTGGTATCCAGAGTGACCGCCACCCCGCCCAGCAGCAGGTGGCACCGGCGGGCAGGCCGCTGATGCGCACGAACAGCTGCTCGGAGCCATCCGTGGTGTCTCCCAGATGGGCGAGCCCAATCTTGCTGCCCAGATCGATCAGGGTATCTTCCTTGCCCTGGATCTCGCGCACCGTCAGCTTGGCGTCGTCCGCCAGCGGGTTCACGTTGACAATCACCTCCAGCGGATCGCCGAGGGCCGTCTCCTTGCCGGTCACCACCGGGGTTTTCTCCGTGCTCACCGGGGTCACAATGAGTTTGATGTCACCGCTGTAGTCCTTGCCGGGCACCACGGTCACCTTGTTGATGTCGCCACCAGCCACCGTATAGAGGCCGTTCGCCCCCGGGGTGAGCACCTTGCCGTTCAGGGTCAGCGTGCCCTGGCCGGACGCCCATTTGATCTGGTAGCTCAGGGTCTCGGAGCCGTCCGTATCGGTGAGACCCGCCTTGACGTTGAGGGCGATGCCGCTGCTGTCCTCGTCCGTGGTGTAGTGCTGGTGCGTGCTACCCACATCCCACAGGGGTTTGTCGGCAATGCCCTGCACCGTGATGTCCAGATTGCCGGTCAACACCGGGGGCTTGCTCCCCTCGGTGACCCCCACCTGCAACTGCACCGGGAAGCGCAGCGCAGCACCTCCGTTGTTGTAGCTCGAGTAGTCGTGGTTCGGCACAAAGGTGACACCGGTGAGCTGGAACTTGTCATCGGTGTTGGCCACCGCCACCATGGCCGCGGGCGGCACCTCATACCAGGTCTTGCCCCCCTGGGTGATGGTGGTCAGTGCGACGCCGTTGAAATAGAAGGTGCCCTGGGCGTTGGCTGGCGCCTGGATAAGCAACTGTTCCACATGCTCGCCCCGATCGAAATCCCCCACATCCAGGTTCATGGTGATGGGGATCCCCTGGCCCGGATCGCTCGCCCCCGCATCCTCCTGGCCGGTGACTGCGCTCACGGTGAGCTTGCCAGCCTCGTCCCGGATGGTCAGGGTCAGAAGACCGTCGTCGGTATCTCCGTCGCCATCCACCAGGTGGAAGCCTATCTGCTGTACCAGGGTGCTGTTGCTGTGATCGATGCCTGATTTGGCGGTGAAGCTGTAGTCACCCTCGGCATTGATCACCAGGGTGCCGATGATCTGCCCCGTGCCATCTGTCACCGAGATGGTGGTGTTGCCTGTGGCGGCGATGGGGTGCTCGGTGCCATTGATGGTCACCGCTCTCACCACCGCATCATCCGCCCCCTCGCTGGCAGTGGCCAGCAGATCGCCGGTCACTTTCGCCCCTTCATTCAGGGTCTTGCTCGCGTCCACGGCCACCGGCACGTCGTCCTGCACGCTCACATGACCGATCACTTCGGCGCTCAGATCCCCGTCACTGTCCCGTGCCTGCAATGGCAGCTGGATATCCAGCAGATCCTTACCCTGGACGCTGTGATCCAGGTTGCCGGTCAGCTCGAAGGTGTAGCGGCCGGACACATCCAGGGTCAGCTTGAAGATGAGCTTGCCTGCGCTGTCCTTGCCAAGGTAGACACCCGGCTGGCTGTCTGCCCCTATGGTGACCGCCTTGCCCCCCGACGTCAGGGTATTGAGGGCGTTGAAGCGGGCTACATCCAGTTGCAGGGAAACCACCCGGTCACTCCCGGCGGCGATCGTCACCTGGCCGATGGCAACCTCTCCCGTGCCTGACGGGCTGGTACCCCCATGCTGGCCACTGCCCCCGTTGAGGTCCGACTCCTTGACGGTCACCCCCTCGATGGCGGTGATCACGGGATCCGCAGCATCGGTGATCACCGCCGTGGTGCTACCGGTGATCACGCTGCCGTCGCTGTCGGTCACCTTCACCGGCAGGCTCAGGTTGAGCTTGTCGTCGGCACCGTGATCCAGGTTGGTGTGTACCGTCACCTGGTAATCGAGGGTTGCCTGGGTGTGGGCTTCGATGCGCCCCGGCACGCTCGGCAGGGTCACCGTCAGCACCAGGGTGCCGCTCGCAGTCACTGCCTGGAAGCTGTGGCCGTTGCTGCCCGCCACCTCTTGCCAGGTGAGGGTCTCGCCGTTGTGGGTGATGGCCTTGCCACTCCCATCCACGACTTGGCCCGAGAGGGTCAGCCGCACGTCCACCACGGGATCGGAGTCTGCAGTGATGGTCAGGGTGCCAGTGGCATGCTGATCATCGCCGGTCTGGTTGTTGGCGGCGCCATCGAAGCGCCCTTCACTCACCGTCACACCGGTCAGGCTGAGGGTCGGTTTGTCCCCTTCCGAAATGCGGATGTTGAGGGTGCCCGTGGTGCTGTCGTTGTTGCCGCTTCCCTTGTCGCTGTCGACGATGTTGAGCTTGAACGGCAGGTCGGTCGCAGTGCCACCGCTCTGGTGAACCCCCTGATAGAGGGTCACCTTGTAGTCAAAACCGTTGCTGGCGGCGTTGTCCAGCTTGCCCACCAGTTCGACCTGAAGCACCTCGACGCGCTGACCATTGACTTCCACATAGCCCTTCAGCACCTGGTTGCCCGGGATGCTGGCATCGCCGTCTACCAGCTCGTATTTGACGCTCTGGCCCAGGGCGGTCAGCGCTGGTTGCTCGCTGATGTCGGCAAACGACACCTCGCTCACCCGATCAGAGCCCGCATTGACCTGGAAGTGGCCGGTGCCGGTCAGGGTGTTGTGGCCGTCGAGCCCACGCTCATCCAGGCTCACCCCGCTGCCCGCCACGAAGTGCGGCGCATGGCCGTCCTTGATGGTGAGCGGCAAGTCGGTGGAGACCCTGTCCCCATCCTTGTCGGTCAGGGTGACGGTGAGCGGCAGGTCGAGGGACTCGCTGCCCTGGTGATCCAGCTCGGCCCCCAGGGCCACCTTGGCGGTGACGCTCCAGTTGCCGTTGCTCTCCACCAAATCCAGCTCGGCCCGCAGCACCTCGCGGCCGTCGGCGCTGGTCCCCACCAGCTCGCCGCTGGCATCCAGGGTGAAGGTCACCGGGCTGCCATGGCTGCTGTACTTGCCATCCAGGCTCTGCTGAATGGCTGCGATATCGAATTTGAGGCTGCTCGTGTCGAGCGCATCAGCCCCGTGGCTCACGGTGAAGCTCATGTGGCTCACCACATCCTTCGCCCCCTGGTTCGCCTCCGTCATCTCGGTGCCGGTCACGGCGCTGATGACCGGATTCGCCCCGTCGCCGATGGCAACGCTCAGGGTGGAGGAGACTTTATCTCCGTCACTGTCGGTGAGGGTGAAGCCCGCCTTGAGCAGACTGTCTGCACTCCCCTGATCCAGCGGCTGGTTCAGGGTGAAGACGTAGTGACCGTTCTGATCCAGCGTCAACGTGAAGACGTTCTGGCCGTTGACGGCGCCGCTGATGCTGTTGCCGCTGATGGTGATGATCACAGGCTGGCCGCCGCTGGTGAGCCCCTGCAGGCCAGGCTGGCTGGCATCGAATGCGATGTTGACCAAGGGATCGGCCCCGGCGGTGATGGCCAGATCCCCGGTGAGGGTCTGGGCTGCGCTCCAGTCGCTGTCCTCCACCAGGGTGAGGGAGACGGGGTCGACCTGGGGCAGCACGCCGTCGGTGATATGAATATTGAGGGTGCCAAGGTTGCTCTTGTCCCCGTCAAAGTCGGTGCCTTGCACCTGCAGCCCCAGGTTGACGCTGTTGGTGCTGACCGGTTGATCCAGCACGCCATCGAGCGCCACCTGGTACTTGCCATCCAGCCCCAGGGTCACGGTCAGAATGGTCTTGCCGCCCGCATCCAGCAGGGTGATGACGTTGCCGTTGACCTGATAGTGGGTCGGCTGACCGCCGCTGGTGAGGCCATTCAGGCCAGGCTGGTTCGCCTCGAAATTGAGCGACACCAGGCGATCGCTGCCCACGCTCACCGGCAACTGGCCATCCAGGGTCTGGCCCGAGGCCCCTTCCTGCAAGGTGACCCCGCTATCGATGCCAAGGCGGGGATCCACACCGTCGCTGATGGAGACAACCAGATCGGCGCGGGTCTCGTCGCCGTCGATCTCCTTGGCGGAAACGGTGAGCCCGAGGGAGAGCTGGTCGCTGCCCTGATGATCCAGAGGCCCATTGAGGGAGACGGTGACATTGCCGTCGATATCACTGCCATGTTGGCTGGCAGTCAGCTCGGCCTTCAGCACCTCGACCCGCTTGCCATTGCCATCCAGGTAATAACCCGTCAGCAGGCGATCACCGGTGAATTCGAAGGTCAAGGCGTGGCCGTCGCTGCTGATACCGCTGCCGTTGAGACGGGCCAGGGTTGCACTCTGATCCGCGAAGACGGCACTTGTTGCCACCAAGGGATCGGACTGATGGCCCACCACGAACTGGCTCTGTCCCACCACCGCCGCCGGATTGGTGAAATCATCCTCCGTGAGGCTGATGGGGGCGATGGTGAAGTCCGGTGGTGTGCTGTCTACCAGGTTGACGGTAAGATTGGCGCTCACCCGATCCCCGTCGCTGTCGCGGTACTCCAGGGCAAAGGGCAGGCTCAGGCTATCCTGGCCGTGATCCAGGCTCTGGTTCCAGACGATGCGATAGCTGCCGTCGTTGGCCAGGGTCAGGGTGAAGACGGTCACGCCCCCCGCGCTGGCGGTGAGGGTCTGGCCGCTGACCTGGTAGGCGAGCGCCGTCCCGTGGCTGGTCAGGCCAAGCTGATTGAGGGCACCTTGATCGGCGGCAAAACTCACCTGCAGGTTGCCATCAAGCCCGGCACCGGTGTGCAGGGATCCGGTGGCACTCACCGGCCCCTTGGCGAGATCCGCCTCGGAGAGGGTCAGAGTATCGCTCTGACCAATGAGGGGAGCCCCGTCAATAACCCGGTTGCCCGCCAGATCCGTCACCTCGGCGCGTACCTCGTAGGGGCCCGAGAGAGTGGTGAGATCCAGGCCATTGAGCTGCCAGCGGCCGTCACTGCCCACCAGGGCACTGCCGCTGAAGAGGGTCTGGCCATTCTGGCCAACCAGGGTGATGGTCACCCGCTGCCCCGCCTCCACGTCCGTGGTACTGCCGCTCAGGGTGACCTTGTCATGGCCGAGGATGCTGTCGGTATCGAGATCGTCGATGTCGATGGCTGCACGGGTATCCACCGTCACCGTCAGGGTGTCGCTGGCCCGGTTGCCCGCGATGTCCACCGCATCGACGCGAAAATCATGGGCGCCATCGGCCAGGGTATCGGGGATCTGATATTGCCAGTTGCCGTTGCCATCCACGGTGAGCACGACCATCACCTTGCCTTCCAGGGTCAGGGTAACGGTAGCGCCAGGCTCCCCCTTCCCTTGCAGTAGCGGTGTGGTGTCGCGGGTCAGATCATCGGTCTGGCTGGTGCCGGTGTCGCTCTCGTCCGCCAAATCCAGGGTAATGGTGGTGATGGTGTCGAGCAGGGTCTGGCCGGTGTCGCTGGCCCGGTTGCCGGCTGCATCCTGGGTATCGGCCTGGATGGTCAGGGGGCCGTCCACCAGCTTGCCGGTGACGTCGCCGAAGTTTGCCTCCCAGACGAAGCCGGGCAGCACCACTGTGGTGGTGGTCAGGCGATTGCCATCCTGATCTATCAGAGTGACGGTGACGGTCTGGCCGACTTCCACATCCTCGACAAAGCCGCGAATGATGACGCCGGTCGCCTCGTCGGCATTGATGATGTTGTCATCGGTCTGGGGTTCTGTGATGGTGATGGCTGCCAGCAGATCCTGATCTTCGGCATAGAGCAACTCGTCGCCCGGTTGACGCGCCTCATGGCTGGTGTCAAATCCCGCCTCGGCCAGAGTCGCATCATTGATGCGATCCACCACCACGAAACCGCTGGCGCTGGAGCCGGCCACACCGCCAACCGTACCGGCCGCCGCGTTACCGGCCGCGGTCTCCTCGAATAGTTCGGTCGGGTCAGCCCCCGGACGGATCGCCTCCTGGAGGCTCGCCAGCTCGGCATCGGCACCGGCGGGCAGTACCGCCTCGTGCTAGGTGGGCTCGGGGCGTTCGCTGCCCGCCTCCGCCAGCTCCACCTGTCCGTCGGATTCGGTGAGCAGGCGCATCCCGGGCTCCAGTTGCATGCCAGGGGTGGCACGGCGCAAAGAGCCGTCCGCATCCATCACAAACACAGCGCCCTCCACCTTGGCAATAAGAGTCGGTTTATCGATTCGCAGCTCGGCCATATATCCTCCAACGGGTAAACACAGACTTCCCAGCACATGAAGCGTAAAGGGAAAGTCTCCGTGACAGGCGGCTATTTTACCGTCAATAACCCCCTATAACCCTTCGTCATTTTCGAAAATATCGAAAGTAAATGCCGCCAACCGTCCTATTAAATTCAATAAGACGCTATCAAGCCGCGAATATGCTGGAATAAAGCCCTTATTTTCCCTTTCATGAAAACAGATGGCTCTCTTGGCACCCATTTCTACGACAGCTTCTGTCACAAAGTCCCTTGACAGGGACCATGGTGATGGAAAACCGAAGCCTCCCCCTCACCCCTTCGCAAGCTTAATATTGAATTTAATTTCAATATCAGCAGTTTATTCTCTCTCTGCATGCGGTGTATCTCTCCGCCGCCTCTCGCCCAGCCCTCCTCGCCAACATGATGAACATCGATTTTACCTATTTTCATCAAAAGAGAACGGGTGGAAATAACCCTCGGATGAGGTTCAATAATTCCACCTGGATCGCACTTTTGGCATCCCTCCCCCCCCTCAATTGATCTAGCGCAACTCCCACGGGGATAAATAATTATCCATTTTACCCATTTGGTATTATCCCCCCGAGCAATTGCATAAACACCGATTTATATGCAGCCATAACAATGGATCGGCCTGCCATGCCCGTCGATGATGAGCACAGATGTCCACACCAAGATGGAACGGTCAGGCCCGACATGGACTTTTATCTGGGAGTGATGACCGTGGGTTCATATGACAAGCTATTTCGACCAGGACTGGCAGCCCTGCTGCTGACCGCCCTGCTGGGCGCTGGCAGTCTGGCACAGGCGGCCGACGAGGCACAAAGCAAGGGCAAGATCGAGGCGCGCAGCGAGCTGTTCGCCAAGGATCACACCGATCAGTTCACCAGCTGGAAAGGCACCAGCGAGAGCCGCGAGCGCACCGACGCCCTGGCGGAAGATCCGCAGATGGTGGTGCTCTGGGCCGGCTACCCCTTCTCCAAGGATTACAACAAGCCGCGCGGCCACTTCTATGCGCTGACCGACGTGCGGGAAACCCTGCGTACCGGCGCCCCCAAGACTGCCGAAGACGGTCCGCTGCCCATGGCCTGCTGGAGCTGCAAAGGCCCGGACGTGGCCCGCGTCATCGACGAGAAGGGTGAGGATGGCTACTTCAAGGGCATGTGGGCAAAAGGCGGACCGGAGATCGTCAACACCATCGGCTGCGCCGACTGCCACGACACCGCCTCGAAAGAGTTCAAGGAAGGGAAACCCGCCCTGCACCTCTCCCGTCCCTATGCCGACCGGGCCATGACCGCCATCGGCAAGCCGTTCAAGGAGCAGGGACGCTTCGATCAGCAGTCTCAGGTGTGCGGCCAGTGCCACGTGGAGTACTACTTCAGCGGCCCCACCAAGGCGGTGAAATTCCCCTGGGACAAGGGTACGACTGTTGAGCAGATGGAAGAGTATTACGACGAGATTGGCTTTGCCGACTGGACCCATGCCCTCTCCAAGACCCCCATGCTCAAAGCCCAGCATCCGGAGTACGAGACCTGGCGCGCCGGCATTCACGGCCAGAACAACGTCGCCTGCGTCGACTGCCACATGCCCAAGGTGCAGAACGAGCAAGGCAAGGTCTACACCGACCACAAGGTAGGCAACCCCTTCGATCGCTTCGACCAGACCTGCCGCAACTGCCACACCCAGAGCAAGGAGATGCTGCAAGGGGTGGTCAAGCAGCGCAAGGACGCCGTCACCGAAATCAAGCTCAAAGTCGAGAAGCAGCTGGTGCACGCCCACTTTGAAGCCAAGGCCGCCTGGGATGCCGGTGCCACCGAGGCCGAGATGAAGGACATTCTGCAGGATATCCGTCACGCCCAATGGCGCTGGGACTTCTCCATCGCCTCCCACGGGGTGCAGATGCACGCCCCGGAAGTGGCGCTGCGCATGCTGGGAACCGCCCTGGACAAGGCCGCCGACGCCCGCACCAAGCTGGCACGCCTGCTGGCCGCCAAGGGGATCAGCCACGAGATCGCCATTCCTGACATCTCCAGCAAGGAGAAGGCCCAGGCCGCTCTTGGGATGGACATGAAGCAGATGAACAGCGACAAGGCCCAGTTCCTCAAGACCACAGTCCCCGCCTGGGATGCCGAGGCCAAAGCGGCCGGACGGCTCGCACAATGACGAGGCATGCGGGCCCGCAGTGTCGGGCCCGCAGCCGGATGGAGGCTTCCTATGGGTGATTTAACAATGGATTTCTTACGACTGATGCTGATGGCAGCCATGCTGCTGACCAGCCTGCAGGGCCAGGCGGCCGATGCGGCAACCGCCCCGGCACCTACTACACATGAAGTGGAATTTCTGCGCAGTGCCGACAAGGCCTGCACCGACTGCCACAAGGAGCAGGTCGAAGGCATGCACGGCAAGCACGGCCAGGCGACCAACCCCAACAACCTGGCGCCGGTAACCTGCACCAACTGCCACGGTCAACCCTCCCCCCAACACCGGGAAGGGGTCAAGGACGTGATGCGCTTTAGCGACAGCTTCAATGACAAACAGAGTACCGAGCGCTACCCCATCGCCGAGCAGAACGGGGTCTGCATGAGCTGTCACGAGCCCAAAGTGCTGCGCGAGGCGCTCTGGGCCCACGACGTGCACGCCACCAAGCTCACCTGCACCAGCTGCCACCAGCTGCACCCGGCCAAGGAGCCCATGGTGGCTATTCCGGAGAAGTCTCGCATCAAGCTCTGCGTCGACTGCCACAGCAAGCAGCATGAGGCCGTCAAGGCGGCCAAGGCGAACACCACCTCGGGCAAGGAGGTACCATGAGCTGCTCTCGCCGTCACTTCATGGCGGGGATGAGCGCGGGGGCCCTCATCATGATGACAGGGCCGACTCGCTCCCTTGCTACCCCCCTCGCCCACAGCCAGACCATCGACGGGGTCCGCTTTGGCATGCTCCACGACGAGACGGCCTGCATCGGCTGTACCGCCTGCATGGATGCCTGCCGGGAGGTGAATCAGGTGCCAGAGGGGGTCTCGCGCCTCGAGATCATCCGCTCCGGCCCCATCGGCACCTTCCCCGATGCCGAGTACCACTTCTTTCGCAAGTCCTGCCAGCACTGCGACAACGCCCCCTGCGTGCACGTCTGCCCCACCGGTGCCTCCCATATCCGCAAGGAGGATGGCATCGTCGACGTCAACCCGGATCTCTGCGTTGGCTGCATGTACTGTCTGGCTGCCTGCCCCTATCAGGTGCGCTTTATCAACCCTGTGACCAAGGTGGCCGACAAGTGCGACTTTTGCCGCAAGACCAACCTGGCGGCGGGCAAGGAGCCGGCGTGCGTGGAATCCTGCCCCACCAAGGCGCTGGTGTTCGGCAATCTGGATGACCCGGACAGCCCCATCGCCAAACGGCTGGTAAAGGAGACCACCTATCGCTACAAGCAGGCACTCGGCACTTCGCCCAAGATGTACCGCGTGCCCAAAGGGGAGATAAAGTCATGACGATGCAAGAGGCATTTCACTTCCCTTCCCTTGTGTGGGGATTTGTCCGATCGCCATCTACCGCAGTAACAGAAGGAGGAATGGATCATGTTGCATGATGCATTTCACTTCCCCTCGCTGGTGTGGGACTGGCCCATAGCCATCTACCTGTTCCTGCTCGGCATCTCCGCCGGGGCCACCACCCTCTCGGTGCTGCTGCGCCGCAAGGGAGCCGGCAGCGAGAGCGGCATCATCAAGGCGACTGCCATTCTGGCGCCGGTGAGCGTGGTGCTGGGGTTACTGATCCTCATCTTCCACCTGGCCCGCCCCTGGACCTTCTGGAAGCTGATGTTCCACTACCAGTTCGACTCCGTGATGTCGATGGGGGTCATGCTGTTCCAGGTCTACATGGCGGTGCTGTTTGCCTGGCTGGCGGTGGTGTTTCGGACCGAGATCGAGACCTTGCGCCGTCACCTGCTGCAAGAGAAGTTCGCCTTTGTGGATAATCTCATTGCTTGGCTTGCCCGCATCGAGCGGCTACTGGCGCCACTCTTGCTGCTGCTTGCCGTGCTGTTGGGGGCCTACACCGGCTTTCTGCTGTCGGCGCTCAAGACCTATCCGCTCTTGAACAACCCGGTGCTGCCGGTGCTGTTCCTCATCTCCGGCGTCAGCTCCGGCATCGCTTCCACCATCTTGCTGGCGGTGACGATCTTCAAGGAGAACCATCACAGCCAGGGGGTGAGCTTCGTGCATCGCTTCGAGCGGCCGGTGCTGGCGGTGGAGGTGTTGCTGCTGGTCTGCTTCTTTACCGGCCTCTACTTCGGTGGCGGCCAGAAGGAGGCCGCCATGTGGGCCGCCATCGGCAGCGGCTTCTGGGCTCAGGTGTTCTGGCTCGGGGTGGTGGGCATCGGCATGCTGCTGCCCCAGTTGCTGACCCTGCTAGCCCCCGCGCCGCTGCGGGCCAAAAACGGCTATCTGGTGCTGGTCTGCAGCCTGACCCTGGTGGGGATCCTGCTACTGCGCTACTTCGTGCTCTATGCCGGTCAAATGACTGTCGTATAACGGTATGATCACCAGCGCCAGCAACCTTCGGGTGACTGGCGCTTATTTGTTGTCGAGTCTGTGGATGTTATCCCCCAGCGCCGGTACGGTGCAGGCGCTGCGGCATAACATAGACGAATGATTGACTGGAGGTTGTGTGCTGGCGGAGCTCGGCTATCTCTCACTGTTGCTGGCGACCGGGCTCGCCCTGCTGCAAGGCACCCTGCCCTGGCTGGGATTGCGGCTCGCCTCACGCCTGCTGCTGGGCTGCGCAAAGCCGCTGGCCATCCTGGTCGCGCTCCTGCTCGGGGCAGCCCTGCTGCTGCTCGCCAGCTGTTTTGGCCAGGATGACTTCACCCTGGTCTATGTGGCCCAGCACGCCAACAGCGCCCTCCCCCTTGGCTTCAAGCTGGCGGCCGTGTGGGGCGGCCACGAGGGCTCCATGCTCTTCTTCGTCTTTGCGCTGGGGCTGTGGGGCGCCCTGGTGGCCCTTTGCTCCAGGCGGGTCGATCCGCTGATCACAACCCGGGTATTGGCCATCATGGGGCTGATCGTCGGGCTGTTCGGCCTCTATACCCTGATCTTCTCCAGCCCGTTTGACCGTCAGTTCCCGGGGCCGCTGGAGGGGCGCGATCTCAACCCCATGCTGCAGGATATCGGCCTCATCATCCACCCGCCCCTGCTATATCTCGGTTACGTCGGCTTTGCGGTCAACTTCGCCTTCGCCATGGCGGCGCTGCACTCGGGTCGGCTCGATGGCGCCGTGGCCCACTGGAGCCGCCCCTGGGCGCTCGGCTCCTGGGTGTTTCTCACCGCCGGCATCGTGCTGGGCTCCTGGTGGGCCTACTACGAGCTCGGCTGGGGCGGCTGGTGGTTCTGGGATCCGGTAGAAAACGCCTCCCTCTTGCCCTGGCTGCTCGGCACCGCCCTGCTGCACGCCCTGGTGGTGTGCGAGAAGCGCGGCGCTTACGGCCACGCCGTGTTGCTGCTCTCCATCTTTACCTTTTCACTGAGCCTGCTCGGCACTTTCGTGGTGCGCTCCGGGGTGCTCACCTCGGTGCACGCCTTTGCGGTGGACCCCAGCCGCGGCCTCACCCTCTTGTTGCTGCTCGGCTTGCTATTGACCTGCGCCCTCACCCTGTTTGCCCTGCGGGCGGATATTCGCGCCCCCTATGCCCGCTTCGGTTTCTGGTCAAAAGAGGGGCTGCTCGGCGCCGCCATCCTGCTGCTTTGCGTGGCCTGCGCCAGCGTGTTGCTCGGCACCTTCTACCCCATGGTGTTCAAGTCGCTCCATCTGGGCTCGCTCTCGGTAGGCGCCCCCTATTTCAATACCATCTTCGTGCCGCTGGCCCTCTGCCTGATGGCGCTCATGACCCAGCTGCCGCGCCTGCGCTGGCAGCATCTGGCAGCCCAGCGCCGCATCAAGGTGCTGCTTCCATGCCTGCTCGGCCTGCTGGGGGGCGCCTTGCTGAGCCTCGCCTATCCCGAGCCGCTGCGGGCAAGCTGGCTGGGGCTCGCGGCCAACGTGCTGAGCCTCTGGCTGATGGCCAGCCTGCTGCTCCCGCTCTTGCAACCGGTCGCCCTGCGCGAGCTCACCCTCAATCGGTTCGGCAGCCTGCTGGCCCACCTCGGGGTGGCGGTGTGCGCCCTCGGCATTGCGCAGGTGAGTCACCACAGTCAGGAGGGGGGCGCGGTACTCGCCGCAGGCCAGCCCTATCGGCTCGGCGCCTTCGAGTTTCGCTATGAGGGGAGCGAGCCGATCATCGGCCCCAACTACACCGCCGAGCGCATCACGCTCAGCGTGCATAAGGACGGTAAAGAGGTGGCCAGGCTGACCCCGGAGCGGCGTCACTACAGCGTGCGCACCATGAACATGAACGAACCCGGGATCAAATGGGGATTGCTCGGCGATCTCTACGTGGTGCTTGGCGAGAAGATGGGACCCGGCGCCTATGCCATGCGACTGCACCATAAGCCGCTGGTGCGCTGGATCTGGCTCGGTGGCCTGTTGATGATGACGGGCGGCGCCCTGCGCCTGCTCGCCCGCCGGCCGCTGCTGGCCCCTCGCCAAAGCTCGGCAAGCTCGCCCCGCCCCCTGCTCAATCAGGAGCCATCATGAACGCCCGTCTGCGCCTGTTCGTGCCGCTCGTGCTCACCCTGGGGCTCGGCGCCCTGCTCTGGCTCGGCCTTGGCAACAACCCCTACAGCCAGGATGAGGCCGTCGCAGGGCGCACTCTGCCCGCCTGGCTGAGTGACGATCTGTTTGGCGGCGCCCCCATCCACACTGCGGCACTCAAGGGGGAGCCCTTCGTGCTCAACGTCTGGGCCAGCTGGTGCCCCAACTGCCGCGCCGAGCATCCTCTGCTAGGTGAGCTGGCCAGCGCCGTGCCCCTCTATGGCCTCAACTACCGGGACAAGGGAGATACCGCCCGCGCCTGGCTCATCGAGGCGGGCAACCCCTATCGCGCCGTGCTGGCCGACCCCGACGGCCGACTCGCACTGGAGCTCGGCGTCTACGGCACGCCGGAGACCTATCTCTTCGCCGGCGACGGTACCCTGCTGACCCGCCATACCGGCCTGCTCACCCGGGAGATCTGGCAACGCCAGTTTGCCCCCCTGCTTGCAAAGGCCCGCAGCAACATCGCCAGCCAGCCCGAAGTGGAAAGTGAAGCGGAGAGAGAAGTAGAGAGACAAGTGCAGGAGAGCAAGCCATGAACCGTCTCGGCCACGCCCTGATCGCACCGCTCTTGCTGGCCTTGAGCCTCGGGGCCCTTGCCAGCGGGGTCGACACCTATGAGTTTCGCCACCCCGAGCGGCAGACCCGCGCTCAGGAACTGGCCCGCGCCCTGCGCTGCCCCCAGTGCCAGAACCAGAACCTGGTGGAGTCCAACTCCCCCATCGCCCGGGATCTGCGGCTTGAGGTCTACCGCTGGGTGGACGAGGGACAGTCTGATGAGCAGGTGATCGCCCGCATGACGGAGCGCTTCGGCGATTTCGTGCGCTACGATCCCCCCTTCAAGCGCAGCACGGCGCTGCTGTGGGGCGGCCCCGCCCTCTTGCTGTTGTTGGCGCTCCATAACCTGCGCAGGAGCCTGCATCGCCGGCAACCGGCGCGGGTGCCGCTTGTCGGCGACAGAGCAGAGGGGATGCTCGCCCACGATCCCAGGGCCGAGCTGAACCGGCTGATCATGGCCGAGCAGCAGGCGGGGCTTTCCCCCCACAGCCGCCTCTACCGGGAGCTGGAGCTGGCCCGCCTCGCCAACGCCACCCCAACCGCCGAGCAGGCCCTGCGCGAGCGGCTGGTAAGAGATCGCACCGCTCGTCCGCAGCTCTGGCTGCGCACCTGGATACTGCTTGGGGGCCTGCTGCTGGCGCTGATGGCCGGTATTTATGCTGGCACCGGCCGCTATCAGGCGTGGCTGGCTTATCAGTCGCGCCCCGATCCGCTGGCGGGATTGAGCCCGCGGGATCTGCAGGACAAGGAGCTGGGCGCCTTGCACCAGCGCCTGCAAGCCAACCCCGCCGATCTCGACGGCTGGGCGGCGCTCGGACAGCTCTATCTCTATCGGGACGAGTACGACAACGCCCTGCTCGCCTACCAGCGTCTCGCCCTGCAAGAAGGGGGCGCCAGCGCTGCGACCCAGGCCGCACAGGCTACCGTGCTCTACTATCAGGCGGGCCAGCAGCTGACTCCCGAGGCAACCCGCCTGCTGGAGAGCGCCCTCAAGCAGGACAAAGGCGAGGTGAGCGCCCTGATGCTGCTCGCCTCCGATCACTTCCTGCACGGTCGCTACTCCCAGGCCATCGCCCTCTGGCAGCAGTTGCTGGACGAGGAGCGCCCCCGCATCAATCGGGCCGCGTTGATCCAGGCCATTCAGACCGCGCGGATGATGGGAGGATGACGCGGGGCAAAACGGCGATAATGCAGCGGGCCATCTTCCCTGCCGGGCGCCGTTTTTATCGCCATGGTCGCCATGAACAACCTTTTCATCATCCCAAGGCGCCGAAAGGTGCAAAAAGAGTCGTCATCTCGCCCCTCGCCAGCATATAGTGCGCCCCCGTAGTGGCGTGTCTGGCATGGCCTGACAGGCTTCTATGACTCCCTTTTGCGGGCCCAATAGCCCCGATGCGGGGGATTTCAAGGTGCGCTGGCCCATAAAATGGAAATATCCGGCCACCAGACGTTGTGAAGCGTCAATTACCGTCATATAACTTAGCCAAATGTCCCTGTGAGTCGTAGTAGAGTCAAATCATGAACCTTCGTCCTTTTCTTCCCTTGCTGCTCGGCGCCTTCCTCCTTCCCGCCAGCATGGAAAGCGCCCATGCCAACCCGTTTTCTGCGACCTCTTCTTCCACCAACAGCCTGCTCGAACCCCGCAGCAACCTACCGCTGAGATCCGATGCCTACGTGGTCGTCAACCCGAAAACCGGCGAGACCCTGGCAGAGCGCAACGCCAACCGGGTGATGTCCATCGCCTCCATCACCAAGCTGATGACAGCGCTGGTGGTACTGGATGGCAATCAGCGCCTCAACGAGACCCTCACCGTCACCATGGATGACGTGGACAGACTCAAGGGCACCGGGTCGCGCCTCGCGGTGGGCTCGCGTCTGAGTCGCGCCGACATGCTGCACATCGCCCTGATGTCCTCTGAAAATCGCGCCGCCTCCGCATTGGGACGGCACTACCCGGGTGGTCGCAAAGCCTTTATCGAGGCAATGAATGCCAAGGCCCGCATGCTCGGCATGTGGAGCACTCATTTCGCCGACAGCACCGGGCTCAACCCCCGCAACGTCTCCACCGCACACGATCTCGCCAAACTGGCTGCTGCCGCATCCACCTACCCGCTGATCCGCCAGTACACCGCCTCCGAGCAGCGTCTGGTACGCAACGGCAAGCGCCAGCTGCACTACCTCAACTCCAACCGCCTGGTACGGGAAGGAAGCTGGCCCATTCTGGTCTCCAAGACCGGTTATATCCGCGAGGCGGGGCGCTGCCTGGTGATGGGAACCCGGGTCAACAACGAGCCCGTGGTCATGGTGCTGCTTCACGCCAACACCACGGATGAACGGGTCGCCGATGCCAGAAAGATCAAGAGCTGGCTGGAAACCTCGGGCCGCATGACCCTGACGGCGCAGTCCACTCCCCAGCCCAGGCTCTTCAGCAGCCAGTAACGGCTACGAGAACAAGGGCCCCCGAACCGGCAGGTTCGGGGGCCTTTTTCATGAGTGGCAATCCCCCCCTATTGCCTCTTTCTGCTCTCCCAGTGATCCCGACCGTATGGTGCTTCGTTAAGGAGGCAGAGAGAAACCAAGGGCATCAACAGGGCCGCCACATGCACCTCAAACCCCATCTACCCGAGAAGATCTGTCCCGTCTGCCTGCGTCCTTTTGCCTGGCGGCGCAAGTGGGCCCGCTGCTGGCAGGAAGTGCGCTATTGCAGCGAACGCTGCCGTCGTCGGAAGGAGCACCCCTGATGGAGCTGCGCCTCATTCTCGGGGATCAACTGAACGCGGGTCACAGTTGGTTTCGCACGCAGGATGCCGCTGTCTGCTACCTGATGGCGGAGCTGCGCCAGGAGACGGACTACTGCCGCCACCATCGCCAGAAGGTGCTCGCCTTCTTTGCCGCCATGCGCGCCTTCGCCGCCGCCCTCACCAAGGCGGGCCACCGGGTCTGCTACCTGACTCTCGATGAGAGCGCCCCCTGGCCCGATTTGCCGAGCTTGCTGGCGGCCCAGCTCGAAGCGTATCAGGCCGAGCGCTTCGCCTGGCAGAGCCCGGACGAGTGGCGCCTTGCAAGCCAGCTGGCGCACTGGGCGGCAGGCCTGGCCATCCCGACCGCTGAGGTGGACAGCGAACATTTTCTCACCCCCCGCGATGGCTGGCGACGCTACCCCCACAGCCGGATGGAGTTCTTCTACCGCGCCCTGCGAAAGCAGTACCGGGTGTTGCTCGATGAACGCGGCCAGCCCCTTGGGGGGCGCTGGAACTTCGATGCCGAGAATCGCGCCAAATTGCCGGCGAGCCAACCCATCCCGGCGCCCCTCACCTTTGCCAACGAGGTGAGCGACATCGATGCCATGCTGACCCGCCACGGCGTCGCCACCATTGGCAGTGCCGATGCCGACGCCCTGCCCTGGCCCGTCACCCGGCGCCAGAGCCGCGCACTGCTTGAACACTTCCTTGCACACTGCCTGCCCCACTTCGGCCGCTATCAGGACGCCCTGAGCGAGCGGGGCTGGAGCCTGTTCCACAGCCGCTTGTCGTTTTCCATGAACAGCAAGATGCTCCATCCCCTCGAGGTGATCCGCGCCGCGCAAGCTCACTGGCAGGCCAATCAGGCCACCATTTCCCTGGCGCAGGTGGAGGGATTCATCCGCCAGATCCTCGGCTGGCGCGAGTTTGTCCGCGCCCTCTACTGGGAAAAGATGCCCGAGTATCGGCGCACCAACTTTCTCGGGGCCGAGCGACCCCTGCCCGGTTTTTTCTGGAATGGAGAAACCAGCATGGCCTGCGTGCGTCACGCCATTCGACAGTCTCTGGAGCACGCCTATGCCCACCATATCCAGCGGCTGATGGTGACCGGCAACTTCGCCCTGCTGGCGGGGATCCACCCTGACGAGGTGGATGCCTGGTATCTGGGCATCTATGTGGACGCCATCGAGTGGGTGGAGCTGCCCAACACCCGCGGCATGAGCCAGTTTGCCGATGGCGGCCTGATGGGCAGCAAGCCCTACGCCAGCAGCGGCGTCTATCTCGAGCGGATGGGCCACTACTGCAAGGGGTGTCACTATCAGGTGAAGGCCCGCAGCGGGCCGGACAGCTGCCCCTTCAACAGCCTCTATTGGCACTTTCTCTGGCGCAACCGGGACAAACTTGGCAACAACCCTCGCCTCGCCCTGCCCTATGCCAACTGGGATGGCCAAACCACAGAACAGCAGCAAGCCATCCTGACGACAGCAGAGCATCATCTGCTCCACCTGGAGCGGCTCTGAATCGACCGGATTTCATGCCAGAAAGTGAGCAAATGACAACATTTAGAACCAGTTAACAGAATGTGAATAGCGATAACCACCAATGACATCGACACCAGTTGAATATCCTGTGGCGGCTGATTAAGGTGGAGGCCCCAGTCAAGGAGAGACAAGATGGACATAGTGGTACTCGGTGGTGGCGTGGTCGGTGTGACCAGCGCCTGGTATCTGGCCAAGGCCGGTCACAAAGTGACCCTGCTGGAGCGGCGTGACGGGGTGGCCCTTGAAACCAGCCATGCCAACGCGGGTCAGATCTCCCCGGGTTATGCTTCCCCCTGGGCTGCCCCCGGCATTCCCCTCAAGGCCGCCAAATGGCTGCTGCAAAAGCACGCCCCCTTCACGGTGCGGCCCACCTCGGACCCCTTCCAGCTGCGCTGGATGCTGAAGATGTTCGCCAACTGCACGCCGGCGGCCTATGCGGTCAACAAGGGGCGCATGGTACGGCTGGCCGAATACAGCCGCGACTGCATGAAGCAGTTGCGGGGCGAGCTGGCGCTCGACTACGAAGGGCGCCAGCTCGGCACCCTGCAACTGTTTCGCAGTCAGGCCCAGCTCGATGCCAGCCAGCGCGATATCGCCGTGCTCGAGGAGTACGGCGTCCCCTATCAGTCTCTGAATGCCGACGGCTGCGAGGAGGTCGAGCCCGCCCTGGCAAGGGTGCGTGGCAAGGTGGTGGGGGGCCTGCGCCTGCCGGGAGATGAAACCGGTGACTGTTTCCGCTTCACCCAGGCCCTGGCGGACGAGGCCCGCAAGCTCGGGGTGAGCTTCGTCTTCAACTGCGCCATCGACGAGGTCGAGATCGCGAAGGGACGCGCCGTGGCGGTCCGTGCCGGCGAGCAGCGCTTCCAGGCCGACGCCATCGTCTGTGCCCTCGGCAGTTATGGCACCGGCTTCCTGCGCCCCCTCGGAATTGAGCTCCCCGTCTACCCGGTCAAGGGGTACTCCCTCACCCTGCCGATGACGGATGCCGAGGGCGCCCCGCGCAGCACTGTGCTGGACGAGACCTACAAGGTCGCAATCACCCGCTTCGACGAACGGATCCGGGTGGGCGGCATGGCCGAACTCTCGGGCTTCAACCTGGCGCTCAACCCCAGACGCCACGATACCCTGGCCATGGTGGTGAGGGATCTCTTCCCCCAGGGGGGAAATCTGGAGCAGGCCACCTTCTGGGCCGGGCTACGCCCCATGACGCCGGACGGCACACCCCTGGTCGGCCCAAGCCCCATCCCCGGGCTCTGGCTCAATACCGGCCACGGTACCCTGGGCTGGACCATGGCGGCAGGATCGGGCCAGTTGCTCAGCGATCTCATCTCGGGCAATACCCCGGATATCAGCGACGAGGGGCTCACCCTGGCCCGCTACGGCTAGGCGTTGGCCACCCGTCTGTGCAAGTCTGCGAAAAAAGAGGGCGTGCCTGGCACGCCCTCTTTTTTCTTGCCCCCCTGGCTATGACGACACCGGGGTCGCCTCCTCGCTCGTCAGTCCGGGTTTCAGGGCCAGCGTGAAGAGCGCCGCCACCATGTCGGACTGGGTGATGATGCCCACCAGCTGCTCCCCCTCCACCACCGGCATGTGGTGCAGCCCCCCGTCGGAGAAGGCCTCCACCAGGTCGTAGAGAGGCTGGTAGCGCCGCGCCGTCTGCACCTCCCGGGTCATCAGATCCGCGACCTGCTGCTGCTCGAGGGCCTCCTTCGCCCTCGGCTGGTGACCCGCCCGGTCGATCATCAGGTCGTGCAGGGTGATGATGCCGACCAGCCTCTCCCCCTCATCCACCACCGGCAGCGCCTTGATCTGGTGGTGGGAGAGCAGATGCCACGCCTCCATGGCGAGCGCCTGTGGCGTCGTCACGACGAGATCCCGCGACATCACATCCTGGCACCGTACCGTCCCCACTCGCCCCCGCAGGGCGTGAAGCTGGGCCTCCTGCAGCAGCTCCTGCAGATCCTGGCGGCTGATGTCCAGCAGCTCCCCGTGTTTTTCCAGGGCAAAGTCGATGTCCTGAGTGGCGAGCCGGGCACTCGGCTGGGGATCCGCCGTCTGGTGGCGATTGGGCGCCGCCTTGCCGCCATGGGGATAACGACGCCCCAGGGCGCGGTTGTAGAGCAAGCCCAGACTCAGCAGCAACAGGGAGTTGAGCAGCACCGGCAGCAGCACGTAGCCGACCCCGAGCGCCCGGATCCCCTCGCCGCCGATGACGGCGGTCAGGGCCACGGCGCCGCCGGGCGGGTGCAGGCTGCGGGTGAGGAACATGGCGGCGATGGCCAGCATCACCGCCAGGGCCGAGGCGATAGCCATGTCCGGCACCAGGTTCGCGCTCAATACCCCCATCAGGGCCGAGACCCCGTTGCCCACAAGGATGGACCAGGGCTGGGCCAGGGGGCTGGCCGGGGCGGCAAACAGCAGCACGGCGGAGGCCCCCATGGGGGCGATGAGCCAGTGCACCTCGAGCCCCAGCCCCCAGCGACACAGCAAGGCGGTGCCGAGCAAGCCGATGAGGGCGCCAAGGGCGCCGTAACAACTCTCTTTGACGCTGGTATTGGTCGATACCGGCAAAAAATCCCTGAACTGCATGGTGCTCCCGCTGGCGATAACATTTATTTCAAATGCGCAATTCTAGCCACTTTCCCCCGTCCCGCACCAGCACCCCGCTCCGCCATGGCAATCATCCACACGCTTTTTCCCTTCTTAACATTGTCTTAAGAGTCCGCTGGCACCCTTTACGCCATCCCAACACTGGAGCCCAACGGTATGACTCACCTCAACGATGCCCTGCGCCGCTTCGACGGCCAACGCCGGGTCTGGACGGCGGGACTGGAGCGAACCCTGCTCGGCTGGCTTGCCAGTCGCAGCGCATTGCCGCCCTCTTCGCAGGCACCCCGCCGGATCCTGGTCATTCGCAGCACCAACCGCATCGGCAACAACCTCTTCCTGCTGCCCTTCCTGCACCAGCTTCATCGCGCCCATCCCCACTCCGAGCTGGAGCTGGTGTGCAGCCCCACCGCCCTGCTCCCCTTCCTGGCCGATCTGCCCCTGCGGCACATTCATCAGATCCGGTTGCAGGGCAGACACCTGCCGGGCGCCCTCTCGGCACTCTCGCGTCTGCGCCGCCAGCACTACGACAGGGTCTACGTCCCCTTCGCCTCCAGTACG
The DNA here is from genome assembly GCF_027707425.1 of Aeromonas sp. QDB63. Lineage (NCBI taxonomy): Bacteria > Pseudomonadati > Pseudomonadota > Gammaproteobacteria > Aeromonadales > Aeromonadaceae > Aeromonas > Aeromonas sp. QDB63. Next base: position 186,479 of record NZ_JAPCIS010000005.1, read on the forward strand.
GATCACTTCATCGCCGCCTGGGTACAGGCCCGTGAGAAATGCGGCTTCGACGATGGCCATGGGGATCTCATCTTCCCGCGTCCGCAGGCTCCGGACAGTGAGTGCCACTACGCCCACCAGCCCCTGCAACTGCTCGGCATACCGGGCAATCCGGCCGACCCCATACCCCTTGGCAGCCTGTTGCAGGGGCCAAGCCCGGCCTTGAGTGCGCTGCGACGAGCCCATCCTGGCCGTCCCCTGATCGGCTTTTTCACCGGTGCTCGCAAGGGCAAGGGGCTCTCCCTGCCCCAGTGGCAGCGGTTGCTTGGGGATCTGCGCCGTCACAGCCCGGATGCCCTGCTGATCCAGCTCGCGGATCCCGCCGCCGCCGAGCACCTGCTCGGGGACGTGCACGTTTCCCTTGGCAACATGGGGGAGCTGGCCCGCTTCACGGGCGGCCTCTCCCTCTTCGTCAGCGCCGACACCGGTCCCCTGCACCTGGCTGCCGCCAGCGGTGTGCCCTGTCTTGGCCTCTTTACCCAGACCGACCCCGCCCGCTACGGGTGCCTGGGCGCCCAGCACCTCAATCTGGTGATCGAGGATCGCAATGCCATTCCCCTCGACCACCAGTGGCTGGCCGAGGCGCTCGCAAGCGCCCCTCACCCGGTGACGATGTCGGTTTCCCCCACACGCTACCTGCCCGCCCCCCGGCCCGCCCTGATCCCCCTCTAGGGAGCGGCCATGCAAAAAAGAGGGAAGGCTGTCGCCTTCCCTCTCTCGTCTTGGTGACACTCACCGGGCGCTCGTCCGGGTGAATGGAAGCCCTCAGGCCAGCTCGGCGCGCAGCGCCCGGGTCGCATCGACCATCACCTTCAGGGCTGCGGTGGTCTCTTCCCAGCCGCGGGTCTTGAGGCCGCAGTCCGGGTTCACCCAGAGCCGGTCTGCCGGGATTTGTTGTGCAGCCTTGCGGATGAGGTCTTCAATCCAGCCCTGGCTCGGTACGTTCGGCGAGTGGATGTCGTAGACGCCCGGGCCGATCTCGTTGGGGTAGTTGAAGCGCTCGAACGCTTCGAGCAACTGCATCTGGCTGCGGCTCGTCTCGATGGTGATCACATCCGCGTCCAGCGCCGCCACCGCCTCGATGATGAGGTTGAAGTCGCTGTAACACATGTGGGTGTGGATCTGGGTGCTGTCCACCACCGGGCTTGCGCTCAGGCGGAAGGCGCGCACCGCCCAGTCGAGATAGGCCTGGTGATCCTGCTTGCGCAGGGGCAGCCCTTCGCGGATCGCCGGCTCGTCGATCTGGATGATCTTGATGCCGACGGCTTCCAAGTCAGCCACCTCGTCGCGAATGGCCAGGCCAATCTGCAGGGCGGACTGCTCGCGGCTCACGTCTTCCCGCGGGAAGGACCAGCAGAGAATGGTCACGGGGCCGGTCAGCATGCCCTTCACCGGCTTGTCGGTCAGGCTCTGGGCAAACTTCGTCCACTCAAGGGTCATGGGGGTCGGACGGTCGATGTCACGGGTGATCACCGGCGGCTTCACGCAGCGGGAGCCATAGCTCTGTACCCAGCCAAAGCGGGTGATGGCAAAGCCGTCCAGCAGCTCCCCGAAATACTCCACCATGTCGTTGCGCTCGGCCTCGCCGTGCACCAGCACGTCCAGCCCGATGGCCTCCTGGCGCTCAATCGCATCCTTGATCTGGGCCTGGATGCCCGCCTCGTAGGCCTGGTCATCGATGCGCCCGGCACGCCAATCCTGACGCAGCACCCGGATTTCAGAGGTCTGCGGGAAGGAGCCGATGGTGGTGGTGGGCAGGAGCGGCAGCTTCAGATCCGAGCGCTGCGCGTCGGCACGCACCGGGTAGGCGCTCTGGCGATCGAAGTCACTGTTGGTCAGGCTGGCGAGTCGTGACTGCACCGCTTTCTTGTGAACCCGGCTGTCGGACTCCCGATCCACGATGGGCTGGCTGTAAGCCTCGATTTTGTCCAGGGCGCCACCGTCCAGGTAGTCGGACAGCAGCCCCAGCTCATAGCACTTTTGCAGGGCGAAGGCGAACCAGCTGCGGGTCTGGGGATCCAGCTCGTGCTCCAGGGTCAAATCCACCGGGCTGTGCAGCAAGGAACAGGAGGAGGCCACCCAGAGGCGCTCGCCAAGCTTTTCTTTCAAGGCCTTGAGGGTCGGCGCCAGCTTGGCCAGGTTGGCACGCCAGACGTTGCGGCCGTTGATGACACCCGCCGAGAGTACCCACTGGGCCGGCAGGTGCGGGACCAGGGTCTCGAGCTGTTCGGGGGCAGCCACCAGATCCAGGTGCAGGCCGTCCACCTTCAGACTGGTGATGATGTCGCGCTGATGGGCCACGGACCCGAAGTAGGTGGTGAGCAGCAGCTTGCAGGGGCCGCTCAGGCGCTCATATGCCTTGAGGTAGGCCAGGCGCCACTCATCCGGCAGGTCCAGCGCCAGAGCCGGCTCGTCGATTTGCACCCACTCCACCCCCTGGGCCGCCAGTTTGGCCAGGATCTCCTGGTAGACGATCAGCAGGCGATCCAGCAGTTCGAGGCGGGAGAAGCCGCTCTCTTTCTCCTTGCCAAGCCACAGGTAGGAGACGGGGCCCAGCAACACCGCCTTGACCGGCAGCCCAAGGGCCTTGGCCTCTTCCACCTCGTCAAAGAGCTGGCTCCAGCCCAGCTTGAAGCGCTGCTCACGGTAAAATTCCGGCACCAGGTAGTGGTAGTTGGTGTTGAACCACTTGGTCATCTCGGCAGCGGCCGCCGCCGGGCCGGTCGGCGCACGGCCACGGGCCACCCGGAACAGGGTGTCGAGGTCGGTGTCGCCGTGGCGGTGACGGGCAGGCACGGCGTCCACCAGCAGGCTGGTACCCAGCACCTGATCGTACCAGGCAAAATCCCCCACCGGCAGCAGGTTGACCCCGGCGGTACGCTGGGCCTGCCAGTGGCGCTCACGCAGGCTCTTGCCCACGGCGACCAGCTCGGCCTGGGTGGTTTCGCCACGCCAGTAGGATTCGAGGGCAAATTTCAGTTCGCGCTTGGCGCCGATACGGGGAAAGCCCAGGGTGTGTGCGCAGGTCATAGGTTCCATTCCTTATGCTCGTTTATCTGATGAGGATCTGGATTGTTTGGCCATCCAGATGTTTACACATCCAAAATGACAAGATAAGGTGGCCTTGGCTATTGAATCCTCTTCAACTGGCTCTCAAGAATTTCTCAACTGACGCACAAAGGAGCAGTGCCATGGTCGCGCCCACCCCATCCAGCCCCCCTCAGAGCAGCAATCTGGGCATCGATCTCAAACACCTGAAGACCATCAGTGCCCTGGCCGAGCAAGGGTCTCTGGCCGGGGCCGCACTCACCCTCAACCTCACCCAGTCCGCCCTCTCCCACCAGCTCAAGGAGCTGGAGACCCGCCTCAATCTGGAGCTGTTTCTTCGAAAAAGCCGCCCTCTGGTGCTGACGGCGGCAGGCCAGCATCTGCTGGCCCTGGCCCGTCAGGTGCTGCCCGCCCTGGCCCAGACCGAGCGCCAGCTGGTCGCCCTGCACAGCGGCGAGGCGGGCAGGCTGCATCTGGCCCTCGATTGCCACAGCTGCATCCAGTGGCTGCTCCCGCTGTTGCCGGACTTTCGCCGCCAGTGGCCCGGCGTGGATCTGGAGGTGGAGTCGGTGCCGGGTTTCGATGCCATCAGTGCCCTGCTTGGCGGCCAGCTCGACCTGCTGCTCACCTCGGATGTGCAGGCCCGCGGGGATCTTCACTTCGAGCCGCTGTTCGCCTTCGATCTCACCCTGGTGATGGCGCCGGATCACCCCCTCTGCCAGCAGCGGCGCATCGCACCGGACGATCTGCGGCCGGAGGTGCTGCTGGTCTACCCGGTGGAGCGGGCGCGCATGGACGTGTTCAGCCGTTTCCTGCAACCGGCCGGGGTGGAGCCCGCCCGCTGCAAGCCGGTGGACAACACCTCGGTCATGCTGCAGATGGCCGCCGCCGGGCTCGGACTCGCCGCCCTGCCCCGCTGGGCCAGCGAGGAGTTCGTGCGCCAGGGCCTGCTTGAGGCGCGCCCTCTCGGGGAGGGCATTCGCCGCCACATGTATGGCGCCGTGCGCGCCGCCGACAAAGATCAGGCCTGCCTGCAGAGCCTGTTCGAGCGCATTCGCACCCGGATGGCGGCCCAGTAAGCCGGGCACAAAAAAGCCGCCAGGATCAGGCGGCTTTCACCACGGGTTGCCCGCGCAGACGAAGAGTCGGGCATCAGCACTCATCACCCCTCGCCCCACCCAGCCTTCGCGGGCAGTTGCCACACAGTTCCCCATCCCGGCGCTTGTAGTGCAGGCAGCAGCGCTGGCGCACATAGCCCGGGAAGGCCTCGTCCCGGGGCAGGCCCGCCTCGCGCCAACCCGTCAGATGTGCCGACGGCAGGCCACAGGATTCAAGCCAGAAGGGGGCATGGGCCCTCACCTCCTCCCGACTCACCTCCCCGAAGAAATCGGGTACCCGCACCAGGGCCGCCAGCAGATCGTCCGCCAGGAGCGGGCGCACGAAACCGGGGCGCAGCCGCTGCGCCGTCCCAAGGAGGGTGAACAGCCCCTGCCAGTGCGCCTGGAGTCGCTCCCCGGCCGTCTTGATCAACACGCCGACCTCCCCTCTGATCATGGGCTCGGCTGGCAGGGTAAAGCCTGACACCACGCCGGCCTCATGCCCCTGTCCCAGCCTGTCGAGGGCAGGCACGGCCCGATGGCGGTAGACGGCCACCATGGCGAGATAGATGGATTGCCAGCAGAGCATGCCCCAGCTGCGGGTGAGCCAGTAGGCGGACCCCGCCTCCGGGTGTGCCTGCTGCCAGTGCGCATGGAGGGCTGCGGCCACCACGGCCGACGTCGCCCCGGCGGCATCCGTCAGTGGCGGGCGCACGTCACCGGACGCCACCAGGTTCCCCTTGAGGGACGGGATCAGGCTGGCCGCCGCCGCGAACAAGGCCTGGTGATCCGAGACGAGGGCGCGATCCGCGTCCGCTTTCTCCCGGCCAAGGCTGCGCGGCACACCGCGCCCCCTCTCCTCGCCCATTCGTTGAAAGGGCCCCGGGCGCGTGCCGGGGCGCAAGGTCAGAATGCGTATTTGAGTCGCGCCTCCACGCTTCGCTCGGCCCCGAACCAGCAGTTGTTCTGGTCGTAGCAGGAGTAGTAGGTCTTGTTGAACAGGTTGCTGGCGCCAAGCGATACCCCTACCCCCTTCAGGCTTGCGCTGAGGGCGGCGAGATCGTAGGAGGCGGACATATCCATCAGGAGGTAGTCCGGTACCTTGTCGGTGTTGGCGGCATCCATCTCGGCCTCCCCCACGTAGCGCAGGCCGGCGCCCACTCGCATCCCCTCGAGGTTGCCGCCGGGGTAGTAGTTGCTCCACAGCGACGCCATCTGTCTGGGGACCCAGACCGGCGTCTTGCCCTGCAACGTGGTGGTGTCACGCGTGATCTCCATGTCCATCAGGGTGTAGTTGAGGGCCAGATCCAGCTGGCTGGTGAGATCGGCTCTCCCCTCAAGCTCGATGCCCCTGGAGACCGTCTCCCCGGTCTGCAGCTTGGGCCCGTAGACATTGTCCGGATCCGTCACCAGGGCGTTCTTCTTGGTGATGTGGAACGCCGACAGGGTCGCCGTCTTGCTCATGTCATCGGAGAGGAACTTGACGCCCCCTTCCCACTGATGACCGGTCGCCGGTTTGAACGCCTGGCCCTGCTTGTCCGCCCCCGGCACCGGCTCGAAACTCTCGGCATAGCTCGCATAGGGGGAGAAGCCACCATCCAGCTCATAGAGGGCGCCGACGCGGAAGGAGAGGTTGTCCTGATCGATGTGGGCCAGGGACTGGCTGTCCGCCCCCTGATAGAGGGTCCGGCTGTCGGTGTCCATCCGGTAGCGGTCGTAGCGGGCGCCGCCGATGGCCACCAGCCGATCGAGGCGCACCTGATCCTGCAGATAGACGCCGGTCTGGGACTGACGGATCACCTTTTTATCCTGGTAGTTGAAAGTGAGTGCCTCTGGGACTATCTGGCTATGGTTCGGGTTGAAAATGTCGATGCTGGGTGCCGAGTAGTCGAGGGTATCCCGGTAGAGGATATGGGCATCCAGGTACTGGTAATCGACCCCGAGCAGCAGGTTGTGCTGGGCAGAGCCCGTCTGCACATTGCCCGCCAGCTGGTTGTCGATGACAACGCCCCGGGAGTCTTCATCGGTGAGATAGGCGTTGCGGGCCAGGGTGCGGTTGTCCGCCGCCAGGGCCGCGTTGTAGGTGTTGCGCTGATAGGCGGACGCATCCATGTAGCGGGCATTTTGCAGCACCTGCCAGCGCTCGTTGAAATCGTGGCTCAGCTTGTAGCCCAGCAGGGTCACATCCCGGTTGTACTCGTTCCAGTTCTCGTCGCCAAGGAAGGTGTCGCTGCCAAGCTGCCCCAGGGGGTTGGACTTGGCCGAGCCGCTGGCGGGCACAGTGGTGTAGATGCCGGCCTCGGGATCCTTCTGGTAGTAAAGGTTGAGGTTCAGCAGGGTGCGCTCGCCGAGCTGCCAGTCCAGGGACGGCGCAAAGACATAGCGCTCCTCCTTCGAGGTCACCGCCTGGCCATCCTTCTCCCGGGCCAGTCCCACCAGCCGATAGGCGAGCTGCTCGTTGATGGCACCGGTGCTGTCGAGGGTCATCTCCTTGAGGGTGCCCGTGCCGGTCGCCACGCTCACGTTGTGCTTGCTCTCCCGCTGGGGGCGCTTGGCGATGAGGTTGACCATGCCGCCGGGGGGCATGCTGCCATAGAGCACCGATGTCGGCCCCTTGAACACCTCCAGCTGCTCGATGGCCACCGGATCGATCTGGGGTTGCAGGTTCCAGTCGTTGTACTGGAGCAGCAGGCCGTCATAGAAGTTCTGGTAGTTGTCAAAGCCACGGATGTTGAACAGATCCAGCCGGTTGACCGCCCCGCCCCGCAGCTCTGTGTTGACGCCGGGCACGTAGCGCAGCGCCTCGCTCACCGAGCTGACACCGCGCAGCGACAGGGTCTCCCCATCCACCACCGAGATGGCCTGGGGCGTCTCGATGGGGTCGAGCCGGGTCTTGGTCGCGGTGTTGCGATAGGTCTGGCCGAGCACGGTCAGGGTCTCGTCGGCGGTGGCCGTATCCTGGCTGTCGGGCGCGGCGGCCTGTACAGTGCCTGCAAGCAGGGTGGAGATGGTCACGGCGACCAGGGTCAAAGGGGGGTGAACAAGCTGCATCTGATCCTCGATTACTTACTGCATGTTAATAGTAACAAATATCATTTGCATTTTATTGTTCTATTTTGCCCCGATATTAACAATTTGGGGCATGTTGGCGGGGAAGCGGGGAAAGCGAGGGTGGCAGGCACGCCATCTGTTATCGGAGGCAACATGGCAACGCCGTCGAGGCTCTCAGGGAGGCCCATCATGGCCGCCTGATGAAGGACACCGCCTTCACTTGCATAGTCAATCGGCAATCCTGACAAGTATGGTCGTGTGTGCCCTCCCCTTGTTGATCCTGGTCAATCGCTATTGATAAATGAGGCGATAGCATGCCCACCCTTTTATCAGCCCTGATTGAGACAATCTGAAGCCATCAGCACACGCCTATGCATGAGACCGCCTACCAAAACCTGCACTGCGATACCCAGCTCAACGTCACCTTCGGAGTCATCGTCCTGACCCTGCTCATCGCCCTGATGGCCGTCAGTGTCAGCATCCGGACCTCTGCCGAGCGTAAGTACCACAAGGTGGCGGCCATGTTCGTGCACAACATGGCGACCCAGTCCATCGAGCCACAGTTCAAATCACTGGAGCATGTCCTCAACGAAACGGGCAGTGTCATCGATGAATCAGGCCTGGATGCCTTCCTCAATGAGGGCAACACGCCACTTGGCCTCTCCCTGATGCAAACGTTGGCACTCACCCCCTATGTGAAGAGCATCCTGCTCGCCGATCTGCAGGGGCGCTTCAATTCCATCCCCCATCTGCCGGTCGAGGAACACGTTGATGCCAGGAAGCGCCCCTGGTTTCTCTCCGCCGCCGTGCGAACCCTCTTCGTGCACTACACCGATCACTACACCAGCCAATTCGATGACAAGAGCCGCAGCGTCTCCGTCTCCCGCCCCCTGCTCGACAGGGAGGGATTCTTCCTCGGCACCCTGGCCATGAACGTGGATCTCGAGCAGATGAGCTATCCCCTGCGCCAGCTCATGAGCCCTCTCAAGGGGGAGTTCTACCTGGTCGATCGGGCGGGCGACATCCTGCTGCACTCGGATGTGGGGAACCTGTTTCGCCATCGCGTGGACCGCCGGCTCATCGAGCAGATGACCAACGGCGCCGACCACCTCTTTGATGCAAAGCGCCAGACCCACCTCTACTACCACTCCTTCTCCAACCCGGACTGGTTCGTCATCTATGCCGTCAGCAATGCCAGGTTCAAGGAGGTGAGCAGCAGCGAGTCCCACCAGCTCCAGATCACCCTGGTGGGCTGCATGCTGATCTGCCTGCTCTGCTGGTGGTCCTTGCGTCATGTGCTCAGCAAGATGATTATCGAGATCATCGCCCTGATGCGCACCGGACGCATCCACGCGGGCAAACCAGGGGATCAGTTGCGCCAGGAGATCCAGAGCGGCCATCGCCAGATGCTGGAAGCCGTGGAGGCGTCCAACACGGATGCCCTGACGGGTCTGTTCAATCGCCGCTGCTTTGACAAGGCACTCGACGACCAGCTGATCGCCGGCCGCCCTTTCTGCCTGGGGTTGATCGATCTGGACAACTTCAAATCCATCAATGACACCCACGGCCACCCGGTCGGTGACGACGTCCTGCGGGCGGTGGCCCGAGAAGGGCGGCAGATTGCAAGCCAGGAGGCCACCCTCTACCGCTACGGCGGCGAGGAGCTGGCCATCATCATTCCCGGGGAGGACAGCACCAGAGCACGGACGATGCTCGAGCAGTGGCGCACCCAGGTGGCACAGCGACCATGGCGCGAACCGGACCTGGTGGTGACCTTCTCTGCCGGGCTGGGACTGTGGCGACAGGAGTCCGCCGAGCAACTGCTGGCGCGGGTCGATCAGGCGCTCTATCAGGCCAAGGATGCCGGCAAGAATCGGGTGCACCATGCCGACTGATCCCCTTGCACAGCGTCTGCGTCTGGCCATCGTGCTCGGGCTCCTCTTGCTGGTCGGCCTCACCGCCCTCAACCTCCTGCAGGCGGCCAGCGGCCTTCGCAAGGACAACGCGCGCAGCCTGAACCATGCTAGGGCCATGATAGAGAGTGCCATCAACGACAGTCAGTCCCTGGTCAAGGCCGCCCACCCCCTCGCCATGGGCCGCTGCCAGGATGAGCAACTGGCCTTGCGCGACCTCATCACCGCCTCCCCCTATGCGCGGGCACTCTATGTGCTGGAGGGGCAGCAACTGCGCTGTACCACCCTGCACAGGCCCATCCTCACCCGGGATATTCCTCGCGGCCCGGCGGGCAACCAGACGCTGATCCTCGCCAGACACAGCCCCATCACCGGGCAGACCGCCATCCTCTACCGTCAGCCATCCGGCGATCGCACCCTGCTGGTGGAGCTGGACGGCTTCCACATCTTCGGCGCCTTGCAGGCCGTGATGGGAGAGGACAACCTCTTCTTCCTCCTCGGGGACCAGGCCCTCGATGGCCACGGCAGGACCCTGCCCGCAGCCCGCCTGCTGGAAGGGGGACAGCGTCTGCAACAGAGCGAGCCCACCGCTCATCCCTATCGCCTGGTGGCGCTCAACGGTTACAAGGAAGTGCTGGCGTTTGCCTGGGCGTACAACCAGGAGAACCTGCTTGCCGCCCCTGTGCTGGCGCTGTTGCTGGGGCTGCTCACCTTCTATCTGAGGGGGCGCAGCGGCTCCCCCCGCAGCGAGCTTGCCAGAGCCATGGCGGCCCGGGAGTTCATCCCCCATCTGCAACCCGTGATGGACAGGCAGGGGCGCCTGCGCGGTTGTGAAGTGTTGATGCGCTGGCGTCATCCCACACAAGGGATGATTGCCCCCAACCACTTCATCCCCCTCGCGGAGGAGTGCGGCTACATAGTGCCGATGACTCGCCAGTTGATGGCCCAGACCCGGGATTATCTGGTCGGGGTGGCCGACAGGCTGCCCCCCGGCTTTCACGTCGCCGTCAATGTCTGCGCCCAGCACTTCAAAAACCAGGACATCGTCGCCGAGTGCCGCGACTTTCTTCGCGCTTTCCCGGGCCAGGATCTGCGCCTGGTGCTCGAGGTGACGGAGCGGGAGATGGTGGATGCGGACGAGCAGACCCGCGCCATCTTCGATGCCCTGGACGAGCTGGGCGTGCTCATCGCCATCGATGACTTTGGCACCGGCCACTGCAGCCTTTGCTATCTGCAGATGTTCCATGTGGACATCATCAAAATCGATCGCAGCTTTATCAAGGGAATGAAAGAGGAAGGCCCCTCCCGCCATATCGTCGAAAACATCCTGGATCTCGCCCATCGCATGGGGCTGGCTCTGGTCGCCGAGGGGGTGGAGACCCAGGAGCAGGTCGAGATGGCACGCCGCTATGGCATCGACTACCTGCAGGGCTTCTACTTCGCCAAGCCGCTGCCACCGGCCCAGTTCACTGATCTCCTGGCCAGCGCCACACGCCCGGAGCCATTCCGGCGCCATGCCGGGGTGAGCCTCCTTCCCTAACGGGGGGCGACGGGCAGCCAGTACTCCATGGTGGCGTCGGGCTGCTGGCCGTCAAAGCCGGGGGCATAGCGCTCCAGTTCGAAACCGTCCAGCCCCCGGTATGCCGACTCCGGCAGCCAGTGCAGGATGAACCAGTGCAGGCTCTCCCCCAGCTGGGCAATGGGTCCTTTGTGGGTGAGCACGGCATACTCCTGAGCCGGCACGTTGAGACTCGACAGGCCGGGGGGCGTAGGCGCCGTCGTGGCCACTCCGGCCCAGTAAGGCAGCCGCTCCCCTGCCCCCGACACATCCACCACCCCCAGCCATTCCCTCGACAGGTCCAGCGCCCCCGTCGCGCGCAGCGCTCGCCAGATGGCGGGCACCGTCTGCTGAAAATCCGGTGAGGCATCGAACAACCCCCGGATCGTGCCACTGACTCCCTGCAAGGTGAACGCCGGCAGGCTCTCTATGCGCACCTGCACCAGGTTGGGAGAGGCAGAGCGGGGGACCGCCGCCCGCACCAGAGGCGTGCGCAGCCCCAGCCGCAGGCCCCGCTTGCGATACGCCAGCGGCGAGCAGCCAAATTGCTGCTTGAAGGCGCGGCTGAAACTCACTTCGGAGCCAAACCCGTGATCCAGCGCCACATCCAGCACCCGCAGCCGGGTGGAGAGCAGCGCCTCCGCCGCCATGCTCAGCTTCAGCTCGCGCACATAGTGAGCCACCGTCTGGCCCGTCTCATGCAGGAATACCCGTTGCAACTGCCAGCGGGACCAGCAGCTCTGCCGGGCCAGCGCCTCCAGGGAGAGCGGCTGATCCAGATTGGCATGGATGTAGTCGAGCACTCGCTCGATGCGGGTGAGGTGGGCGCGCGCCTCGGGTGCCGGCTCACGGAGTGGGTGGGGAGAAGTCGGTGTCATGATGCGCTTGAGACCACGCCAGCAGAGGGCGCTCTGGCCCGGGAGGGCCACATTAAACAGGGGTGTCGCGCCGACCGCAAGGCCGGCGCACCGCCTGGCTATTCATCCCGCCTCGCTCAGGGTAGACGGCTCTGGCCATGCTCGGCAAAGTGGCTGCGAAGGGCGCTGATCACCCGCCGCACCTTCTCCGGGATCTCCCGCTGGGGGGTGATGGCATGGATATCCATGGGAGGGGCCAAAAAGCCCGGCAACAGCACGAGCAATCGACCGGTGGCGATATCTTCTTCTATTTCACCTTCCGGTTGCAGCGAAATCCCCTGCCCTGCCAGGGTGAACTGGCGCAGGGGCAAGACGTTGTTGCACAGCACCCTGGGCTTGGGCTTGACCTTGTGGGCCTCCCCCTTCTCGTCCAGCAGCAGTATCCCGCCCCCCAGCATGTCCGAGGCCAGCCAGTCGTGGGCCAGCAGATCCGCCGGGCTGCGCGGCGTGCCCTTGCGTGCCAGATAGGCGGGCGAGGCACACAACAGCATCCGGGTCTGACCCAGCCTGCGCGCCACCAGGGTGGAATCTTCAAGCGTGCCGACCCGCAGCGCCACGTCGATGCGATCCTTGATGAGATCCCGCTTCTCGTCGTCGGCAATGATCTGGATGCCCAGGCCCGGGTGCGCCTGCAGCAGCGGCGAGAGCGCCCGCGCCAGGGGCTGGCCCGCCATCCCCACCGGCGCGGTGATCCGCACTTCTCCGAGCAGGCTGTCGCGCACCTCCGAGAGGCGCAGCTCGGTGTCGTTCAGGGTCTGCTGCAACGACTGGCAACCCTGCCACACCACCTCCCCCGCTTCGGTCAGGCTGAGGCGGCGGGTGGAGCGGTGCAGCAGGGGCAGACCGAGCTGGCTCTCCAGTTGACTGATATGCTGGCTGACGGCGGACGGGGTCATGCCGAGGGCCTTGGCGGCGCCGGTCATGCTGCCCGCCTCCACCACGGCGGCGAAGATGGCGTAGCGTCTGAGCTGATCCATTATGAAGCCCTGCTTACAAGTGAATGCAATTTTAACTGGATTATTAAATCACACTCGGGGGCGTAGGATAGCCCCATTCCCACAGTGAAGGAGAATTCCCATGAAGATTGCCCTCATCGGTGCCAGCGGTTTTGTCGGTTCAGCCATCCTCCAGGAGGCCGTCAGCCGCGGTCATCAGGTCACCGCCATCGTGCGTGACGTGAGCAAGGTCGCCGCTCACCCGCAAGTCACCGCCGTGGCGGTGGACGCCCAGGACAGCCAGGCACTGGCCAGGGTGCTCAAGGGGCACGATCGGGTGATCAGTGCCTACAACCCGGGCTGGAGTGCCCCGGACATCTACGATCAGTACCTCAAGGGGGCCAGCGCCATCGTGGCCGCCGCCGTCGCGGCCAACAGCTGGCTGCTGGTGGTCGGCGGTGCCGGCAGTCTGGAAATCGCCCCGGGCGTGCAGCTGGTGGACACCCCGGAGTTCCCGGCAGAGTGGAAGCAAGGGGCCCTCGCGGCCCGGGATGGTCTCACCGCCCTTCGCCGGGAAACCACCCTCGACTGGCGTTTCGTCTCCCCACCGGTGTTCCTCGAACCCGGCGAGAAGCGCGGCGGTTACCGCCTTGGCACGGATCAGGTGCTGTTCAGCGGCGAGCAGCCCGCCGGGATCACGGTCGGCGATCTGGCGGACGGGGTGCTGAACGAGGCGCAAGCACCGGCTCACCTGCGCCAGCGTTTCACCCTGGGTTATTGAGGAAAGGCGCGCCAGCAACCCTTCCCATGACAGTCACACGGAGGGAGGCGGATGCCTCCCTCCGTCTTTTCTCTCCCGCGTCTATCCCGTCACGCCAATGTCGCTCTCGCCCGGTACGGCAGATCGCCGCCGGAGCCGCCCGATGCTCGTTCCATTCGCTCAAGTCCGAATTCTATTTCGAATTTTGTATATAACTAAGAATATTTTGTTGCTTCCACCTTATAACCTCGAACAGTAGCATCACCCTCAACCCAAACGGCGCCACTCAAGAAGAGTGCGCCCCGGTTTCGCAACACCCCGCACGCCGGGGTACGCAGACCCCGTTCACGGAAAGTGAGGAGATGCCCATGACCACCCCATCATTGCCGATCATCGATCTCGCCGCCCTCAAAGGCACCCCGGCTGCACGCAGCCAGATGCTGGCGCAGCTCGGCCAGGCCGCCCGCGAAGTGGGCTTTTTCTATCTGGTGGGCCATGATCTGAGCGAATCGGCGCGCCAGGAGACCCTGGCGCTCGCCGCCCGCTTCTTCGCCCTGCCACTTGAAGAAAAACTGGCGGTGCAGATGGTTCACTCCCCGCACTTTCGCGGCTACAACCAGGTGGGGGCAGAGCTCACCCGGGCACGGCCGGATCTGCGGGAGCAGTTCGATATCATGAATGAGGCCCAGGCCCTGCCTGTGGCGCATATTCGTGAACCCTGGCAGCGCCTCATCGGCCCCAATCAGTGGCCCGCCGCCCTGCCCGAGATGAAAACACGTCTGCTGGCATGGCAGGATCGACTGAGCGACATCACCCTCACCCTGCTGGACGCTTTCGCAGAGGTGCTGGGGCAGCCCGCCGGCGTATTTGACGAGAGCATTCGCGGTGCCCCCTACCAGCACATGAAGCTCATTCACTACCCCGGACAACCCGAAGGCAGCAGTGGTCAGGGGGTAGGTGCCCACAAGGATCCCGGCTACCTGACCCTGGTGATGCAGGACGATCACTCCGGGCTCGAGGTGGAGACGGCGGATGGCTGGATCCCCGCGCCCCCCTTGCCGGGCGCCCTGGTGGTCAACATCGGCGAGCTGCTGGAGCTCGCGTCCGACGGCTACCTCAAGGCCACCCTGCACCGGGTGGTGAGCCCACCTCCCGGGGTATCGCGCCTCTCCTGCGCCTTCTTCATGGCGGCAAGGCTGGATGCGACTGTGCCACTGCTTAGCCTCTCCCCCGAGCTGGCGGCGCTGGCCGAAGGGCCCCAGAGCGATCCCGCCAACCCGCTCTTTTATCAGGTGGGGGAAAACGTGCTCAAGGGGAGGCTGCGCTCCCACCCGGATGTGGCGGCCCGCCACTATGCAGGCGAGCCGCAGCGCGAGCCAGCGCTAGTCTGACAACCCGCCACTCGACATTAAAAAAGGGGCGCGATGGCGCCCCGGATAACACAAGCAGTCGGGCAACAGCCTGGCAATGACGGAGTACAAAAATGAAATTCAAGACCATGAGCGTGCACAGCGGCCAGCGGATCGATCCCCAGACCGGCGCCCTCACCACCCCGCTCTACCAGAGCAGCACCTTCAGCTACTTCAACGCCCAGGCGGGCAAGGAGCGCTTCGCAGGTCAAGCCCCCGGCTTCATTTACAGCCGCTTTGGCAACCCCACCACCGCCGAGCTGGAGCAGAAGCTGGCAGCCCTCGAAGGTGCAGATGAGGCACTGGTGGTGGCAAGCGGCATGGCGGCGGTGAGTGCCATCATGTATGCCCTGGCCGACAGCGGTGATGAAGTGGCCTATATCGGCCCCCTCTACGGCGGCACCGATGCCTTCCTCAAGCAGACCTTCAGCCGCGCCGGCATCAAGATCACCGCCTACGAGAGCGATCAGGCGCTGCTGGCCAACATCCGCCCCGCCACCAAGGTGGTACTCTTTGAAACCCTGACCAATCCCACCCTCAAGGTGGTGGATCCGCGGGTGGTGGTGGAGGCGGCCCGCAAGGTAGGTGCCATCACGGTGTGTGACAACACCTTCCTCACCCCCTATCTGCTGCGCCCGCTCGAGCTTGGCATCGACATCGTCATGCACAGCGGCACCAAGTATCTGGGCGGTCACGGCGACATCATCGCCGGGGTGGTGGCGGGTCGTCATGAGCTGATGAAGTCGATTCGCACCGTGGCCCTCAAGCACATCGGCTCTCCCATCGGCCCGCAGGAGGCCTACCTGCTGCAACGGGGGGTCAAGACCCTTCCCCTGCGCATGGATGCCCACCTGCACAACGCCCAGAAGGTGGCCGAGTTCCTGGATGCCCACCCGGCGGTGAAGAAGGTGATCTACCCGGGCCTTGTCAGCCATCCGGGCCACGATGCCCTCGGCGCCTTCGCCAGCGGCTTTGGCGGCATGGTGAGCATCGAGCTGGAAGGCGGGTTTGAGCGCTGCGCCACCCTGCTCGACAACCTGCAACTCTTCGTGCAGGCGGTGAGCCTCGGCGATCTCGAGAGCCTGGCCTGCCATCCGGCCAGCACCACCCACGCCGCCATGGACGAGGCGAGCCGCCTCGCCGCCGGAGTCAATGACGATCTCATCCGCTTCAGCATCGGGGTGGAAGACGCCGACGATCTGATTGCCGATCTGGCCGCTGCCCTGGCCCTCCTCTGATATCCAGTAGCGATCCGGGGGAGTGACGCAATAAAAAAAGGGAAGGCAATGCCTTCCCTTTCTCTTTTCTGCCCGTCGCCCTCATCAGGCGTCGTGGTAATCCTGGCAGGCGCTCAGGGTGTTCTCCATCAGGCTGGCGACCGTCATGGGGCCCACGCCCCCCGGTACCGGCGTGATGAAGGCGGCGTGATTGCGCGCGGTTTCATACTCCACATCTCCCACCAGGGAGCCGTCCGCAAGGCGGTTGATGCCCACGTCGATCACCAGGGCACCGGGTTTGACCCACTCCCCCGGAATGAAGTTGGGCTTGCCCACCGCCACGACCAGCAAGTCGGCCCGGCGCACCTGGGTCTCCAGATCCTGGGTGAAGCGGTGACAGGTGGTGGTGGTGCAACCGGCCAGCAGCAGCTCCAGCGTCATGGGGCGCCCCACGATGTTGGAAGCCCCGACCACCACCGCATGCAGACCATGGGTCTTGACGCCTGTGGTCTCGATCAGGGTCATGATCCCCTTGGGGGTGCAGGGTCGCAGCGCCGGGATCCGCTGGGCCAGACGACCCACGTTGTAGGGATGGAAGCCATCAACGTCCTTGTCGGGACGAATGCGCTCCAGCACCTGGGTGGTATCGCAGTGGGCCGGCAAGGGCAACTGCACCAGGATGCCGTCTACTTCCGGATCCTCGTTGAGCTGGTCGATCAGGGACAGCAGCTCCGCTTGTGTCGCCGTGGCGCTGAGGTCATAGGAGCGGGAGACAAATCCCACCTCTTCACAAGCGCGACGTTTGCTGCCCACATAGACTTGGGAGGCCGGATCCAGCCCCACCAGGATCACCGCCAGACCCGGTGCCCGTTTCCCCTGCGCCAACCGCTGTTGGACTTGCGCGGCGACCTGATTGCGAATCGTTTGCGCAACCTGTTTTCCATCAATGATTTTGGCAGACATCGTTCTTCACTCACCATGTGTTCAACTGCGGCGCATTGTCGCATTTTTTTGGCGCGGGTGTTAGCGGCTCTCGCAGGGAGGGCAATAAGTAGGCACTTGAATTTACTGGTGGAAAAAGTCGTTGACGCTGACTTTGGCGCTTGGGTATGATGCCCGCCCGTTGCCCAGTGGTGCCGCCGAAGGTATGCTGGATGGCGAATTTTCGGTGATTAGCGCAGCCCGGTAGCGCATCTGGTTTGGGACCAGAGGGTCAAAGGTTCGAATCCTTTATCACCGACCAGGTTCATCGGGAAATCCCCGGATTTCTTGATACAACGCGCCCTTAGCTCAGTCGGATAGAGCAACGGCCTTCTAAGCCGTGGGTCGCAGGTTCGAATCCTGCAGGGCGCGCCATTTAAAATGTGTTTTAAATCATTGAGTTATTAATGAAGAGTGTGACTTATCGTCCATTCGGCAGATTATCTCAGGATGACCTTGGCCAGGCCTTGGCAGACACAAAATGGCGATGATTTCAGTGGTGGTTGTAGCTCAGTTGGTAGAGTCCCGGATTGTGATTCCGGTTGTCGTGGGTTCGAGCCCCATCAGCCACCCCATTATTTCTCTGTTGTTGCTATCTGTTGCGTAAGAAAGGCTTTAATATGGCCAGCAACTCATCTGCAAGGCAGACTTCGCGCTATTTATGCGCGGCGATAAACCGGCCCCGCGCCGGTTTTTTTGTTTTAGCGAACAAAATAACGCCTATGGAGGCGGCCTATGTCTCTTCGTAATCCAGCTCGCAAGCAGCCCGCTCGCCAGCCCTCCCCCACGACGGGTAACCCCGCCCTCGATCTCTTCCACCGCAACTGGCAAGCGCTCGAAAAGCTACAGGCAAAAATCGACAAGCAAACCCTCAACGGCCGCGATATCTATCAGCGCTTCACCAGCGACATCGAACCCCTTGAGCGTCAACAATGCGAGCTCATCTTTGCCCTCACCAAGCGACTGACCGACTTTACGGCTCGCAAGAGCTTTACCCAGTGGCAACGGGAGACCTTGCACCACTGGATCCACGATCTCATCAACTATCTCGAGTCCAATCCGTTTCGTGGCGAGATGGATTTGGCCCCCCTCTATCACCAAATCCAAACCAATACCGCCCTGCACATGGATGACGAACAGCTCGACTATCAGTGTGATGAACTTACCCATATGCTGATGGAAACTTGTGGTCACTGCCCCGAAGACATCGACACCTTGCGCGATATGGTCAAAAACCCCGCTCTGTTGCACGAGTACCTGATAAACGCGGCGAAGCAGAAAATGGCCAACGGGAGTGACACCGCTGGTGAGGAAGAGGATGCCCTCTTCGACGATGATGAGTTGTTTGCCGATGAGTCCCCCTTCGGCGCTGAGCAGCAAGATGCTTTTGCCCACACGCGCACCCGTCGTGAGCAAGAGGAAGAGATGCGCATCGAACAGCTGTTCAGCAAATCCAGCCTCAAGCAGCTCTATCGCAAGCTCGCCCTGGCGCTGCACCCGGATCGGGAACCCGACCCCGCCATGCAGGCGGAAAAGACCCGCATCATGGGCCAACTCAGTCAGGCTTGGGAAAACAAAGAGATGTTCACCCTGTTACAGCTGGCCCACGCTCACCTACCCGAGTTCGATAACCTGCTCAGTGACGAGAACCTCGCTTACCTCAACCCGATGCTGAAACGCCAGCTACGCGAGCTCGAAGTCAGCTACTACGGCGGGCAAGACGGGCTAATGGGCGCGGTGCTGCACAAATTCAAGCAATCATCCAAGAAAAAGACCGAGCAGGCCTTTGCCGAACATCGGGACTATTTGCTGCGTGATATCGACCACCTGACTGCCCAGCTGGCCGAGATCACCACCCTGCAGACCCTCAAACCCTATCTGGCGGCCCGCTGGGATCAGCAGCAAATAAGGTGGCGTGAGGAAGAGGACGATATGGAATGGCTGTTTCGGTAACGGCCAGCGCTGACCGACCATCTCCCCAAACAATCAAGGCGCCACTGGCGCCTTGATTGCTTTCACGCTGCTGGTTTTTACACTGCTTGTTTTTACACTGATCGTGCTATCGGATAGCCAGCCTTAAATCAGGGTCACCTGACGCGCTTTGGCATCAGGCGCCAGCGCCTGTTCCTCATCGTGGATAGTTGTGAAGGGCTCAGGGGAAATGGCGGCTGCCGATGCGATTTTGCGCTGCTGATATTGGGCCAGACGCAAGTCCAGCAGCTCTTGCACCATGCGATGCAGAGGATCGATATCCTCCTCACTCACCGCGAAGCGTGGGCAGAAGCGATCCTCCCTTACCTCGAACCAGTACTCCCCCTTGGCGCCTGGATTGCCGCCACTGCTGAACTTGATCGGATTGCTCTTCCAGTAACTGAGCCAAGCCGGGCTGTCGGCGCTCAGGGCTTGCTGCTTGACCGGTAGATCGAGGCGGGCCAGCTCGGGATGCCGCTCAAACAGGTAACGGGAGTGGCTGGCCAGCGCCGCCAAGGTGGGTGGCTCACGCAGGCCGTCGAGTTCGAGCAGCGCCAATAGCAGGATCAACTTGAAACTCTTGGTGAGCGCGGTGTGCTCCACCCCCGAACGCAGAAAGTCGCCGTGCCGGTTCAGCACGCGCAGCTCCTCCTCCCCCAGATCGCCCGCTTGGGCGAGCAGCTCAAACCAGCCCCCCTGTTTTTGGGTATCGAAACGCAGTTGCTCACCCAGCCGGACTGCCCAGGTTTGCCGCGCGGTGGGGCGATAGCCGAGGTGCTCTTTGAGGGTCTGATAGGTCTCAATCAGAGTCGGTTTCTGCTGCTTTTTTAACAGCGCCAGCAGCGGAAGCAGCTTGGGATCCAGATTGATAAAACAACCTGCCGCCAGCGGCATCGCCCTGTTTGCGTGCGTTGGTGGGCGGGTCAATTGCGTTTGCAGCAGCTGGGGCTTGTAGAGACACGCCTTGTGATTGCCCACCAGATCGATCACCACCAGGCGTTCTTTGCCTTGATAGAGGCGCAAGCCCCGCCCCAACTGTTGCAGGAACACGATGCGCGACTCGGTGGGGCGCAGCATCAGCACGGTATCGATGGCGGGCAAGTCGGTGCCTTCGTTGAACAAATCTACCGAGAAGATGATATCAAGCTCGGCGGCGGCCAGTTGCTCCAGGGCGGCTTGTCGCCCCTGGCGGGAGCCCGCATAGACGGCTATCGCCCGCACACCGGCTTGCTGGAAGACGCTGGCCATAAAATCGGCATGACGGGTCGAGATGCAGAAGGCCAGCGTGCGCTGCTGGCGTAAACGTCGCCACTGGCTAAGGGCGTGCTGAGCCCGCTTCTGACTGGCGAAGGCACTCTCCAGCGCATGGGGGTCAAACTGACCGTTGCGCCAAGGCAGCGCGGCATAGTCGACGGTGTCATCCAAAATGCCGTGATAGGTGAGCGGCACCAGCATCTTCTGCTCGATGGCGAGGGCCAGCCCCCGTTCAAAGACGAGATTGTTGTCGCACAGCGCCAGAATATCGGCCTGATCGGTGCGGTCAGGGGTCGCGGTCAGCCCGAGCAGGAAGCGGGGCTTGAAGTGGTTTAGCAAGCGCCGGTAGGAGGGTGAGGCGGCATGATGAAACTCATCGACCACCACGTAATCGAAGTGATCCGGTGCAAAGCGCAGCAGATGCTGACTCTTGCCCAGGGTCTGGATGGAGGCAAACAGCCAGTCGGCCTCATCCTGCTGCTGACCATGATAGAGGCCCGAATTTGCCCGCGGCACCATGTGCAAGAAGGTCTGGCGCGCTTGGGTCAGGATCTCCTCCCGATGGGCAACAAACAGCAGGCGGGCCGCCTGCATCTGGCGCACATCAAAAGCCGCGAGCCAAGTCTTGCCAAGGCCGGTCGCCATGACCACCACACCCCGTTTATGCCCCTGTGCCCGCGCGGCTTGCAGCGCCATCAGCGCCTCTTGCTGCACGCTGTTGGGGATGGGGGCTTCACGCAGCTGCTCAGCGCTGCTGCGATGATCCCCAGTGAGCACCCGCAACTCCCGCAGCGCGCTCTGCCGATAGCGAGCGAGGTAGCCATCGATCCAGTCGTGGGTAAGGGGCACGACCCGCGCGTCTTGCGCCAGCCGATCGATTTGAGCCGCGAGCTGACGCAGGCTGTGATGCGGCTCGCTGGGGCCGCTCGGCTCAGCCCTGAGCGACCAGTTCCACTCCAGCGACTCGGTGAGGGCGGCGGCAGAGATATTGCTGGAGCCGAGAAACGCCTGGCCACCGAGCACCGCTGGCGACCCTTCCTGGCCAACTTGCTCGCCTAGATACTGGGCTGCGTGCTGGACAAACAGATAGGACTTGAGGTGAAAGCCGCGATTGCCCTGACTCTGGTAGATCAGCGCGCAAGAGCGAGCGGGATCAAATTTAAGCAACTCGCGCAGCGCCACCGGCTGAGTCACCTCCAGATAGTCCGAGGTGATCACCCGAAGCCGTGCTCCTCGCGCCAACGCCTCGTGCAGGGCACCGCGCAACAGCACCAGCCCGCTTTGGCGAATAAAGGAGACACACAACTCGATGCGGCTACCCTCGCCACAACGGGCGATGGCGTCCAGCAGATGTGGCAACAGGGGATCGTTGAACTCCGGATCCCCCGCCTCTCCCCCGCTGATGAGCACGGGTGCACTCATGACCCGACCTTGCGCACGATGGCGTTAAGCCAACGCTCCTGCTCGCGGCCGGGGCGTCGATCCGCCGTCAGCCAAGTCTCGACCTCGCTCAGCGGCAACGGCGTGATCAGGGCGTGCAGCCCCGCCTCATCCAACTGGGTGAAGGCTCGGCCATCGCGCTCGGTCTCGTCTACCCCATATTTGAACGAGCAATAGAGCAGACCACCGTCGGCGAGTTGCTGGCACAGATGGGCCATTACGGCATCCAATTCGGCGCGGGGAACATGCAGCAGACTGGCACAGGCCCAGATGGCATCGACCGGCACGGGAGCCACAAACTGCTCGAAACGGCACAGTTGCACCGGCTGACCAAGCAGGCGCTCGGCACGCAGGGCCAGCTCCGCGCTGGCATCGAAGGCTGTGACCCGAAAACCTTGCTGATGGAAATACAGGCTGTCCCGCCCAGAGCCGCAGCCCGCATCGACGATATGAGCGCCGGCGGCGAGCAGAGGCAAGAAGCGCTGGTAAAGCGGTTGCATATCGACCGACAGCGTGCCTTCGACGAAGCTATCGGCGTGTTGGTTGTAGTAATCGATAGACATAGTAAGCAGGCACCTAGCAGAAAACGCCAAGATTAACAGAGAGATAGGGGTAAAAAAATCGAGTCAGCGCCATTTCAGACAATCCGCAGTACGGGAAGACCAACTGGCACCTTGATTATCTTCCCACTGATTGCAGCGACCAGAGTGATCTGCTCTTGGACAAGTAGAATCTTCACTACGAATTTACACTTGGATGGCTTGAGGCCGGTTCGCGCCCCAATAAACCGGCGATAAGCATCGTACGTTCTACGGGCTCTTTGTTGGAGTCAGCAACGAGCTGTGTGAAACTAGGGAAAGTGCGAACAAGTATCCCACGAACAAAAAATGAAAATTTTAGTCATTTAATATCAATGGGTTACCAGTAAATGCTCTCGTGCCATATGACTTATTCGCACCTTCCCTAAGGCATTGAATTCGGTTCTCACCCCTGTCAGGAATTGTTGCTGCGTTTGCTTCATCTCAACAAAGCCATGGCGAGCCTCACTGGCAGCCTGTTCGAACCGCTCCGCTCCCTGCAGCAGGCCATCTTGCAATCTGGCCAGCATTTCGGCTTGTTGCTTGAGTTGATCAGTAAGTGCAGCATTTTGGCTACCGGCTTGCTCAATTTGTTGTGTCACTTGTTCCAAGCGCTGCCCCAGTAGATCGGCGGCAGAACGGACATTGGTGGAGAGCAGGCCTAGCTGATTGGCACTGCTGTCCATATGCTTGCTGCTCTCTAAATCCCAGGGTAGCAACAAAGGCCTTTAGAGGCCGATTGCCGCGGCGGATAATGGTGAAATCGACCTGCATCTGTTTACCGGGGGCCGTTTCAAAACGGACGATGGTGCCAGAGGCGTCATGGCGCAGAGGCGATAACCAGGCCTTGAGCTGGGAGAGCCCGCCAGTGTAACCATGCTCTCGCAGTTCCCTGAGCAGAACCGTCGCCGGGATCCAGTGTGGCTTCGCTACCTGGATACGCGCTTGCAGATAGGGTTTAAAAGGATCGAGCTTGGTTGGTCGGGCTGCTCGGTTGGGATAGATTGGCAGGCCCGGGTTGCGCAGATACTTGCGAACCGTGTTACGGGACACCCGCAATTGCTGGGCGATAGCCCGGATGCTCATGCCCTGACGGGCCAACACTCTGATTTCCACTGATAACTCCTGGGTCAACATGGGCGTGGCTCAAAAGCCACGATCTTGGCCCAGGTGGGTCAACTTTACTCCGGCGTTAGTGGGTCATTTTTACATCGGCGGTGACAGCCACGACTGCATGCCCCAATTCAACCAACATGCTCTTGAGGTCAAAACGATGATTAAACCGGAAGCAGTATTCCGCAAGATGCCTTGGTAAATGCTTCGCTCCGAGCGTATGGCAACTGCCCCGCAGCGAGTTTTTCACATTTCCTATCATCGTGTTTACCCAGTTGAATGCCGGATGATCCAGCCAGTCCAGGTTGCCCCCGGTGACAACACCCAGGTGCTCACAATTGGCCTCCTTGACCGCTTTGAAACAGGCCAATCCATCGGATATCACCGCGCTACCACTGGCAATATGCCGTTTTGCCCAATCAGCAACGGACTTGGTTTTGAAACCATCGACCACCGTCATCCGCATCTTGATTGGATGTCCTTCCTTGTTCAGGGCCACTGCTGCCACAAACGGCGTCTTGCCTGCCGCGCCCCGACCCCGTTTGCCACCACGGCGCTCGCCACCCCAGTAGACATCATCGAGCTGAATGATGCCGCTGATGGGCTGCTTGTCATCGGACTCTTTCATGGCTTGCAGCAGCTTGTGCTTGAGCATCCAGGCGGTGTCATATTTGACGCCCAACTGGCGCTTTAGCTCCATTGCTGACAAGCCTGTTTTGGTTTGTGACAACAGGTGCATTGCCAGAAACCACTTGGTCAGTGGGAGCTTGGTGTTTGCGAAAATCGTGTTTCCAGTCAATGACATCTGGTGACGGCAGTGATTGCATTGCCACACACGTGGCCGCCTTCTCAGGCGACAACAGGTCTTGTTGGCACATTCAGGGCAGACAAAGCCGTTAGGAAAACGCCAAGTGAACAGCGCGTTTTCGCACTGAGCCTCAGTGCCATAGTCCTTGAGAAACTCAAACAGGCTGTAGCCTTTCTGGAATTGGATTTTGCTTTTGGCCATGATCTCGCACCTCGATAACTGTACGTAAGATCAGTATAGTTCGTGGTAACTGACTGCTAATCATGGGTAATCAGGTAAAATTTACCCATAAGCTGACATAAAGTGGCATCGACCTCTGCGCCTTCCCCTACGATGTTGTAATTTTACCACACCACCAACCTATTCAGCTTTCACACCAAGCATTCAGCTGCTTGGCGACTTCATACAGGCTGCTTGGGCATTGCAGAATGGGATTCTCAGCGATGAATTGCAGGAATTTGCCACGCAATGGCAATGGGTTTATAACCATGAGCGGCCTAATATGGCGCTGGGTGGCTACACGCCAAAGCAGCACCTGGCGCGGGCCGCCTGACCTCTACTTTTGAATGCCCCTGAATATGGGGGATTACCGGCAATTTTAGAAAAGGGCCGAGTCAAAAATCGACCTAGCAATCAAAGAGGAAGGTGCTACCCACTTATTCGCACCTTCCCTAGGAAAGTCAACATGATGGGACGACTGTTTCGCTCTTGAACTTTCTAACATTTGAAATCAGAGGGGGAGCCCGCATGCTGACCATCCCCTGAGGGTCTTGAGCAAGCGCTCGTTGTCCCGCTGGTGCAGGCCGATGGAGGGCTCATCCAGCACATACATGACCCCCACCAGACCGGCACCTATCTGGCTCGCCAAGCGGATGCGCTGGGCTTCGCCGCCGGAGAGGGTCTCGGCGCTGCGGGACAGGCTCAGATAGTTGAGGCCCACGTTGACCAGAAAACCGAGCCGCTCGACGATCTCTTTGAGGATCTTGTCCGCTATCTGGGCACGCTGGCCGGTGAGCGCCAGCCCCTCGAAGAAGGCCAGCGCATCGCCGATGGATTGTTCGGCGATGGCGGAGAGGTTGCGGTTATCGACGAATACGTGACGCGCCTCCTCCCGCAAACGGCTGCCGCCGCAACTGGTGCAGGACTTGTTGGCGATGTATTTGGAGAGCTCTTCGCGTACCGAGTTGGATTCGGTTTCCCGGTAGCGGCGCTCCATGTTGTGCAAGATCCCCTCGAAGGGGTGCTTGCGCACCACCACATCACCACGGTCGTTCATGTAGCGGAACTCGATCTCGGTTTTGCCCGAGCCCCGCAGCAATACTTCCTGCACCTTGGCGGGCAGATCCCCCCAAGGGAGCTCCAGATCGAACTGATAGTGCTCGGCGAGGGATTTCAGCATCTGGAAGTAATAGAAGCTGCGCTTGTCCCAGCCACGGATGGCGCCCCCTGCCAGGCTCTGGCTCGGATCGTGGATCAGCTTGGCGGGATCGAAGTACTGCTGCACACCCAGGCCGTCGCAGGTGGGGCAGGCACCGGCTGGGTTGTTGAAGGAGAAGATCCGCGGTTCGAGCTCCGACATGGAGTAACCGCACTCGGGGCAGGCGAAATTCGCCGAGAAGGTCATGGGTTCAACCCCCTCCTCCCCGTCCATGGGCACCACCAGCACGATGCCGCCGGAGAGGGTCAAGGCCGTCTCGAAGGACTCGGCGAGGCGCAGGGCCAGATCCTCGCGCACCTTGAAACGGTCGACCACCACTTCGATGGTGTGCTTCTTGTGCAGCTCCAGGCTGGGGGGATCCGAGAGGTCACACACCTCGCCATCGATGCGGGCACGGATATAACCCTGAGCCGCCAGGTTCTCCAGCAGCTTGCTGTGCTCCCCCTTGCGATCGCGCACCACGGGCGCCAGCAGCATCAGCTTGCTGCCTTCTGGCTGAGCCAACACCTGATCCACCATCTGGCTGATGGTCTGGGCGGCGAGCGGTATGGCATGGGTGGGGCAGCGAGGCTCACCCACCCGGGCAAACAGCAGGCGCAGATAGTCATAAATTTCGGTGATGGTGCCGACGGTCGAACGCGGGTTATGAGACGTAGACTTCTGTTCGATGGAGATGGCCGGCGACAAGCCCTCGATATGATCCACATCCGGCTTCTCCATCAGGGAGAGGAACTGGCGGGCATAGGCGGAGAGGGACTCCACATAACGGCGCTGGCCTTCGGCATAGAGGGTATCGAACGCCAAAGAAGACTTGCCGGAGCCAGAGAGGCCGGTGACCACGATCAGCTTGTCGCGGGGAAGAGTCAGATTGATGTTCTTGAGGTTGTGGGTGCGGGCACCCCGGATCACGATTTTTTCCATCTTGTTGCGCGCTCGATACGGTAACCAGAGCGGGCCAGTATGGCATAGAGACTACTGGATGAATAGACAGTCCAGACGGGAAATCATGGAGATGAGGGGCACTCGAATGTCTGGTCGATCTCGCTCAGCAACAAGGCCCCCTGCCACAGCTGCAACCGTATTCTTGCCTGATAGGGACAAGCCAGTCCCAGACTCAGTCGTCCCACGCCATGGGGCCGGTTGGCGACCAGTTCGGCCCCCCCGCTCTGGCGCTGATGACTGCGCCCCCCCGCCCCCTGGCTCCAGAGATCCAGGGCAAAGGTAACGGCCCCCGACTGGTCGCTTTGCAGGGTAGGGGCCAGGGAGAGGCCGGTCGGCCCCTGTTGGACATTGAGGCTTATCTTGGGGATCACCTTGGCCTCCTTGGCCGGTTCTGACTCGCCCGCCCATCCCGAGGGAGACAAGCTGAGCCATAGGAGCAGCATCACTAGCCGCCGGTGCAGGGGAGTGGTCTGATGGCATGGACCAGCCAGCCAGTCCCGGGTTCGCACCAATAAAAAAGGGGCCCGCAGGCCCCCGAATGTGCAAATCATCAGTTGCCGCCCTGATAAACATAGGCGTGGTTGTTGCTGCCATAGACATCGACCTGAGCCGTGTTGAAGCTCGCAGTCTGTACCACATCGACCAGGTTGCCACCGCCATTCATACCGGCGTTGACATAGACGTCGGCCACATGGTTGTTGCCGGTCTGGCTGACGGTCAGATCGTTGTCGCTACCCAGGTAGGACTCGACAGAGGCGTTGTTCAGGTCGCCGGTCTGGGTCACGGTCACGGTAGAGCCGGAGTGGGACGCATCGGCATAGGCCCAGTTGTCGTTGCCGGTCTGGGCCACGGTCAGCTCGTTGTCTGAACCCCAGGTCCAGGCGCCTTTGCCTTGCACATCACGCGCGGCCGCCACCTGGTTGCGATCCCCTTGCTGGTCGATGGCGATCTGGTTGTTGCTGCCCGCTTCCTGCACCGCGTTGGCGTAGTTGTCATCACCGCTCTGATCTATGGTCACCACGCCAGCGGTGCTGCTCGCCAGCTGCTTGACCACGGCCTGGTTGCCGTCACCCATCTGATCGACACTGGCCTGGTTGCCCGACCCTCTCTGCTCGGTATCGGCCAGGTTACCGTCACCCACCTGGGTGATGGAGCTCTGCTCACCGACACCGCCCTGATAGGCAGTGGCCAAGTTGTCATCGCCCAGCTGATCGATGGTCAATGCATCGTCACGGCCAGTCTGGCTGGTTTCGATCTCATTACGGTTGCCAACCTGGGTCAGGGTGGCGCTCTCGTTGGTACCAGCCTGATTGGCGGTCAGGGTGTTGCCCTCACCGGCCGCAGAGCCAGACTGCGCCGTCTTCACATAGCCATCGACACCGCTCTGGGTGACATAAGCCTTGTTATCGAGATCGCGCTGGTCGACCAGGGCCTCGTTGCCGCTACCCGATTGAGTCACCTTTGCCAGAGTCCCCTCCGGATAGGCGTAACCATAATTATTGGTGGCCTGAGTGACGGTGGCTTTGTTCAACTGACCGGATTGGGCCACCTGAGCTTCGGCACCATCGGCAATCTGCTGGGAAACGCTGGCTTCGTGACTGTTGCCAAGCTGGCTGACGTTGGCGATGGCTTTATCGGACCAATAGTTGTTGATGCTGGCATCGTTGTTGTTGCCAACCTGACTCACGGTGGAGCTGGCACCATCACCGTTATCCTGCATCACGTCGGCACTGTTGTGGTTGCCGACCTGGGCCACGGAGGCGTGGGAGCCTTCGTTGAACACCTGCTGGGTCACGGTCGCGACGTTGAAGTTGCCTGTGCTTGCCACCTGGGCGACGGATCCTGCGGTGCTGGACTCCTGGGTCACCAGGGCATCGTTGCCTGCCCCGACCTGAGCCACACTGGCTTCGGACTGGCTGGTGTTTTTCTGGATGGTCTTCGCTTCGTTGTCGGCACCAATCTGGCTGATACTCGCCTGATTGTGGTTGCTGCTATCGATCTGCTCGACGGTGGCCAAGTTGTTGTTGCCGGTCTGGGCGACGGTCGCCTGGTTGTTGGCGGAAGCCGCCCAGACGCTGGAAGTAGCCAGTAATACGGCAGAGGCGATGATGGTACGTTTGAACATGATTTCCCTCTCGTGCTTTGGTGTGAGCCTGGGCTCAGTTGGTTTGAACTACTCTCACTTGCTGGTTGGCGCCCGTCTGAATGACGGTGGCCGATAGGCCGGAGCCGTTTTGCTCTATGCTGGCCAAGTTGCCATCACCGAGCTGAACGGCCCGTGCCCTGTTGTCATATCCGCTCTGGCTGATCCAGGCCTGGTTGTCCATCCCCTGTTGCCACAGCCAGATCTGGTTGCCGATACCGGCCTGGTAGAGCTCGGCGCTGTTGCCAACTCCGAGCTGGACCGCATCTACCCAGTTGTTGTCGCCGACTTGATCCAGTCGCAGTTGCTGCTGCTGGCCCTGTTGCATCAGGCGGATCTGGTTGTCATTGCCTGACTGGCTGAGCTGCAATTCGTTATCCGAGCCAAGCTGCCAGAGGTGGGCCTGGTTGCCCTCCCCCCGCTGAACCAGCTCAAGCTCGTTGCCCTGACCCAGTTCACTCAGGGAAGCCAGGTCCTGCGCCAATGCGGGCAGGCCTAGCAGACTCATGATCAGCAGGACGGGATTCAGGTATTTCATCTGTGATTACCTTTTTGAAGTGCGGGTCCAGTATCCCCAGCCCCCCGGGCCAGGGCCATCAGGCACACAGCTGATTCGAGGCTGATTCGGATCCAGGGTTTGTCTGGTAGAAAAGGCTGAGGTCAAGCTGAGCCATGCCTCTTTTTTGCAGGTGTCGCGCCAAGGGATGGAGGGGGGATAGACCATGAAAACAGGCCCATGATGGGCCTGTGGAGAGGAGCTGAAAGGGGCAAGCGATAGATAGAAACTAGCGACGCTGCCTCGACTAGAGGATGGGGGCGCTGTCTTGCAGATAACCCTGCAGTATGGGGTTTTCCATGTCCCGCGCATCGGCCAGCTGCCAGAGGTTGTCTCGCACCCCGTTGGCAATGAGCCGGATCACCGCCGATTCGATGGCAGACATGACGCACATCTGTACCGGTTCGTTGGTGCTAAAGCCCGCCTCGGCCTCCAGCAAGCGCTTGTACTCGACGAAACGGAACACTCCGGCCTGCACCTGCTGGGACAAGATGGTCTTGGAGGTGGTGACGCTGTTGAGAATCCGGCCGGAGCGGATATCGACGGCCCTCAGATTGACGGTCACCTGATCGACCCGGTATTCGCCACTCGCCCCTATGCCGAAGTACTTGGCCCCGGCACCGCCGGTACGCACATTGCTGTCATAGGCCACTATGCCCCCTTCGATCAGGATATTGGCCGCCACCAGAGAGGGTAATTGATGCTGATTATTGCCGGGCACATTGGGTTTGTTTTGCGTGGCCCGCACTATCTTGCGCTCGGTCAGCAGGTTCTGCAGCCCTTCCCGCTCCAGAGGCACGAACCACTGGGAGTCCCATAGCGCCGTGCTCAGCATGGCGACCCCACCCTGGGTCACTGCGGTGGAGAAGTTGGAGGCTGGGGCTGGCAGATACTGACCGGTCTGATCGCGAAAATCATAGACGGCGGCCACTATCTTGCCCTTGGGTTTGGGCAGGCTGATCAACTCTTTGTAGGAGATGGATCTCGGCATCAGGGTCGCCTTCTCATCCGCCTCGGGAGAGCCTATATGGGTAGCACACCCCCCCAGAGCAAACAGAATGGCGAGCAAAGGCAGGGCGGTAAATAACGGTGTCCTTGTCATAACGTCCTCAGTCGGCGATCAGGCCATTCACTTCTATCATGGTGGTTTCATTCGTCGATCTGTCGGTAATGGAAACGGCAAGAGTGCCATCCTCATCCACCACATTGATCGCAAACTCGTCGGTGACCAGGCTACCGCTTTGACTGCCATCCTTGCCGATGTCGGCCAGCAGTTGGCTCACCAGCCGCGATTGCAGACTGGAGGTGAGTCTGTCCAGAGCCGAGGTGCCGCTGCTGCTGCCAGTGGAGGGATCCTTGTAGTCGTTCTGGGCGTTAGCCGTGCCCAGCAGATGACTGCTGTTGAGCGGGTTACCGCCAAAGCTGGGGTTAGTAGGCCGATAGATAAGCTCGGAGGCAGAAGCGGTCATGCTGACCGTCAGTGCCAGAAGCAGGAGGCGTGAGCACATATGCTATATCCTTATAGTTCATCGTGTTCCAGATCGAAGGTATCCATGAACAGGATGGCGACCTTCTGCTGTTGTAAAATTTCGTTCACTTGGACCCAGGCCTGCTGCGCTGCAGCTTCTCCCTGACTGCGCACCGGGGAGAGGGCCGTCCTAAACAGCACCTTGCGATTGTGGGTGATCCAGATCAGGCTGCCCCAGCGCGCAGTCGGCCGCTCATGTATGGTGATGTTCTCCCGCGCATTCGGATCCTCGTCCTCTCGCAATCGGCTGAAGTGATGATAAAAAACCTGACCGAAACGGGTGAAGGTACGGTCTATCACCAGACCCCCAATCTCTATCCTGTCGCTCTCCTGCTCGGGTTGCAGCGATTCCAGAGGCGTGTTGGCATCCCCTTCATTGGCAGCTAGGGCACCAGAGATCAACCAGAGACAGAGCAGCCAAGTTCGCATCAGTAGGAGCTCGTCATATCGAGGTAATCTTTAGCCCAGCTCACGGCTTGCAACCGATTCTTGACGTTCAACTTCTTGAAGACGTTATAAAGGTGGGACTTGATGGTGTGCTCGCTGACAAACAGGGTGTCAGCTATCTCGGTATTGGAGGCTCCCGTCATCAAATAGCGAATGATCTCGCGCTCTCGGACCGTCAGCAGATTCTGGCTGCGTTGGGCTGGCTCCATGCCCTGTCGGTAATAATGGACCAGCTCGCACATCAGATGACGCGGGATCCAAAACTCCCCCAGCATCACCTTCTTGATACCGGCTACCAAGTGATCCAAGGGATCCTGACGAAAGAAGAGACCGCTGGTATTGGGCCACAGCAGCAGCAGATCGCGATTCGTGCTGGTCGGCGCATTGAGTAATATCGTGCTGGCCGATTCGAAGGCGGCTATATCCCGGCTCCAGCCAAACTGCTGGCTCGACTTGAGATAGTCCAGATCGATCAGGAACAGGTTGCAATTCTCGATAGCCAATAGTTGATCGGGATGGCTAATCAGGCGTATTGGTTCACCGAGTTGGGCCATCAGGTAGGTGGTGAAGGTCGTCGCCTGAACATTGCCTTCGGTCACGAGTACCAATGGAATCTCTGTCGTCATGGAGCTCTTCCTTGAACTGTGTGCCTATCGGCTTGAATAGTTTTTATTCGCCAATAATGGTCGCAAGAGAGTATCAAACACCGGTTTTTATACAGCATTAAAAAAGCATTAGACGTCATTAAAACTCGATGGAAAATTTTTTTTGTAGAAAATACAATGATCTATGATCCACCCCATTTAGGGGGGGGCAGCAATGAGACATCGATATGCCAACTGTCATTATACCTTTAGCCCCAGGGTGAGAGCGTGAACATTTTGTTAAAATTCACCCAATTTTTTCAGGCCCGCATTGAGTACCGTTTCCAGATATTCGCTGCTCATTCCTGCTATTTTTTGCTTCCGTCTTACGCTCGCCTTACGTGAAGTCTCGGCCCTGAGCATGTTCAGCCCCATGTGCCGGATGCACGCTAAAATCTCTGCCGCATCACCCCGATAGATTGGGCAATCATCCTCGCCCATCGTGACATCCAGTACCAAGTACCCAGTACAGGCTATTTTCGATGGCCCAGTGCCCACGCACCGCCCGAGAAAACTCATCCCGCTCCAGCGTTTTTGAACAGATGAAGTAGTGATGTTCAAGGGTGGCTTTTTTCATGTTTTCAATGCGATAAGAGATGGCCACGCCAATGCTGTGCAACTGTTCCCAATGAGGAAACTGGGCGGCCAACTCGCCCGCCGCCACCCATCCCCGAGCTATGCCGCGAGCATGGCATCAGCAGCGCCACCTTCTACAAGTGGCGCGCCAAGTTCGGCGGCATGGACGCCTCCCTCATGGCTCGTCTCAAGGACCTCCAGGAGGAAAATCGCCGCCTCAAGAAGATGTATGCCGAGGAGCGCCTCAAAGCCGACATCCTCCAGGAGGCCATGGCAATAAAGTGGTGACGCCATCTACCCGCCGGGAGATGGCCACCCAGGCGGTCGCTCACTGCGCCCTCTCCATCCGGCTCGCCTGTCGGGTGTTCGGGGTCAGCGAAGGCTGCTATCGCTACCAACCGGTACTGGCCGAAGAGAACCAGCTCATCGCCGACTGGCTGCTGCGCATCACAGCCAGCCAGCGCAACTGGGGCTTCGGGCTCTGCTTCCTCTATTTGCGCAACGTCAAAGGGTTTGGCTGGAACCACAAGCGGGTGTACCGGATTTATCGGAAACTGGAGCTCAACCTGCGGATAAAACCCAGGAAACGGCTGGTGCGTGCAAAACCGGCGGCGTTGGCGGTTCCTGCAAAACCCAATACCTGCTGGTCGATGGACTTCATGCATGACCAGCTGTCCGATGGACGCTCGGTGCGGTTGTTCAATGTGATAGATGATTTCAACCGGGAAGCGTTATGTATCGAAGTCGATTTTTCGCTTCCCGCCTCGCGGGTCAAACGGGCGTTGGAGCAGGTGATAGCGTGGCGTGGCAAACCGGCGGCCATCCGCTGTGATAACGGTCCGGAATACATCAGCGAGGAGCTCAAACGCTGGGGAAGGTGCGAACAAGTCCTTGATGTGAGATCATCGCCACATCATTTTGGCATCAGGGACGAAGCTCAACGTGACTCATCAATTGACATTTGCCGACAGCGAGTTCCACAGCAAACGCCGTCAAACTCGAAAAGAAGCGTTCTTTGCCCGTATGGAGGCGTTGCGGCCCTGGTCAAGAATGCTGGCCGTGATTGAGCCCGTTTATCCCAAGTCCGGCAATGGTCGTCGCCCCTATCCGCTGGAGACCATGTTGCGTATCCACTGCATCCAGCAGTGGTACAACCTCAGTGACGGAGCGATGGAGGACGCGCTCTACGAGATTGCCTCCATGCGCCTCTTTGCCAAGCTTTCCCTCGACCAAGCTATCCCTGACCGTACCACCATCATGAACTTCCGCCATCGGCTGGAGCAGCACCAACTGGCTCGCCAGCTCTTCGAGTCCATCAATCAGTGGCTCTCTGACGCCGGCATCATGATGACTCAGGGGACCTTGGTTGATGCCACTATCATCGAGGCCCCCAGTTCGACCAAAAACAAGCGCCAGCAGCGCGACCCCGAGATGCACCAAACCAAGAAGGGCAACCAGTGGCACTTTGGCATGAAGGCCCATATCGGCGTCGATGCCAAAAGCGGCCTGACCCATAGCCTGGCAACCACCGCGGCCAATGAGCACGACCTCAATCAAGCCGGCAATCTGCTGCACGGGAAGGAGGAATTTGTGTTTGGTGATGCCGGTTACCAAGGGGCACCCAAGCGTGAGGAGTTGGCTGGGGTAAAGGTCGAATGGGCCATTACCGAACGCCCAGGCAAGGTCAAAGCGCTCAAACAACGTCCGCGCAAGAACAAGGCCGTTATCCAGTTTGAAAGACTCAAGGCCAGCATCCGAGCCAAGGTTGAACACCCATTCCGGCTCATCAAGCGTCAGTTTGGCTTCGTCAAAGCGCGGTACAAGGGGCTGATGAAGAACGACAATCAATTGGCGATGCTGTTTACGCTGGCGAACCTGTTCCGAGTGGATCGGGAATTCAGATAATAAGTGCGACACTCATGGATGAATGGCGAGAGGTGGCCAACTGCTGATTGGTGGTACCCTTCTGCTCGCCAAAGTATAAGCAGTATCACCATGAGCTATCAGCAGTTGACCGAGGGGCAACGATACCAGTTATCGGTGCTTCGCGCACAGGGGATGTCCATCCTTGCCACCGCACGCGCCATTGGCGTTCATCGCTCCACCCTCTACCGGGAGCTGCGTCGTAACGCCGGGCCGCAGGGCTACCAGCCAGACAATGCGCATCAGCACGCCACCCACCGACGGGCCAGTGCGGCCAAATCTCGGCTATCTGCCGATGTCATCCAGTTTGTCGAGCTGACACTCGCCTGGTGGTGGAGCCCGGAGCAGATAAGCACGGTGGGCAAGCAGATAGGCCTCATGGTGAGTCACGAGTGGATATACCGCCATGTGGCCGCCGACAAAGCCCGGGGTGGCCAGTTGTACCGCCATCTGCGCCAGGGCCACAAGCGCTACCGCAAGGGGGCGAGCAGCCTGCGTTCTCCCATCAAGGAAGCCCGCTCTATTGATGAACGGCCGGCTATCGTCGATAGCCGGGAGCGGCTCGGTGATTGGGAGGCGGACACGGTGCTGGGCAAGCAAGGCACAGGTGCACTGGTCACCCTGGTGGAGCGCAAGAGCCGGCTCTATCTGGTCAAGCGGGTCGCGAGCAAACAGGCTGGGGTGGTGCGGGATGCGATAATCGAGATGTTAACGCCCTACATCGAGCAGGTGCATACTATCACCTTTGACAACGGCGGCGAGTTTGCCGAACACAAGGCGATAGAGGAAGCGCTGGGTGCCGAGACTTACTTTGCGCACCCTTACTCTTCGTGGGAGCGCGGTCTGAACGAGAACAGCAATGGGCTGTTGAGGCAGTTTATCCCAAAGGGAACAGACCTGAGAGAGGTCACGGACGAGGATGTCAGGAGAGCGGAGCAGTGGCTCAACCTACGACCTCGGAAATGTCTCGGATTCAGGCAGCCTGTCAAGGTATTCGAAGAGTACCGTCAGGCGGCATAGGCGAGTGTCGCACTTCGAAGTTGAATTCGCGGATCAATTGATAAGGGCACAGGAAAGATCTACCTAAAATCGGGGAATACCCCCAGAAAGGGGGTGAAAATGGTTATAAAGCCTGATTTTTGAAGAAAATGGGGCAATTTTAGAAAAGGGCCGAGTCAAAAATCGACCTAGGGAAAGTGCGAACAAGTATCCCACGAACAAAAAATGAAAATTTTAGTCATTTAATATCAATGGGTTACCAGT